>JAFTAM010000090.1 GCA_017458675.1 bacterium
TAGATCAAGGAAAGACATGTTTTATGGGGGTAAGGGGGATTGTGCGCTTTTTACGGTTTCCGCATGTTCCTATTATCAAAGCATGCATAGAAAAAGGGCCTGCGAAAAAAGATTTCTCATTTTTTCACAGCCCCTTTTTTTATGCCGCCTGAGCCGCGTTTTCATGTCGGCCTGAGCCGCATTTTCTTGTCATCCTGAGCCGCATTTTCTTGTCATCCTGAGCCGTCAGGCGAAGGATCTATACCAGACAGATTCTTCGCTGCGCTCAGTATGACAAGGCGAAGGCGCTGCGCTCACCAAGACTGAGCGGCGGCGCTTTCAAAGCGAATCGGCTATTTTTTGCGGAAATACTTTTCGGCCGTCTGTTTGACCTCAAAGATGGGAGTTCCGTACACAACTACGGGTTTGTCAAAATCGGGATCGACCCTGTAAACCGTATATAAATCCGATAAGAACCAGTATTTGCCCAGCAGTTTGCCGTCCTTGGAAAAGACCTTGAAGGGATAGAAGAACTCGTCGTCGCCCACTGTATCGCCAGCCTCGATTACCTTATAGCCCTGGTTAAAGCTATTTAAGCCTGTAGCCGCCGTGGGCAGCTCCTCCAGGAAAGTTTTAGCCGATTCAGCGGTAAGAGCCAAGTCCCGATGTTCATAATTAAATTTACAATCCCAGTGCAGCTTAGGCTTTACCGAATCAACTTTCACCCGAGCGGTATCGGCATGCTCGCTCAGCTCCACAATTAAGCTGAGATTCTTGTCCTCGGAGGTATAGCGGCCGACGTTATTCTTGTCCAGCGTCAAAAAGCCGCTGTGACGCAGCTGAGCCGTGCAGCCGTCCGTCTCATTGCCCTCGCAGAAATCGATCTGGAAAAAGATTATTCCCATGCTGAATTCTTTCAGCAAAATAGTCCCGTTGGTGCACTGCGAACTGTCGGAGCGCACATACGCGCCGCAGACGTCCTCCCACTGAGTAACCTTCATGGGCATATTGGCCAGCAGCCTCTCAGCCGAGCCCGGCGCCTCCTGAGCCGCCGCAGGCTCGCTCAGATTAAAGCAAAGGCAGCTTCCAATCGCCAAAGACGCCAAGGCGCTGTATTTTACAAAACGGCAAAAAGATTTCATATGCATTATCTCCGCTTCCAAAATTTAAAAATCGGTTCGGCAGCAGCGCTTTAAGGATGCTCCGTTTAAGTCCTCAGCCGCCCATTAAAAACCGGGAGTGCTGGAAGATCCGGGAAACCAAACGCTAACGCTGGAATCGAGACAGCCCTGTTGCAGCACGCAGCCTCTCTCCAAAAACAGATGGAGCAGATCGAGCCACTTAACGCCGGCGTCAAAGCGAAGCTTGAGGCTTCTGGTCGAGTTATCGTAAGTGGTATAGCGCTTTATCAGCTCTTCATTGCTCAGCTCGGTCAGTTCCTTGGGCAGCGGCTCAACGGCATACTTTTTCAATTTGTCATAGGCGTCGTTATCCAGAACAAAGGGCTCATTCTCATGAGCCATCATAAAAGCTACATAATTCTGATGGCTGGAGGCGTCGCTGTACTTAAAGGTTTTGGAATAATACAGCCAGCTCTCGTTATCTGTGATAACGGTCAAAACCTCGGGAGAATCGGCCTTTTTAATCTTAACGGTAAAAAATCTCGTCAGGGTAGAGGGCTCGATATAACGCTGGGCCCTGAAGGCGGCCTGGGGATCATTGCCGCCGGCCTGAGCGGTTTGCTCGCCCTTGCCCTTCGTGCAGACGGACTCGCCGCCCGGAATCTGCCGCTCCTCGGATTTGGCAAGATGCAAGCCCTCGGCCGGTTCGCCGCTCTGCTTTTCAGCCTGGACGTCTCCGCTTTCGGCGTCTTCACCGCCGCTTTCGCAGGCAGGATTAAATTCCCAGGCATTGCCGCCGGCGGAAACGTCTGTCCGGACATTTTCAGCAGCCGGCCTCTCCGAGTCGCCGGTTTCGGCGGCGGGAGCTTCTGTCTGAATGCTTTGGCGGGCAGGTTCTTCCGAAACTTCGGCCTGGGAACGGGTGCAGGCCGCCGTAAAAGGAGCGCTCAGCATGAGCGCAGTCAATATAATTAAACCTTTATTCATACTTTCTCCTCAAATATACAGTAAATCAACAATATTATTGTTGTATTCTTGACTTATGGGCCTATACATTCTAATCTTAATGGCAGATAACGCCAATCGGGAGAAACTGCCATGAAATTATTTAAAACGCTTTTTGCCGCCGCCCTCTTTGGAGCCCTGCCCTTAAGCGCAGGCGCTTTCGCCGCCGAAACGCCCCAAAGCTCGCCTTCCGCGGCGTCCAAGCAGCCTGCCTCCTGCTGCCGCTGCCGCTGCGAATGCCGTCAAAACGACAAAGACGGGACGCATAAACCTGACGCCGCTCCCGAAAATCCCGCGGCCGCCAAGCTGCAGGCAGACGATCTCGTCAGCAACTATTTTCATGTAATCGGCGGCGCCCGTCCCGGAACCGCCGGCTGTTCCCTCGCTCAGGCCAATATCGCCTGCAAAGCCGTCCACTTCGCTTACGAGCGCAGAATTGACAAAGCCGACGTTCCGACGCTGCGCGAGACGCTGCTCAAGGCCTGGGAAGGCATGAGCGAAAGCGAGCGCAGGGCCTTTGACGCCAATTTCATCGACGTCTGCCGCCTCATCGACAGCTGCCGCGCCGACTGGCCGAAAATGCGCGGCCTCTTTGAAGACGCCGGCTGCGCCGACGAGATGGAACGGCTCATGCAGAATCCTGCCGCCGTGTCCGCCTGGACCGAGCTCTGCAGCCACACCCTGACCATGGGCAATTCCGACGAATAAGGCCCGGCTCAGAGCGCCTCAATAGCCTCTGCGCGCCCAAATCGGCTCTGCAGCAGCTTTTGGCTGCGGCGGAGCCAACCCGCCTTCGGCGGCGTACGAAAAAACTGCGCCGCTTTAAGGTTAGTCCTCCGCGCCGTCAAAGCCTATGCCGAAGAAAAGGTCGATGTACTTATCAAAATAGGCTTTGAGCAATTCGGACGCGCGCCTTTTCTTTTCGGCTCTTTTGCCGCCGAAGCGGGATACGGGCGGCAGAATGCTGTCAAAAGCCGTCCCGATAGTTCTGAAGCTGCCGTCGCGGAAGGAATCGGACATATATTTGCGGGTTTCTTCTGGCTTTAGCTTTTCGGCTTCAATTATGGCCTCCAGATCCCGGCGGCGCTTCTCGGCGGCGAAGCTCAGCCACTCTCCGTCCACGTCAGTTTCGGGACTGACCGTCTTAATAAAGTCGTGAATGAGCTCGAGCTTGCTGCGCAGGGAGATGCCGGCCCCGACAGCATTGTCCACGGAAATGAGAATTTCCTTATCAAAATTGCTTTGCTGATACTCTTTTACCAGGGAGAGAATATAGTCGATATTGACCTCCACCTGCTTTATGAGCTCTACCTCAAATACAATATCGTCGTTAATCAGTTCCTTCTCGCCGTCGCGGCCGCGCATAAACTGTTCGCGCAGATCGATGTAGCGGCTCTGGTAGTCCTGCAGATCACGTTCGCTGATAACGTCGTGGCCGGCGAACTGATCGAAAGCGGAAAGGATGTTTCTGGCTCTGAGCACGGCCCCGTAAAGACGGATAAAATCCTTTTGCTCCTGTTCTCCCGTAATGGGCTCTCCGAGCGGGAATTCGCGGCACAGGCTGTCGATCAGCTCCACATAGCCTGCGTGACGCTTGCCGTCCTCACCGTCATAGCCGTAATAATAGTCTTCATAGCTCCTTAAAATGACCGTGCTTCCGGCCTTTTCGTCGCCGAAAAGGGCAATGGCCCGATTGGCGGCCTCTTCCAGATTGCGGAAGCAGACGATATTGCCGAAGGTCTTGACCGAATTGAAGATGCGGTTGGTGCGGGAAAAGGCCTGGAGCAGCCCGTGGTAGCGGAGGTTCTTGTCCACCCACAGAGTATTGAGCGTAACCGCGTCAAAACCGGTAAGAAACATATTGACCACAATAAGTATGTCTATTTCGCGGTTTTTGAGACGCAGAGAGACGTCCTTGTAATAATTGCCGAACTTCTCTCCCGAGGTGTCATAGGAGGTCCCGAACATGATATTGTAGTCGGCTATGGCCGCTTCCAGGAAATCGCGGTCGGCCGCGCTCAGGCTTTCGGTATCTTCGTTGTTTTCGTCGCAGATGAGATCTCCGGCGACCTCTTCATTTACTCCGTAGCTGTAAATCAGAGCGATTTTCAGCCGCAGGGCTTCGTCAAGCCGACTTTGCTGCCGCTTGAATTCATCGTAATACATCCTGGCCGTGCCGATAGAATCGACGGCAAAAATCGAATTAAAGCCGCTGACACGGACAGAGCGCTTTTCCTCTTTAACCGCTTTGCGGTTTTTCACCGAAGCGACGCTTTCGACGTTGACCAGCCTGGAAAAGCTGTAGTTCTCGTTCCTTTTAGTTTTACGGGCAAAATTTTCCAGAATGTAGGAGGTAATTTCTTTAAGGCGCTCGGGATCGTGCAGAGCCCGCTCTCTGTCTATGGCGCTGACCTCCTTGTCACTAGCCTCTTCCTTCTCGCGGACGGTCTTGACGTAGTCGATGCGGAAGGGCAGTACATTGCCGTCGTTGATGGCGTCGACGATCGTATAATGATGGAGATTGACGCCGAAGGCCTGCTCGGTGGTCCTGAGCAGCCTTTTGCCGCCTCCCTGAGAATTTTCCGCAAAAATGGGCGTGCCGGTAAAGCCGAACAGATAATATTTTTTGAAAGCGGAGGTGATATTTTTGTGCATCTCGCCGAACTGGGAGCGGTGGCATTCGTCAAAGATAATGACGATATGCTTGCCGTAAACTTCATGCTCCTTATTTTTCTTAATAAACGTGTTCAGCTTCTGCACAGTGGTAATAATAATTTTGGCGTCGTCGTCCTCAAGCTGCTTCTTTAAAACTTTTGTGTCCGAATTGGAGTTGGCCGCTCCTTTCTCAAAGCGGTCGTATTCCTTCATAGTCTGATAATCAAGATCCTGGCGGTCGACCACAAAGAGGACCTTCTTTATATAATCGGTCCACGAGGCCAGCTGGGCGGTTTTAAAGGAGGTCAGGGTCTTGCCCGAGCCGGTGGTATGCCAGATATAGCCTCCGCCCTCCGCGCTGCCAAAGCGCTTTTGGTTGAAAGAAATCTGCAGACGGTTCAGAATGGACTCGGCGGCCGCGATCTGGTAAGGACGCATGACCAGCAGAAGATCCTCGCAGGTAAAGACGCAGTATTTGGTCAGAATATTGAGCAGAGTATGTTTGCTGAAAAACGTCCGGGTGAAATCGACCAGGTCGGGAATAATTTTATTGCGCCTGTCCGCCCAGAAGGAAGTAAATTCAAAACTGTGCGCCGCCTTTACGCCGCCCTTGCCGCCTCTCTCAAGCTCCTTCAGATGAGAGCTGCGGGTGGTATTGGAATAATACTTAGTATGAGTTCCGTTGGAGATGACAAATATCTGCACATATTCATAAAGACCGCTGCCGCTCCAGAAGCTGTCCCGCTGATAGCGGTTAATCTGATTAAAGGCTTCTCTCAAAGCCACGCCGCGCTTTTTTAATTCTATATGCACCAAAGGCAGACCGTTGACCAGCACGGTCACGTCATAGCGATTGTCGTACCTGGCCCCCTCTCCGGCGCCGACGGCATACTGATTGAGAACCTGCAGCCGATTGCTGTGGATATCCTTTTTGTCGATAAGCGCGATATTCTTCGAGCTGCCGTCTTCCCGGCGCAGCACCTTGACGCAGTCGTCCTGGACCGTTCTGGTTTTCTGAACTATGCCGTCATTGGGATTGGCCAGATAGTTTTTAAAGAAGCTCTGCCACTCGCTCTCGGTAAAGTCATAATTGTTGAGAAGCTCCAACTGCCGGCGCAGATTGGCGATAAGCTCCGGCTCGGAATGAATGCAGAGCCTTTCATAGCCCTGCTCGACGAGCATTTTTATAAATTCCTCTTCCAGATCGGCTTCGCTCTGATACTGGGTCGACTGCCTCTGCTCCGGAATATACTCGGTGACTACGGTGCTTTCATTGCTGAGAGCGACAATATTTAAGGTGCTTGACATTGCTGTATCTTTTCCAGGAGTCTTATACTAAAATTATCCCTCCCCACGCCTATTTAAGCTTTTTAACATTGATTGCGGCCTTCCCTGCTTCACTTCCGCCATTCGGCGCAAGTCCCGGCTCATTCGTACGCATTTGAGCCTGACCGCGCCTTCCGAGCGCCTGTTCCCTGTCATTGCCGCGCCTGCCGCCAGCCATTCCGAGCGGCTGTCCTTAGTCATTCTGAGCGAAGCGAAGAATCTTTATTATTTGCCTACTTTAAGCAAATATTGTTTTCATTGCGCCTTTTTTGTGCTATCATTAAAGCCTGGGAAAGATATCTGCCGTTCCGGTGGTCCCTGCCTCTCGTTTTCTCCTTCGGGTCTGCTTTTTCTAAATCAGCTCCTCCGAGGGCAGAAAGGAGGTAGTTGCATGACTGAAGATTTGTTTTTCATTTTCTTTTTGTTGTGGTCTTTGACTGACGGTTTCAATCCGTCGTACGTTGAAGCGTTAACTACATCCGCTTATATATGGCTGAAAAGCTTTTATAAGTAAATCAAGAGACATCCACCAGAATACCGAACTTGTGTGGATGTCTCATAATACTTTATAAAGACCCGAAAGGGGATTTATACTGAGAGACAGCCGCCGGGTGCGAAACAGCAGTTGTCTTTCCTTTTTACGTTATTATTGTAACGTTTTCCGCGCCGCAAAGCAAGAGGAATGCGCCATTTTATCCGCATGCCGTCAGCCATTCCGAGCGGCTGTCCATTGCCATTCCGGCGGAATAAGGCCTAACGCTTGTCATTCTGAGCGAAGCGAAGAATCTTAATAATTTGCCTGTTTTAAGCAAATATCGCTTTATATTGCGCCTTTTTTGTGCTATCATTAAAGCCTGGGAAAGATACCTGCCTGTTCCGGTGGTCCCTGCCTCTCGTTTTCTCCTTCGGGTCTGCTTTTTCTAAATCAGCTCCCCTGAGGGCAGAAAGGAGGTAGTTGCATGACTGAAGATTTGCTTTTCATTTTCTTTATGTTGTGGTCTTTGACTGACGGTTTCAATCCGTTGTATGTTGAAGCGTTAACTGCGTCCGCTTATATATGGCTGAAAAGCTTTTATAAGTAAAAACTAGAGACACCCACCTAGGAACCAAACTTGTGTGGATGTCTCATAATACTCTATAAAGACCCGAAAGGGGATTTATACTGAGAGACAGCCGCCGGGTACGAAACAGCAGTTGTCTTTCCTTTTTACGTTATTATTGTAACGTTTTACGCGCCGCAAAGCAAGAGGAAGACGGTATTTTATCCGCATGACTGGTAAACTGCGCCCGGTTTCAAGCGCTCCCCTGCCGCCGTTCCGGACGCCTGGTTCCTGTCATTGGCAGCGAAGAATCTGTTGTCTGACGCCTGCAAAGATCCTTCGCCTGGCGGCTCAGGATGACAAGAGTTTATGGCTAGAGATGACAAGGGAAAGCCTGTCAGGATAACAGGAAAAGTCGGCTCGAAATGAATCCAACGCCTATCATTCTGAGCGAAGCGAAGAATCTTTATTATTTGCCTATTTTAAGCAAATTCAGCTTTACATTATGCCTTTTTTGTACTATCATTAAGGCCTGGGAAAGATACCTGCCGTTCCGGTGGTCCCTGCCTCTCGTTTTCTCCTTCGAGTCTTTATTTAAATTCTCGAAGAGAAGGGAGGTGATGCCATGA
>JAFTAM010000091.1 GCA_017458675.1 bacterium
GTAGATTTCCGCTTCCAGCAGATAGACATTATTCTGCTTTTCAATAATTTTCGCCGTCGGCAGTTTATCCAGAACCTCCTGAACCGAGGGACCGGTATATTCAAAGCGAACCGTGCGCAGCTTTCCCGTCCGCATCATCAGGCTTCTTTTCCTCAGCAGCCCTTCGTCAAAAACCGGCCAGGGTGCAGCAGAACGGCGTTTTCTATGCACTGTGATGCGCCTTATGCGATCTAAACGAAAATAAACGGGGGTTTGCTTCGATCCGTCCGTTTCAAAGGCTATCAGGTAAAAATAGGAATCGGAAAAAAGCACCGAAGCCGGATAGAGCCGGTAGCTGAGGGTATTTTGATTCAGGTGGTAATAATCTATGCTTATTTCCTTGCGGTCGATAACGGAGCAGATGAGCTGCCAAAGAAAATCCTCCACGTTTTCGCGCTCGTGCCTGACCTCTGAATAATGGAACGCTTCTCTGCGGACAGCCTGCCGAATGCGGGCTCTGTCCGCCGGCGTCGTAAAGCTCTCCAATTTGTTCACTAACTCCAGCAGCTTAATTTTGGAAAACGCCCTAGCGCCAATAATTATTTCAACTAAAGCAAACAGCTCTTTGCTGGACAGAAAATCCGCGAAATGGAGGCGATAGCTTTTCTGCCGATAATCGTACTGCAGTTCCGTACAGCCGACCAAATCACGGTGATCGGCCAAAAAGCCCTTAATATCGCTGATACTTCTCGACACGCTCTTTTCCGATACGCCGTATTCATGTGCAATTTCCGCAACATGCAGACTCTCGCCGCGCAAAGCCCGGAAAAAAATTTCCAGAAGACGCTCCTGTTTGCCTAGTGCCATATTTAACTCCATAAGTTTTTGCTTAATATAGCAACTGCGGCAGACAGCTATATGTCTGAGTAAAAAATATGGCGCAAAAATTTCTGATTTTTTTTATAAAATAGGCATTTGAGAATACGGCCCCGTCCCGCGAATCAGAAAAACAATTGCTTTAATTATATCATTAAATACGGACAGAATACGCCCTCGCTCCGCTGCGGACACAGGCGGATCCATCAATTTTCAGCCAGGTTGATGCTTGCATATAAAATATAGATAGGGCCGACGACTTTTCTGCAGCAAGAAATCGCTTTTTCCGGATTCGGCGATATATAAAACGCTGCAGACGGCCGCCGGCATTCACTAGAGCGAGCGTTTTGCCCACTATCGGTAAGTTAAGCAAAAACAAGCTTTAAGCATACACGCTTTGCACAGGTTTTGTTTTGTACTGAAGCGAGCGTCGTGAGCGAAGCGCAGTCGCGGAGCGAAGTGCAAAACAAAACCGGCATAGCGAAAACATGCAGAGCATGTTCTAAAGATTCTTCGCTCAGAATGACAAAGGATACATTTACAAGCATTAATAAAACAAGCTAATGTACCTTTTTTTAACTTTATGACATTGGCTTTTTGCTGCGTCTTTTTCGGCGTGAAACTGTTTCCGCACCGATTCAGAGTCCGTATTTATAGGTACGCTTTGGCAGCGCCGACAGCCAAGCGATCAGCGCTTCAAATTCTCAGCGCATGATATCCTTCAGAGTATCTGCAGCAGCCTCGCCCAGGCTTTTTTCTCCCCGGAACAATGCAGCCGTGTTGGCCAGCAAGGACTCAGCGCCTCTTGCCGCCTTGCCTTTCTTTAACGGGCAGCTGATACAGGGATTCACCAGGGTCTTTATCTGCCCGAGCTTATACGGGCAGTTCCGGCACGAAGAGGCCTCGTTCATCGGAACGGTCAACTCAGGTTCTTTCATGGCCTTCCTCCTTGTCATTTGCATACGAATTAAGCATGGTCTGAATTTCGCCGCGCATTTCCTCGACAAATTCAGGAGGCCCTACGACCTTAACCCAGCTCCCCTGGCTGAGAAGCCACATGCGGATGCCGTCGCCGTAAACCTCAGCCTCAAGCAGATAGGTATTATCATGGCGCTTCTCGATAATTTTCGCCGTCGGCAGCCTGTCCAGCACCGCCTGCACCGAACGGCCGCTGTATTCAAAGCGAATAGTGCGCAGCTTGCTCGCCCACATGAACAGACTTCTTCGGCGCAGCAGTCCCTCGTCAAAGTTCGGCCAGTCAACCGGCGCGAGACGCTTGCGATGCACCGTTATATGCCGGATGCGGTCGACGCGAAAATACTTGGGCGTTTGCTCTGCATCATCTATTTCAAAGGCTATCAGATAAAAATAGGAATCGGAGAACAGCACCGAAGCCGGGTATACACGGTGCGTCACGGTTTCTTGGTCCAGGCGGTAATATTCTATGCTTATCTCTTTGCTCTCGGTGATAGAGCAGACCAGCTGCCAGAGCACGTCGTCGACGCTTTCGCACTCATGTCTGACCTCGGAATAATGGAACATTTCCCGGCAGATCATTTCCCGAAGGCGCGGCCGGTCCGTCGGCGTCGTAAAATGCTCCAGCTTATTTATGAGCTCGAGCAGCTTAATCTTGGAAAAAGCCCGCGTCCCGATAATCAGTTCGGTTAAAGCAAACAGCTCTTTGTTTGAAAGGAAGCCGTCCAGGCAGAGCTGATAGCTTTTCTGCCGATAGTCGTACTGCAGCTCCGTATAGCCGACCAACTCGCGGTGATCGGCCAAAAAATCCTTAAGTTCGCTGATGTACCTCGAAACGCTTTTCTCTGACACCTTGTATTCATTCGCAAGCTCAGACACGCGCAGGCTCTCGCCGCGCAGGCCTCTGAAGAAAATTTCAAGCAAGCGCTCCTGTTTATTTAGTGCCATAACTTATACCGCCATTTTTTTTACCAGTTTAACAATCTTACCGGACATCCGTATGTCTGATTATAAAAAAATCGGCGTTTTTTTTTCAACACCAACAATAAGATAAGCAAATACAGGCTTTTTGGCGCGGAAACAAACGCCCGAATTCCGGCGGCAGCGAGCGCGGAGCGGCAGCGACAAAGAAAACCGGCATAACGAAAACAAGTTAAACATGCTTGAAAGATTCTGCGCTGCGACTTAGGATGACAAGGGAAGCATTTACAATGCATAATGCATAAATACTCTTGTGCCTTTTTTGCAAGTTATTGCCTTATGACATTGCAACTTAATGAGATGATTATCCCCCTTTATCAGCCCGCATTCTGCGAAACTTTCACTCTCATCCTTTTATAGCGCTTACCTCGGAAAAACAAACGCCAGATAGGAAAATATATGCATATAAGCGACGCAAAAATAAATGTTGCGCTGCAGGACACAGTTAATTTATACATAAACGTCCGGAAAAACAAACCGTTAAAGGCCGCGGCAAATGACATATATAATGAAATAAACAATACAAACTTGTGCTTTCGGCCGCCGGCAGACAGATTATAACCGGCCAGAAGGATTATGATGCAGGACAGCCACCATAAATTTGTCATCGTTCCCGCCCACACCAATCCGTTCATCAAAATGCAAAATAACAGAGAGTTTAACAGTTTGCCCCGTTCCTTCAGCATTATTTCAATAAAGAAATAATAACTACATAACATTAATGCTTCTATAATGCAATTGACAATCATCCAGCGCCTCCTGACAATCGGCAAATAACCGCCCTAAACAGCGGTCTTTCCCTTTTAAAACGAATTATTTGCCGAACGGCAGTCTTTGCAAAAATCTTAAACCGCAGAACCCGAGCCTCTGCCCACGCTTCCTATGAAGCTGACGGAATGCCCTCCCCGACGCATTCTCCGCTCTAGCTGCGCTGAGCAAAAGCTCCACCTCCTTCAGCGGCAAAAGTTCTATTTTGCCCTTCAGCCTATATACTGACTTAATTGTATCAGCCGAGGCGGACAGCATTATGTCCGAGTAAAATATTGCCGACAGAATTTTTTTTACAAAATCAGCGCCTGTTTCTCTGCTATTAAAACCGGCAAAGCCTCGGCAGCGCCATCCAACAGCGGCAAAATACAGATCCTTCGCCTTGCGGCTCAGGATGACAAATTATAAGGCTCAGGATGACAACGCCGCACCATGATGATAATGCCGACTCATAATGGCAAGCCGACCCATGACGACAACGCGGCGGACAGATCGCAATAACGGAAAACTGACTTTTAGGGCGGACATAATGCCGCTTGACTTTCAGGGGCATATTGCATATATTATAGTCAGACAGACCAAGCTGGTCTTTAAGACCAGATTATTGGAGGTAAAAGAAATGTTGCAGGTAAACATCCTTGAAGCAAAGACAGAATTTTCCAAGCTGATCCGTCTGCTCGAATCCAAGCGTGAGGACAGCATTACCGTCGCCAGAAACGGCAAGCCGGTCGTCCGAATGACTCTTATAAACGATCCTCCGTTTTCCAAACGCATAGGCGCAGCCAAGGGAAAATTCAGCATTAACGGCAGCTTTGACGCCGACAATGCTGAAATAGCAGAGCTGCTTTCAGGAGGCGCGCTGTGAAGCTGCTTCTTGATACGCATATAGCCGTCTGGGCTCTTAACGACGATCCCTCGCTCTCCGCAAAAGCGAGAAATTTAATTCTCGATCCTGACAATACAATATATTACAGCGCGGTTTCCGTCTGGGAGGTCCTGCTTAAGCATGCACGCCATCCCGAAAACATCCCGTTTACCGAGGCCGATTTCTCCAAAGCCTGCCATGAAGCCGGATTCGTGCCGCTTAGTCTTACCGATAAACACATTCTTACCGTAAGCACGCTGTTTAGAACGTCCGATGCAAAGGCACATAACGATCCCTTCGACAGGCTGCTTCTGTCCCAGGCAAAAGCTGAAAATATGTCGTTTCTGACTCACGACGAGCTGATCGCCGGATACGCGGAAAAGTGCATAATATTGGTATAAGCTCCGGATTATGCCGCGAATTTCTTATCCTGCCAATCTGCCCATAAAAAAATCTCAATTTTGAATAAACTTCAAAATTGAGATTCATGCTGAAGCGATATTATACGGAGCGAACGCAGACCGGATTATTTAATAATGCCTTTGGCCCGCGCCGCTTTGAGCCAGGCAGGGAATTCATTTAAAAGGCGGTTGTAAAGCTCCGTCTTGTCGACCGACATAAAGTCGTCCAAAGCGAAGAAGCTGGCGTTATCAATAAAGCGGCCCTGCATATCGTCCAGACGCTCCAATATGCCGTAATCGGAACCGCGCACACCCACAAACTGCCAGAATATAGGCATCTGCGAGGCCTCGATCATCATGCGGGTAATGCCGGCCGTATCGCTGACGCCTCCGTCGGAAATAAAGACCACATAGGCGGGCATGCTGCTGCCGCGGTATTCGTTTATGACCTCCTGCATGACCTTGGTTTCCTCGTTGCAGTAGCCTATAACCTTGTCATGCAGATACTTCAGGCTCATCGAAGACGGATTCTGAGGCTTGGAGGAGAACATGGAAAAGAAGCCGCCTCCTGAGCTGCCGCCGGACGGACCGTCGTAAGGCGGAACTACCGTCGTATAATTCTCTAAATTGACCGAATCCATGCGTATAGGCTTATCGGCAAACATCCAGGCGTCCAGCTGGCCGTCGTCGTCAAACTGCACAGCCAGAGGCAGAATGCGGTTGACAATCTCCTGTACCGTGCCGTCCTTATAGCTGCGGTTCATAGAGCCGGAGGCATCCAGCACCAGACCTACTCTGGCCACCACATTTTCCAGATTGTTCTTCTTTAAGGAAACCGCCACATGCTTGGCCAGCGAGACCAGAGCCGGAGCCTTGGCCAGCTTTTTCTCCAGAGAGACCTTGACGCCATCGGAAGCGGGCGGCGCAGCGGGAGCGGGAGGGGCCGCCTGTACGGGCGGAGCAGCGGCCGCCGGAGTGGGCGCGGCGGTCTGAGCCGAAGCGGAAGAAGTGCTTTCTTCCTCGCCTCCGTAATACTTCAGCAGATCGGCCAAGCCGCCGTTAAAGCCCTGACCGACAAAGCTGACGCGCCAGACGTCCTTGAAATAAATCTCTAAGGCAATGACGGCTTTTTCCTTGGAAAAGAAACTTCCGTCAAGCTCTGAAGCTAATACAGTCTGCCCCTGCTGGCAGATATTGAGCTTAAGCTTGGAAACGCCGGACATATCTCCGCCGCCGTCAATGCTGACCGTAAAAACCAGCTTCTTTACCGCGCCGGGAAGAGCGGCCAGCTTTACGTCGAACAGAGCCCGTCCCTGCTGCAGATTGAGCGAAATTTCACCGTTCGGAGAGGTCAGCTGATTGTAAAAGACCATATAGCGGTCGTCGGAAAGCTTATTGGCCGCGTCGACGCCGAAGCAGGAAAAATCGTAAGTCGAAGCTCCCGCCGCGGAGACGTCAACGGTAATGGGATTATTCACGTTCAAAAAGGCGTCCAGCTTGCCGCGGAAGCCGCGCTCTGCCTGCTGCATGATAATTATATCTCCTTTCAACTAAACAAAAGCTACTTAATTATGCCCTTTGCCCGGGCTTCTCTGAGCCAGGAGGGGAATTCATTTAAAAGGCGGTTATAAAGCTCGGTTTTATCAACCGACTTAAAATCGTCCAAAGCAAAGAAATTGGCATTATCTATGAAGCGGCCCTCCATATCATCTAAATGCTCCAATATGCCGTAGTTCGATCCGCGCACGCCCACAAACTGCCAGAATATAGGCAGACGCGAAGCCTCAATCATCATTTCGGTTATTCCAGCGGTATCGTGAACGCTGCCGTCGGATATAAAAACAACATAGGCGGGCAGAGAGCTGCCGCGGTACTCGTCGATGACCTGGCGCATCACCTTGACCTCGTCGTTGCAGTAACCGATAATATTCTTGTCCTGCAGCTCCTTGATAGTCATTGAACGCGGGTCTGAGCTGCTGAAAGAAAAAATGTCAAAGAACCCTCTGTTTCTTTCGGGAGCATTGAAAGGCGGAATCGCCGTCGTATAGTTGTTTAAATTGACCGAGTTCATGCGCAGGGGATTATCGGCAAAGATCCAGGCGTCCAGCTCGCCGTCGTCGTCAAACTGTACGGCCAGGGGCAGAATGCGGTTGACGATTTCCTGAACCGTGCCGTCCCTGTAGCTCTTGTTCATGGAGCCAGAAGCGTCCAGCACTAAGCCGACCTTTGCTACCACATTTTCCAGGTTATTTTTCTTTAAGGAAACCGCCACATGCTTAGCCAGAGAGACTAAGCCGGGCGCTTTGGCCAGTTTTTTCTCCAAAGATACCTTGACTTTAGAGGCGGCTTGCTCAAAATCTTGAGGGGGGGCGGGCGGAGCCGCCGCATAAGAGGCAGGCGCATAAGCGGGCGTCGGAGCGGGCGGAGCGCCATAACCGGGAGCGACAGCGGGCGCGGGAGCATACGCCGGAGCAGGCGCGGGCGCGGGAGCGGCGGCTTCTTCTCCGCCGTAATGCTTCAAAAGTTCAGAAAGGCCGCCGTTGAAGCCCTGGCCGACAAAATTGACGCGCCAGACTCCTTTGCGATAGATCTCCAAAACTATTATCGCCTTTTCGCCGGCAAAAAGCTGTCCCGGCATTTGAAAGCAGACAGCATTCTGACCGCGCTGAGAAATATAAACGGTCGAAGCCGTCATTTCCGACATGACGCCGGCCCCGTCGATGCTGGCCGTAAAGACTAATTTGTCGATACTGCCCGGAAGAGCGGACAAATTGACATCAAAAACGGCCCTCCCCTGCTGCAGACTGAGCGTTATTTCCCGGTAAGGCGAAGCCGTCTGATTATAAAAAATCATGTACCGATCATCGGAAAGCTTGTTGGCCGCATCTACGCCGAAGCAGGAAAAATCGTAAACGGCCCTGCCCTGAACGGACATATCTATACGTATAGGTTCATTAACATTTACAAAACTTTCCAGTTTGCTGCGCAGACCGCGCTGTACCTGCTGCATATACATGCCTCTCTATGCTTCTATTTAATAATGCCCTTAGCCTTGGCTTCCCTGAGCCATCTGGGAAAAGCCGCCAAAAGGCGGTTGTAAAGCTCGGTTTTGTCAACGGTCATAAAATCGTCCAGAGCAAAGAAGCTGGCGTTGTCGATAAAGCGCCCCTGCATAGTATCAAGATGCTCCAAAACACCGTAATTTGAACCGCTCACGCCCACAAACTGCCAGAAAATAGGCAGATTCGAAGATTTTACCATCATATCGGTTATGCCCTTGACGTCGTTGACGCTGCCGTCGGAGATAAAGACGATATATGCGGGAAGCGCGCTTCCCTCATACTCTTTAATGACTTCCTGCATGACGGCCGCTTCGTTGTTCATAACTCCTATGCGGCTGTAAAGCTCTTTAATGTTGCTGATCTTGTTGGAGCTGCTGTCTCCGCTGTAAGAGACAAAAATGCTGTCATAAAGACCGCCGCGCCCTCCGCTCTGAGCTTTGCGCTTTCCGGGCACAATATCGCTGTAATTCTGCAGATTGACCGAGGGGAAGCGCATGGGACGGTCGGCAAAGAACCATAAATCCAACTCGCCGTCGTCGTCAAACTGAACGGCCAGGGGGAGAATTCTGTTGACTATTTCCTGAACCGTGCCGTTTACATAACTGGCATTCATCGATCCGGAGGAATCCAGCACCAGACCGACTCTGGCGACGCAGTTTTCCAGATTGTTTTTCTCTAAGGAAACCTTGATATGCTTGGCCAAAGAAACCAGCCCAGGAGCCTTCTCCAGCTTCTTTTCCAAAGAGACCTTCGCCTTCCGGGGCTCCGAACTGGACAGCATAATTGTAGGAGCCGCCGCAGTATTCAGAGGCAGAGTGGGACTTACATCCGGCGTACGCCAGGAAGGGGCTGGAGTCTGCGGGGCAGGCGCAGGGGCGGGCGGCTGAAACGCAGGTGCAGGCGTCGGAGCAGGCGGCTGAAACGCAGGAGCAGGCGTCGGGGCAGGCGCGGACGCGGTGGCTTCCTCGCCTCCGTAAAACTTCAGCAGCTCAGAAAGACCGCCTGAGAAGCCCTGGCCGACAATATTGACGCGCCAGACATCCTTTTTATAAATTTCCACGGCGATAATGGCCTTTTCCGACACAAACATACTGCCTTTAAAAGAGGAAGCCAAGATTGGCTGACCGTTCTGCAACAGCCTCACCGAACATTCGGTAATTTCCGACATATTGCCCTGACCGTCGATGCTGGCCGCAAAGACCAGCTTGACGATATTGTAAGGCAAAGCCGATAAATTCAAGCTGAAATCGGCTTTCCCGGCCGTAAACTGAGCGGAAATCTCCCGATTGGGAGAAGCAAGCTGATTATAAAAGACCATATAGCGGTCGTCGGAAAGCTTGTTGGCCGCATCTACGCCAAAACAGGTAAAATCATAAACGGCCCTACCGTCTATGCTTAATTCCAGGGTTATAGGTTCTCTGACATTGAGAACCGCATCTAATTTAGATCTGAAGCCTCGCTCAACTTGCCTCATTTTCCGCCTCGCTTATCAAGAATATTTAAATGTGTCTCCGCCTGAGCCAACGCGTAAAGCCGTGCAGGAGACCGTCATAAAGCTCTTCCTTATCCATATCGGCCGCGCCGTCTGCCATAAAGAAGCCGGAGTTATTGAATTCTTGGGAATTGCTTAATATACCGTAGTTCTTCTTTTTGTCCAGACCGACAAACTGCCAGAAAATCCGTGAGTTTTCGGTTTGCTTCAAAAGTACGGGAAGATTGTCGCTCTCCTTGACTGCGCCTCCGCTCACAAAAATAATGAAAACCGGCCCGCGCTCCGAGCCATACGCTTCGCTGAGCGCCTTAACGGCGTTTTCCTCGTCGTTGAAGGTGCCGATTTGCTTAATAAGAGCGAAATAATCCAGACCGCCCGCCGTCTTTTTGCCTACCTGCGGAATGCTGTCCCGGTAATTTTCGGCAGTTACCGTTTCGCCGCGCAGCTGTTCCTTGGCATAGAACCAGATATCAAACTGGATTCTATCGGCAAAATGAGCGGCTAAGGGCACAATTAAATTGAAAAGGTCCTGAATTCGGCCGTTGAGCCAATGCCCGGTCGTAGATCCCGAGCCGTCGACAGCCAGACAGACCTTAGCCCGGCTGTCCTTCAAGCCATGCTTCAGAATCGACCTGCTCAGCGGCTCCGCCAAAGGCTGAAGCTCCGTAATTCGGCCCAGCCGCTCCGCCATACCTTCTCTGAACCTGTTGAGTTCGGCCTCAGAATAATCTGTCAGCTCCGCTTCCGGAATCGCAGCGCTCTCGGATGAGGCTGCAGATACACTCTCAAGCGTCGGCGCCTTTTCCGCTGCAGCCGCTCCTCTGTCAGCGCTCTCAGCTCTCCCCTTTTCAGGATCTTCTGCCGGCTCGTTCGCAGCCTCTTTTTCAGAGGGGAGATTTCCGTCCTGCAGCTCGAGAGCGTCAGAAGCCTTCGCCTCCTTTTTGTTCTCCTCTACCTCTTCGCCGAAATATCTGACCAGGTCTCCCAAGTCGCCGGCAAAACCCTGACAGACAAAGCTTATGTCCCAGCCCCGGCCCTGGCTGCGCACCAACTCGGCATAGACGCTGGATTTTTCATCGGCAAAGATAGATCCGCCGCTGCAGGAAAACTCCAGTAACTCTTTATCGCGCTGCATGAGAATAGCCTTATATTCTTTGACGTTCTTCATGCAGCCGGCCCCGTCGATGCTGACGCTGGATACTAATTTCTGAACACCGTCGGAAACCTTATCCAAATCTATATTGAACAAAGCCATGCCGGTCAGCAGATTGACGCTGATATCCCGATAAGGAGAGGCCTTCTGATTATAAAAAATCATATAGCCTTCATCGACAAGACGGCTGCGGGAATCGACGCCGAAGCAGGCAAAATCGTAGACATTTTCGCCCGAACAGATCAGCTTTATGCTTATAGGCTCTTTGAAATTTACATATTTATCTAATGAGCCGAAAAAACCGCGCTGCACCTGAGACATAAACAATCACTCCTTAAAAATTATCTCCAGCAAGCCAAAAAGGCCGCAAAATTATCATTGTAGCCGTGACAGGCAAAGAAGATTTCCCAATTTCCGCCTTTGCGCTCCAGCGCGGCGGCAAGCACGGTCACGGCGCCGCCCAGCTCGCGGCCGGCAAATTCCGAAACCACCTTCGGCGTACCGTCCTGAGAAATGATAAGACTGTGCTTTTCCAGGGCGGAAGCCGAGCCGTTTTTAACGCCGGTCACAAAGAGCAGGCGCTCGGCGCTTGCGGGCAGAGCCGAAAGATTGACGTTAAAGAAACCGAATTCCGGGAAGATCCTGCTGTCGATCTCTTTGTTCTGCGAAACCGAATTAGCGCTGCCGACGCAATATTGATCGTTGATAAGCTTGCTCTGAGCGTTTAGCACCAGGCAGGCAAAGTCGCAGCCGCTGCCGCCGGCGACGTTGAATTCTACGCTGAACGGTTTATTCGGATTGATAAATTGAGACAAAGCGGAGCGGCTTCCCCGAGCGGCCACAGGCAGCGAGCCGGCCATATTGACAGCGCCGGCGGCCTGAGGAGCTGCAGGGATCGGCCTTCCCGGAGCAGCGGCGGACGCCATTTCCGATCCGCATTCCTCGCAGTATTTATCCTGACGCACCAGGCAGCTGCAGACCGGACAGACAACCTTATTGACGGCGGCCGCAGCGGGAGGCGCAGCAGGCGGAGAAACAGACGCAGCCGTTCCGGGCGCGCCGGCCTTCAGTTCAGCGCCGCATTCATCGCAGAATCTGTCCATGCGCACTAAACTTCCGCATGAGGCGCATACCGTTTTGCCTCCGACGGCAGCGGCCGAAGCCTGAGGAGAAGGCGCTGAAGCAGGAGCGCTGACGGCAGGAATCGGAGCGCGCTGAGATACCTGCGCAGCAGCCGCAGCCTGAGACGGCAAAGGAGAAGAAGGAAGCGCCGCCGGAGCGGGCCCGGCGCCCTCTTCCGGCAGAGGCGTACCGCAGTCCTCACAGAATCTGGTACCGCCGAGACTCTTGGCGCCGCAGACAGGACAGACTGGGCCCCGCGCCGCAGGAGCGGCGGAAGAGGAAACAGGAGCAGCGTAAGAAGCTGAAGGCGCGCTTACCGCTCCGGACGCTTCGGGAGCAGATTGCGTCTTATTGGCGTCCGTTTTGCCAATCAAGCCAAAAAGGGTATTGAATCCCTTACCGGTAGGTTCGTCCTTCTCATTTTCTCTGCAAAAATCGCTGTAAGATCTTATCGGCTTGGCCCCGGCATTGACGGAAGGAACCTGGCTCTGTCCATAGGGCGCGGAAGGAGCAGCCTGAACGTACGGCGCAGGAGCCGGCGCTGGAGGCATAGACTGGCCGTACGGTACGGGAGTCGGCGCGGGAGGCATCGACTGGCCGTAAGGCACGGGAGTCGGCGCAGGAGGCATCGACTGGCCGTAAGGCACGGGAGTCGGAGCGGGCGCCTGGCCGTACGGCACGGGAGTCGGCGCGGGAGCCCGGCCGTATGAAACGGGAGTCGGCGCGGGAGGCATAGCCTGGCCGTACGGCACGGGAGTCGGAGCAGGAGCCTGGCCGTATGAAACGGGAGTCGGCGCGGGAGGCATAGCCTGGCCGTAAGGATAGGAAGCCGCCGGAGCGGCAGCCTGAGCGTACGGCGCTGCCTTTGCCGGCTTGGGCGGCTTGGCAGGCGGCGGAGGCGCGGCAGTCACAGGCTTGAACGGTTTTGGCGCTTTGGCAGGCGGCGGAGGCGCGGCAGACACAGGCTTAGCCGGCTTGGGCGCTTTAGCGGGCGGCGGAGGCGCGGCAGGCGCAGACTTAACCGGCTTAGGCGCTTTGGCAGGCGGCGGAGCAGCCGGCATCGGCGCAGGCCTGGGCGCTGCCGCCGGATTTTGACGGACCGGCGCGGAAACAGGCTTGGCAGAAGCAGCGGCCGGAGCCGGCGCAGCCTGAATTTCCTCGCCGCCGTAATGCTTGAGCAGCTCAGAAAGGCCTCCGTCGAAGCCCTGGCCTACAAAATTGACGCGCCACACATCCTTTTTGTATATTTCCAACGAAATTATGGCCTTTTCGGCCTGGAACATGCCGCCCGCATAACGGCTGTTAAAAACGGCCCTGCCGTTTTGAGAAACCGCAATATCATGGGAAACGATATTGTTCATGCTTCCCGCCCCGTCGATGCTGGCTGTAAAGACGAGCTTTTCAATCGAGTTGGGCAGCTTGGCCGGAGTGACAGAAAAACGCGCCTCTTTTTCGCCCAAACTCAAAGTAATTTCCCGATTGGGACTGGCAAGCTGATTATAAAAAATCATATACCTGTCATCGGAAAGCTTATTGTTCTTATCTACTCCAAAACAGGAAAAGTCATAAACCGAAGTTCCGGCAATGCTGAGCTTAACGTCTATCGGCTGAGAGAGGCTGAGCTTCTCCTCCAGCTTGCAGCGGAAACCCCGCTCCGCCGTATAGCTCTGAGGAGCGCCGGCCGGCCGGGGATTTGAAGAAGCCGCCTGCTGCCGGCCCGCCGGAGACGCACACGCCTGCCGAAACTTTGCAGCCGCTGCCGAGGAACACTTGTACTGTCTGCAAAGACCGTCTATTCCGTCGCCGAAACCCTGACCGATACGGGCCAGCCGCCAGCCGTCCTTAAAATAGAGGCTCAGCAAAACCGCAGCCTTTTCCTCTTTAAAGCCTTCGGCGCCCGCAAAATCAGCCTGCAGCAAAGTAGGACCATCTTGATAAATCTCCAGACGGAAGCTTTCGGCCTCCCGTTTAGGACCGTCAATATAAAAACCGAAAACTACGCTCTTGGCGGAGGTTCTGCTCAAATCCGCCTTAAAATCGACAACAGAAGCATAAAAGCTGCCCTTGACGGCGCCGTCGCCGAAAGCCGGCGCGTCGTCCAGAGAGCAGAAGCTCTCTCCTAGTGACTGCCCCTTGTCGTCTGCGGCTAAAGCAAAAAATTTGCAGACAGAACCGCTCAGCTTAGAAATTTTAATATTAAAAGGTCTGCCGACATTTATATATTTGTCTAATTTGGCACGGAACCCGAGCGGCATACTCTCCATGGCTGACATCCTTTCCCTGCTGCGCCCTTCTGAAGCGTAAATGTTAAGGTTTCAAGGTTATCCAAAGCGCCGGTCTTATGCCGCAGCCCGACGAGCTGATAATTCTGCTGCCGATGTTGCCTCTGGGACTTACGCACAGAGCCGAGCTCTTTTTGTCGCAGGAAGAGCGCAGCCACCAGTTGACGGCGCCTCCGCAGGGGATAGCTCCCTTGGAGCAGGCATAGCTCGTACATTTGCAGACGCGGGCTGAAGAAGAACCGCCTTCCCTGCTTCCGTTATCGTCAGGCATGAGGCTGAGAAGTTCTGCGGCGCTGAGCAAAAAGATGTTAGCCTGTATATCGGCTTGAGAATCTTCTTTGATAATTTTCAGACCGGCGGTCTGCCCGCTCAGCAGCACAATAAGGAAACGCTTTTTCTCCTCGTCGCTGAAGGCCTGCTGCAGAAACTCCCCGTTGAGCCAGCCGTGCACGTCGCTCTTATCGGGGCCGGGATTGCTGCCTCCCCGGCTGTAAGGCGAGGAACTGAGACAGTATTTTGCCAAAAGCATGGCATTATTATTCTTAATATCTACGACCTGCCACTCAATGGGAACTTTTTTGCCGTCATAGTCAACCGGGAATTTGCCGAATTCAACCGTATTTCCGACCTTACATCCGGAAATACTCAGAGGATCGCTGCTTGCCGGTGCAGCCGCAGCCCCGGCGGCGGCTCCGAAAGCGGCTCCTGCCGCGGCTGCGGGAGCGGCCGGACGCCCTCCGGCTGCGCCTAAAGTGGTCCCGCATTCGCTGCAGAATTTCACATTGCGCACAGTATGTCCGCAGGACGGACAGGTAACCGTGCTTTCAGGCGCTATGTTAGTCATGCGGGGAACTACCTGCGCAGGAGCGGCGGCAGGCTGAGGAACAGGAGCGGGAACCGGAGTCGGTACCGCCCTGGGCGGAGCGGCATAATTTGCAGCCGGAGCCGCAGGAACAGGAGTCGGGACAGGGGCCGGCTCGGAACTGCTCTCCTCCTCGCCGCCGTAATTCTTAAGCAGCTCCGGGAGGCCGCCGGCAAAACCCTGGCCTACAAAATTGATGCGCCATACGCCTTTTTTATAAATTTCCATAGCGATAATGGCTTTTTCAGCCTGGAACATATTGCCGGCAAAGCGGCAATTGAGAGCGGGCTGGCCGTTCTGGCTGATTAAAATATTGTGCAGTCCTATATCGCGCATGCTGCCCGCGCCGTCGATGCTGGCCGTAAAGACCAGCTTTTCAATGCTCTGCGGCAGCCTCTGCAGGTTGACGGCGAAATTCGCCTGCTTGTCAAACAGCTCCAAGCAGATTTCCCGGCCCGGACTGGCCAGCTGATTGTAGAAGATCATATATCTGTCGTCGGACAGCTTGTTGTCTTTATCAACCCCGAAGCAGGAAAAATCGTAAACTGCAGGGCCGGAAATATTTATTTTAATCTCAAAGGGCTGAGAAACATTAAGCTTTTCTTCCAGTTTGCAGCGAAATCCGCGTTCTGCATCAAACATAGAAACCGTCTCCTTAAAAATGTATATCGCAGGCTATTCGACCTCGCAGACCAAAAAACCCATATCCGACCAGGCTTCAGCAAAATTATTATGCTCTTTTATTCTGTCCAGAGCTCGCCTGACACGCTCCTGGCTCAAGCCGCACCTGGTTTTCAGACCTGCGCGGAAGGCCGGGGAATCCGCCGGCAAAGCGCCGTCGGGCTGACAGAGAATAAAATGCCGGTCTCCGCCGTCGGACAAATTCAATTCCAGCGCCGCCTGCCCCAAAACTCCGCTCCTGTCGCAGATGTCCAAAACCGTACTGTCCGGATCGGCCGCCAGCTTCAGCAGTTCCTTCAAAAGTGAAACCGGCTTGGAATACTCCATTATCCGGCGGGGGAAAAGACGTTCCAGCTCCTTTTTGGCCGCTCCGTTGCCGAAGCGGCTGTCCAAGAAATCCAAAGTCGAAAAAGATCGGCTGCGCGGCGAACATTCCACCGTATAGCCTGAATCCGTCTTTCTGATCGCCGCCCGCTGATAGGTTTTAGTATAAACTCTGGCTCTGCTTCCGCTGCGCTTTACGACCATAAAGCCGTTGGCCAGACCGAATTCGGCGAGCTCCCTGCTCCAGCGCCAGGCCCAGTCCCTGCGTTCGCGCCGTCCCTGCTTGCGCTGAAGATACGCTTCATAAGAGGGACCCGGATAAAAAGTCTCCCCTTCTATCTCCAAAGGATAATCCAGGCCGGGTCTGTACTCCAGATGGCTGCAGTCCAGGGTCAGCGCCAATCGGTAAAAGCCGCGCTCGGAAAAATATTCGTCGCGCAGACAAAAGCCAGCTTCATCGATAACGGGAAGATTCAGAACATAGGCGGAGCTTTTGGCATAAGCCAAAATGTAATCGCAGCATTTATTTATATCGACAGCCGCTTTGCTGGTCTTGCCGGTAAGGCGCGGAAAAACTCCCAAAAGGTTCCCGGAAAAAACCTCTCCGCAGATCTGCATGGCCGCCGCCAAAAAACTGTCCTGGCAGATTAAAAATACAATGCCGCGTTCCTCCAAAAGCTCGCCGGCCGCCGTCAGGCAGCTGTAAAGCTGAGAATAAAAGGCAAATTTGTCACGGTCGCGGCCGCTGAATTTTGCCGAACCGGGCGGCAGGTCTTTGCTCATCAGTTCGCCATCCGGCGGCAGATCCCAATAGAGCATGCGCACCCGTCCCGCGTAACGCTCCCGCAAAGACAGCAAAGATCTCAGAGGGTCTCCCTCCAGACACAGATTGCGGCTGTCCGGATAATTGACGCTTTTATCGGCCCGGCAGAGCAGCTTTCCCTTAAAGGGCGCCCGAGCGGCGCAAGCGGCCGCCCTTTTTCCCGGCCAGCAGAAACCGTATTCTTCTTCACGGTCGGCAAAGGCCCTGAACAGATGCAGCCTTTCGGGATCGGTGAGGACGGCGCCGGCCTGACTGGCATAGCCCTCCAAATCGAAGCGGCCCGCCTCAGAATCCGGGCGGCGATCCTCAGAGAACAGATATTCCGTCAGCTCTTCGACGCCATCCTCTTCATTCTCAGGAAGCGGCGCTTCTGCAGCGGTTTGCTCCGCTTCGGCCCTCGCTTCCGTATCGAGCTCGCCAAACAGCGACAGAGTGCTGTCAGAAATTTCACTATTTTTTTGTGAGGGCAAAAATTCTTGAGAGGACATAAATTCAACGCGGCTCAACCACTTGTTTTATCTGTTGAAATTCTTGTTTTATACCGAAAAATCCCTTTGCCCTTCCTGATTTCGATATCTTCTGAAGCTGTTTTATAATTATAACGCTTTATAAACTGTTTTTTCAGATTCTTCGCTGCGCTCAGAATGACAAACAAGGACCGCTGTCGGTAAGTTAAGCAAAAACAAGCTTTTAGCATACATTCTTTATTAAGGTTTTCTTTGGCGTGTACGCGGAGATTCGACCATAGCGAGCGCGGAGCGGTAACGACAAAGAAAACCGGCATAGCAACACTGTCGGTAAGTTAAGCAAAAACAGGCTTTAAGCAGACATGTTATACACAGGTTTTGTTTTGCTCTGAAGCGAGCGTCCGAGCTCCGGTTACGGCGAGCGCGGAGCGAAGTGCAAAA
>JAFTAM010000092.1 GCA_017458675.1 bacterium
CTCATTGATATACTTTCTAAGGTTCTCGGCGAACGCGCCGACGCTGAACTGGCCAAAGACATTAAGAAGACAGTCTGCGGTTTCCCGGAAATCAGCGGCGCTTACGACCTTGTCCTGCACAATTACGGTCCGGACGCCTATAACGGTTCGGTGCACATTGAAGTTCCCGACACTCTCTCCGCCGACAGTATAGACCGGCTGAGCCGCGAGGTTATGCTTGAAGTTTACCGGAAGCATAACGTTATTCTGACCGCCGTCGGAATATATTCGGTAAACACCAAAGACGCTGAAACTGTCGCCGCAAGGGAACGGGCAGCAAAAATAACATCAGCTCATGCCGGCGTTCTGCAGATGCACGGTTTTTATATTAACAATATAGAAAAAACTCTGCGTTTTGATATCGTCGTCAGTTTTGACGCGGAAGACCGCCGCGCGCTTTATTGGAATATATACAAAGAGATTCAGGACGCGTTCCCGGGTTACGGCCTGCAGATAATAATGGATACGGACTTCAGCGAGTCAACTGATTAAAAACCACGTCACCCCAAGCGAATCTAATGATTTAAACCCTTGTCATCCTGAGCGAAGCGAAGGATCTTTGCTCCTGCGTCCTTTCCCGCAGAACGGCCAAACAAGGGAAAAGATGCGATATTATTAGTATTTTTTAAAAGGAAGCCAGCGGGTAAATGAAGAGGAAAACAGCTAAAAAAATTCTGGCAGAGACCTTTCGTGAAATTGCCGGAATTAAACCTATAGATAAGATTACCGTTAAAGATATAACGGAGGCCTGCGGATACTCTTCGGCGACTTTTTACCGCCAATTTCAGGATAAATATGATTTAATTGCCTGGGCTTATACAGAAGATCTCGAGAATATTATGGACAGGATAGAATATGATAAATTCTCGTGGCTGCAGGCCTTGACGGAGGCGGCGCGCTATTATTATGAACATAGAGATTATCTTGGCAATCTGCTCATCCATACCAGCGGCTATGACTCATTTGTTCGCAATATGACCGAAATAAATTACACGAGCTTGAAAGAACGCATTTTATCTACAGAAGGCATTAAAAAGCTGGATAAACTGACCGATATGCTGCTCCGTATTTACATCCACGGAAGCGTCAGGTTTACCTGCGAATGGATATTGGGAAGGTATGATATAGGTCTGGAGGAGCTTGTCGAGGCTTATAATCTTTCTCTGCCGTATCCGCTGCGTAAATACCTATGTCCTGAATGAGAGAATCCTGCGTAAAATTCTCATTATGAGAAACTGCCGTTTAACTGCAAATTGAAGTAATTGCAGCCTTTGGTAAAATTTAAATAAGTCTGTATATCACATTACAGAACGAATCAAGAAAAGTACGGAGATATTTACCAATGGCAAACGAAAAGGTCATCGCCGGCCTTCAGGCGATCGTAACAGGCCTCTCCCAGCAGGCAGACGGACATCAAATTCAGTCCCGCATATTTGCGAGCCAAGGTTTTTCTAAACTGGCCGAAAAATATCAGGAGCATGCTGAGGAAGAGCGCGCTTATGTCGTAAAATGCATCGACCGTCTGCTGGATCTCGGCTGCGATGTGAAGCTGGAAGCTAAGGCTGAAGCTCCGTTATATAAAGAGCCGATTGAATGGGTGAAGCATGATCTTCAGGTCTCTATCGACGGCCTGGCCTGGCTCAAAGAAATTGTGGAAGCCGCCAGAGACGACTATGCAACGTTTGATATTCTCAGAGAATACTACAAGGACGAAGAGGAAGATATGTACTGGGGACAGTCCCAGCTCGAGCTTATCGAGAATATCGGCAAACAGAACTGGCTGCTTCAGCAAGTTTAAACTTTAAACAGCATCTTTATGAAAAGAGATTGCCGTACTAACAGACATTATCTGCGAAATAACAGCGCAATAATCGTTGATTAGACTGCGGCAGTCTTTTTTTATGCTATGAAGCGTCCAATATACAGATAAACATGCGTTAAAGTATAAACGAGATAACATAGTTTGATACGCCGATGAATGAGCGCCGCGTTTTTCCCATAGGGAGAAGGCGGCGTTATGTTTTTGCGGAAACCGCCGCCGCTGTTTGAGGCTCCTCAAAAAAAAGGCTGCAAAAGTAGGGTATTACTAAGTCCTGTTAAATATTTTTAGGTTAATGTTCGCTATTAGTTTGAGAAGGCATAATTGAATATGTACAGAGATCCCAACGGACTTTTGAAGAGAGCTTTTGATATATTTGCGGCAGGCTTTGCCGTTATCGCTTTGAGTCCGGTTTTTCTGGCCTGCGCCCTGGCGGTGCTGATAGACGACGGCTGGCCGATCTTTTACGTTCAGGAGCGCGTCGGCAAGAAAGGGCGCAAATTTCCCTTCTTTAAGTTCCGCACCATGGTGCGCAACGCCGAACGCATGGGGGCCGGCTATGAAATTTCCCAAAATGACAGCCGCATAACCCGCACCGGCGAATTTCTGCGCCGCTGGTCTCTGGACGAGCTGCCCCAGCTCTTCAACGTGCTGCGCGGCGAAATGAGCCTGGTGGGGCCGCGTCCCACGCTGGCCTATCAGGTGGAAAAGTACGACGCCCATCAGAGGCGGCGTCTTGAGGTTCTGCCCGGCCTTACCGGACTGGCCCAGGTGAGCGGCCGCAATTCTCTGACCTGGCCGCAGCGCATCGAGCTCGATATATTTTATATCGACAATTATTCTTTTGCGCTGGATATGGAGATCATCTTCAGAACTTTCGGAGTTCTGCTTAATGACGACGGTATTTACGGATACGGCTGGCTGCCCAAGGATAAAAACGGCAATCCCTGCACTCTGCCCGAGGGCTCGGACGGCAAGCCCACCGCGTAAAGTTTTTGCCGGAACTGTTTTGATATTTAAAATAATAATGCTGTAAGGAGAAGAAAGTATGTTTGATCGTCCCGCTATTTTAGGAGGTCCTAAAGCCTTTGCCGAAGGAGTGCCTTTATGCAGGCCCGCCGTCGCCCCTTGGGAAGAAGCGGCTCCCGAACTGGAAAAAATGTACCGCAGCGGCTGGCTGACCAAGGGCCCTTATCTGCAGGCCTTTGAAGAAAAGATGGCCGATTTGCTGCAGGTTAAGCATGTGATCGGTCTGGGCTCCTGCACCGGCGGCCTGATTCTGGGACTGCAGGCTCTGGGAATCAATAAGCCCGGCGGCGAGGTCATCGTACCTTCCTTTTCCTTTATGGCTACCTTCCACGCCATCTGGTGGAACAATCTCAAGCCCGTCTTTGTCGACTGCGAGCCCGACACCTTTACGGTCGATATTGCTGAAATCGAAAAAGCCGTCAACAAAAATACCGTGGCCATAGCGGCTGTCGGCGTTTTCGGCAACGCTCCCGATTTTGAGGGGCTCGAGGCCCTTTCCGAAAAGTATTCTCTGCCGCTCTTCTTCGATTCGGCTCACGGCCTGGGCACGATCTACAAGGGCAGGCCCCTGGGCGGCCACGGCAGCTTTGAGGTCTTTTCGCTTTCTGCCACCAAGCTCCTGACCGGCGGCGAGGGCGGACTTCTGACCACCAACGACGACCGCGTGGCCGCGCATGTCAGAGCCGGCCGCGACTACGGAAATCCCGGCTCCTACGACTGCCCCTCCATAGGTCTGAATGCGCGCATGGCCGAGGCCAACGCCATTATCGCCTCCAAGAGCGCAGACTATCTGGAAAGCTACGCCGAGCACCGCAATAAGGTAGCCGAAACCTACAAGAATGGTCTGGCCGATTTGCCCGGTCTTTCCTTCCAGAAGATCCGCGAGGGCTGCCGCTCCTCGTATAAGGATTTCGCTATTTTGGCGGGCCCTGAATTCGGCATAGAGCGCGATGTTCTGGCCAAAGCCTTAAACGCCGAGGGCGTGCCCAGCCGCGCTTATTTCAATCCGCCCGGCCACAAGCTGAGCTGCTATGCCTACGCCGCCGAGGGAGTCAAGCTGCCCGTCACCGAGAGGATCAGCGCTTCCGTTATCTGTCCGCCCATTTTCTCCAGGATGGACCTGCAGACTGTGAGTGGAATCTGTGAGGTATTCCATAAGCTGTACGCTTACCGCGATGAGCTGAAATAGAGGTTGAAGGCCCGTGGATATTCGCCGCAAAATCGCTTTGGCATGTGCCGATATAGTCTTAATTGTCATGGGACTGGTTCTGGCCCTGGGCCTGCGTCTGGATTTCGATCCGGCAGGTATGATGCGCTATACCAGCCCGGAGCATTTGATTCTGTTCTGCGGCGCGGCTCTGCTGGCGGTGATGATATTTTTCCTCTTCGGCCTCTATGACAAAGTTTGGCGCTACGCCGGCGTGCATGAGCTGCAGTCGATGGTTTATGCCGTCTCTATCACGACCTTAATTTGCGAGGCCTTCGTCATGGTGGGCTGGGGCGTGGTCTTTCCGCGCACCTGTCCGATCATAGCGGCGCTGCTGTGGCTGGCCGGCTGCGGAGGCATGCGCTTTATTATGCGCATTCTCAGTTCCAGGCGCTCCAAAGATTCCAACCGGATTGTGCGCCGAGCCCTGGTTATCGGCGCCGACGACGGCGGCGAGGTGATTATCCGCGAGTTGGAACGCGAAAATTCCGGTTTTCTGTGCGTGGGTCTGATCGACGACAGGGAAGAGAATCAGAAGCTGCATATCCACGGCGTGCCCGTTATGGGCTCTATGGCCAACCTTACCGAAATTATTAAGGAAAACGATATTCAGGCCCTGATTATGTCCGGCGTCAAGCCCGCTCTGGTGCGCGGAGCGGTGCAGGCCTGCGCCAATCTGCCCGACGTCAAGCTCTGCGTGGTGCCCAGCGTCTCCGATTTGATCGAGGGCAACGTCCAGGTGAAACGCATGCGCGACGTGCAAATCGAGGACCTGCTCGAGCGCGATCCTGTGGGCGTCAACCAAAAGGAGGCGGAAGCCTATATTAAGGGCAAGTGCGTCCTGGTGACGGGCGCGGGCGGTTCTATCGGTTCGGAAATCTGCCGCCAGGTGGTCAAGCTGGGCGCTTCCCGGGTAATTCTGATGGGGCGCGGCGAAAACAGCATTTACGAAATCGGCATCGAGCTGCGCAGCGCGCCGGTGGAGCAGGTTATCGTCGATCTGCGCGATAAGGCCCGCATGACCCAGCTCTTTGAAAAATACCGTCCCCAGGTGGTCTTTCACACCGCCGCCCACAAGCATGTGCCTTTAATGGAGGCCAATCCCGCCGAAGCCGTTTCCAACAATGTGTTAGGAACGCTTCTGCTCATTGAGCTGGCCCAAAAATATCAGGTGGAAAAGCTCATCGCCATTTCCACCGATAAAGCCGTCAATCCCACCTCGGTCATGGGCGCGACCAAGCGCATGTCCGAGCTCATCCTGGCGGCCCGCCGCATTCCCGGTTTCGCCGCGGTGCGCTTCGGCAACGTCTTAGGCTCCCGGGGCAGCGTCATTCCTACCTTCAAGAGACAGATCGCCGCCGGCGGTCCGGTGACGGTGACCCACGAAGATATGACCCGCTTTTTCATGACCATTCCCGAAGCGGTCAGTTTGGTGCTGCAGGCCGGCGCTATGGCCCGAGGCGGTGAAATTTATGTGCTGGACATGGGCAAGCCTGTCAAAATAATCGATCTTGCCCGCAACCTGATCCGCCTTTCCGGCTTTGAACCTGAGACCGACATCCCCATCAAGGTGGTGGGTCTGCGTCCGGGCGAAAAGTTGTATGAGGAGCTGACCAACACCGGCGAACAGACCGAGCAGACGGAGATTGCCAAAATTACCCGCGTAACTGCGCCGCCTCCGCCCGCAGACTGGCCCGGCGCCAAGCTGGAAGAGCTGCGCGAAGCGGTCCGCAATGCCGACGATAAAGCGGCCTTAAAGCTCCTGGGCGAATTAGTGCCTCATTTTCAGAACAAACAGCTCGAGAAATAACGTCCCGAAGCCTGTTTTACAATTATAGATACAGCGACCGGCTCAGGATGACGTCAAACCATGTCATTCTGAGCGACAGCGAAGAATCTATGCCATTTACAATTAAAGATCTTCCGCCGGAGACGTATTAACTGACTCAAGATGACACAAAACCATGTCATTCTGAGCAACAGCGAAGAATCTATGCCATTTTACAATTAAAGATCCTCCGCCGGATGCGCATTTACCGACTCAGGATGACACAAAATCATGTCATTCTGAGCAACAGCGAAGAATCTCTATATATTTTTTTGACGCAGAAGATAATTAATGAGCATGTTTACAGCAGACAGAGCGGAACAGCGTGAAGCCTATTACAGAGACGACTCTTTGACAGAGGTGATGATTCCTGACGGTATCGCCTCAATAGGAATGTTTAGCTTCAGCGACTGCAGCTTTTTATCCCGCATTATTATTCCCGACAGCGTAATCGCTATAGAGTACGGAGCTTTTCAGAATTGCGCCAATCTAAATGAAGTTAAGCTTCCGAGCAATCTGGTCTCGCTGGGCGACGAAGCGTTTTCGGGATGCCGAGGGCTAAGCAGCATTGAAATTCCTAAAAGTATTGCTGCAATTGGAAAAATGGCGTTCGCCGGCTGCGACGAGTTACGCAGCGCGGCATTTTCCGGCGGTCTTGATTCATTGAGCGAAGCCATATTCAGCAGATGCTTCAGCCTTAGCAGCGTCCAGCTTTCAGACAGCATAAAATTTATTGGTCCATGTGCGTTTTTCTGCTGCCGCAATCTGAACGCTGTATCGCTTCCCAGCGAGTTGGTCTCTATAGGAAATGAAGCATTTAGGGAATGCTCAAACTTAGAAGAATTGAACCTGCCGGACACTCTAGTTTCAATCGGGGAATCCGCATTCTGCAATTGTATAAACTTACGAAGCGCAGCTTTTCCTGAAAGTTTAAAGGAGATAGGCAGCTATGCTTTTTCTGACTGCATAAGTCTTCGGCGGGCGCTGCTTCCGGATGGACTGACTTCGTTAGGTTCATGCGCTTTTATTAATTGCAGATCCTTAATTGAGGCAAAACTTCCTAAGGAACTGACTGAAATAAAAGAATGCGTATTTTGCGGATGCAGACGTCTTAAAAATATTATTCTTCCGGATAATCTAATTTCTATAGGAGATTTGGCCTTTGGCGGCTGCAAAAATTTAACTGAAGTAACGCTTCCAGATGGCATTAAGTCAGTAAGTCCCTGCGCATTTCAGGAATGCAAGAAATTGAAGCGAATAGTATTTAAAGGTAAGGATTACAGTTCTTATGAAGCATTCTATGCTGACTTTACCGGAGAATCATGTAACGATTTTGCAGACGGCATAGAATGCGCGGATATTGACGGCTGCGAAGACGCGTTTTCAAAAGAAGCGCAATTTAAGACTTCTCCGGGCGAAAGACAGCAAGAAGAACCGGAATTATCTGCTGCTTCCGACGTTCAATTGCATAAAGAGCGGCCTAACGAAAGCATTATTACGCCAGAAAATTGCTGCTGCGACATAAACAGTATCATCAGCAAGCTTGAGGAAACTGACAAATTGACAGACTTGACGATCTCTGAAGGTACTACTGAGATTGAAGCGCTTGCTTTTTGCGGGCGCTGCGATATCGGCAGCGTGACAATTCCTGACGGTGTGATTTCTATAGGCGTAAATGCATTTTCTTACTGTCGAAGACTTGAAAGCGTAAGTATTCCGGAAAGCGTTGTTTCAATAGGATATTATGCCTTTTATGAATGCAGCAGGCTGACCAGCGTCGTACTGCCGCGCAGTATTACCGCAATAGAAGACGGCTTATTCCGCGATTGTCCCCATTTAGTAAACATCGATCTTCCTGACGGTTTGCGCTCTATCGGAGACGAGGCCTTCAAGGGATGCATATCTTTAAACAGCATCGATCTTCCTGACAGTTTGCTCTCTATCGGGGACGAGGCCTTCGGCGGCTGTATGTTTTTAGAAAGTATCGCGTTTCCTGACGGTTTGCGCTCTATCGGAAATAATGTCTTCCGAAACTGCGACAATTTAAAGCATATAACTTTCAGAGGCAATAATTATTCATCAGCGGATGATTTTCTTTCAGCATTTAAAACGATCTGCGAAACCTGAATTACCTGGCAAACGTAACCGTTTTGCCATGAACGCAAGGAATCAGTCCGCCCAATCAGGGTTTCCTACCAGTCAAGATAAACCTCGCTGAGCAGTTCATAGCCTTCGGGGATTTCATCGCTTACCCCGATAATATCGCCCAGCCAGGGACCGGGAACAGGCGTATCGCCGCAGGCCAGGAGAAGGGGCAGGGGATCGGCTCCGGTTTTTTCCTTATTATCCAGATAAAACTTTACGGAACCAGGCGAATAGCATACTTTTTTGGTGTGGTTGACCGTAAAGCGAAAATCGCGCCCTTCCTTTAGAAAGAGGCCTTCATAAGGATTTTCAGGATCTATTCTGTATTGATTCGGTATCTCAGAAGCTTCGCCGTTTTCGACGTCTTTAATGTAACTGGCAATATTTCGTCTTACTTCGCTCTCCGCCGCTTTGAAAAGGCAGGATACGTCTCTGTAATAGTAATCAATAAAATCGTCAAGACAGCATATTTCATAAGAACAAGCAGCTTTTTCGGCTTTTGCGGTTTGTTCGAAAAGATCTTGTAAAATACCGCTCTGAGGATCTTCGGGAAGATTGTAGTAATCTCCTAAAAACATAATCCGGTCTCCGGACCATTCGCCGAAGAGCAGCTCGCGCAGAGCGCATAAAAAAGCATTGCCGAGGTGCGAAGATTCGGTTATCTTGCCGCCGCAGTCGAAGCTGTAAGGTTCTATGTATTCTTTTTTATCAATGTTTATCCATCTGAAATATTCGCCCATAATAAGAAGCTCGTTCGCGTTTTTTGCAATTATTCCTTAAGAGAAATAACGGTTTTATCTGGCGTGCACGCTGCGATGATGCGTGCAGCGCAGGGCGAAAATGCGCGGCATGCGTCTGCATAAAGCAGCCGGGGCGAAACAGCGGCGCATTTTTACTCTTAAATGTATTTTACGCTGTTTTTAATTATAAAGTTTTATTAACTTAACGGGACCTGTCCGGGCGAACGTTCTGCCCATCAGCGAAACTTGCGCAGGCTGTATGCTGCCGAAGCAGACATAAAGGACAGGTCCGAGCTTTTGGAAAAGAGAACCGCTATGAAAAAGACTGCATATTTTCTGCTTTTATATTTGTTATGCATGGCCTCCTTTGCTTTTATAAAGGCCGGAGCCTCCGACGGTTATGTTAAACTTCTTCCTTTTGTAACCAAGGAAATGACCAAAGCTTCGTATTGGTCCCAAAAGGAGTCCGACGCCGACAGACTCCTGGCTGATTCCTACGATATACAGCGTATGAATGAAAATGCTTTCGGGGTAGAGAATACCAAGCTGTGCGATTTGAAAAAACAGCCCAAGTCCTTCAACGGAGAGACCTTTAATGCGAATTTAAGGCAAAGGCTGCAGAAAAACGCCGATCAGCTGTTGGGCCGGACCTACACCCGCTCAGGACATAAGACCGACGCCGCGTTTTTTGAGGCAATGATCGACAACGCCATCAATCCGGAAGTTTCTCACAAGCGCGTGCCCTTCAAATATGCTGTTGTCACTTCGCGTTCGGAGCTGAGGGCCTATCCCAGCGGCGAGGCGATCTTGGACGCTCCCAATGACCTGGACCTCGATTATCAGTATTACGATTCTCTGCGCGTCAACGAGCCTTTGCTTATTTACGCTTATTCGAACGACGGAAACTGGTGCTTTGCCAGAAGCCTTTGCTTCAGAGGCTGGGTGCGCTGTTCGGATATCGCCGTATGCAGAAACCGGGAAGAATGGCTGCAGGCCTGGGATATTCCCGAAGAGCGCACTCTGGTGGTATACGGAAGCAAGGTTATTTTGGAGGCTTCAAATTACGCTCCCGATATTACCGGCAAGCTGCTGACAATCGGCACTAAATTGGAACTGGTCGGTTCAGATTCAAACGAGCTGATCAACAACAGATCCGAATACAACAATTATGCCGTTTATCTGCCTATCCGCCTTAAGGACGGAAGCTACGCCAAAAAACCGGTTTTGATTTCCGAGCATTCCAAAGTTCACGTCGGTTATCTGCGTTTGACTAAAACCAATATTGCCAAAGTGGCCTTTGAGGTTCTGGGAGACGTCTACGGCTGGGGAGGAATGCTCCTTTCCGACGACTGTTCCGGTTTGGCCCGCAACACTTACAGATGCTTCGGCCTGGAGCTGGGACACAATTCCACCTGTCAGGCGGCTATGCCGGTAAAAGGCTATGATCTTTCGGGACTTAGCGACGCTGAGAAATACAGAATCATTGAGGATCTGCCTTTAGGTTCGATACTTTATTTTAAAGGCCATGAAATGCTTTACCTGGGCCATGAAAACGGACATTATTATGTCATAAACGCCTTGAGCGCTATGCTTGACGGCAGCGGCAGGTCCAAAAAGAAAATAGGCAGCGTGGTCATCAATACGCTCGACGTCAGGCGTCCCAACGGCAAAACCTGGATTTCCGAGCTTACCTATGCCAATATCCCTTATCGCGAAAGATAATGCATATGCAGACTCACCGGCACTTTTAAGTTAGTTTAGAACATATTATCAGTCTGGTAAACCATAGGATTCTTCGCTATTGCTCAGAATGCCAGAGTTTGGCGTCATCCTGAGCCGGTCGCTGTACCGCCGGCGAAGGATCTTTGCTGTAAAACGGTTTGCGTTATCAGATTCATAACGAAATTAACATTTAATAAAGCCATAACAGGAGATTGTCTATGAAATCATTATATGACGAAACCAGCATTGGAAGTCTGAAGTTGAGAAATCGGGTTTTCAGAGCCGCTATCGGAGACGTGGACGGAACGGACGGCTATTATTCCGAAACTGATTTGGCCCGGTACAGGGAGCTTGCAGACGGCAATATCGGCCTGATCATCACCGGCGAAGCCGACGTATCCGATTATCAGCTCTTTGAAGGGGGAAAATCGATCAGCATTCAGGATGATCGTTATATAGACAGCCTTAAGCGTCTTACCGGCATGATTCATGAACGCGGCGGAAAGATGATGATCCAGCTGGTCCACTACGGAGCCGAAACTTTCATGCAGGGGGTTGACCTGATTGCGCCCAGCGATGTGCCGTACCCGTTCACTAAACAGAAGCCGAGGCCGATGACGCTTGACGATATTTCCCGCGTGGTGAGCGATTTCGGAAGAGCTGCCAGGAGAGCCGAAATTGCCGGCTTTGACGGCATTGAGCTGCATGCCGGCCACGGATTTCTCATCAGCGAGTTCCTTTCGCCCTGTTTTAATCTGCGGGCCGATCAATACGGCGGAAACGACGAAAACAGAGCAAGGCTCCTTGTCGAAGTCTTGACGGAAATCCGTAAGAACGTTTCAGAAGACTATCCTGTATTTGTTAAGCTGAACTGCACCGACGGCTTTGAGAACGGCATTTCGGAGCAGGGTTTCCTCACGGCCTGCCGTCTGGCTGAGAAAGCGGGCGCAAGTTTGCTTGAAGTCAGCGGAGACTGGTTGAATCACAAGGAAAAAACGCCGTATTTCTTGGAAGCGACGTCAAAGTGCGCCGAGGAACTCCATATTCCTGTCGCTCTGGTCGGCGGAGTCCGGGATATCAACACGGCTGAAAACGTACTTAATAATACCAAAATCGAGTATATTTCCATGGCCAGGCCGTTCATTAACGACCCGTATCTGCTGAAAAAATGGATGAGCGGCGAAGCCGATAAATCGGATTGCAGAAATTGCAATGCCTGCACCCGAACCGGCCTGAAATGTCCGTTCCGTAAATAATTTGTTTATTGACGGTGATCGCAGTATTGAGCGGGAAGGCAGTTTTTCAGGAAGACCCGGCTTAGGCAAAGCGCCGTCCTGACTTTTATTGATGTAGATACAAAAAACAGAACGAGGCTGCACAACGGAGCTGTTATGAAAAAGACTAAAATATTGCTGCTGATATGCTGTGCGGCCGCGCTTATGCTGGGGCAGAATGTGCGCGCCGGCGAATATGTCAAATATCTGCCATACGTTAACGCCAGCATGAGCCGAGCTTCGTTCTGGTCCGATAAAGAAGCCGACGCCGACCGCATTCTGGCCGATTCCGATGAGATCAAGCGCCTGAACGCCAAGGCCCTGAGTGAGAAAAACGCCAAGATGTGCGATTTGAAGAATCAGCCGGAAAGCTTTGACGGTTCCGCCTTTAATGCATATTTAAGCGAAAAGCTGCAGAAGGAAAAGCAAAGCCTGCTGGGCTGGACCTATAACAGCTGCGGACACAAGGCCGAAGCAGATTTCTTTGATTCCATGATCGCCGCCGCCGTCGATCCGGACAACGCCGGAAAAAGTCTGCCGGTCCGATACGCCGTCGTCAGCGAGCGCTCGAATCTGCGGGCTTTTCCCTGTGCCGAGCCGATTCTGGACGATCCTCAGGACCCGGATTTTGATTATCAGCATTACGATTCTCTGCGCGTCAACGAGCCTCTGCTGGTATATACGGCCTCCCGGGACAAGGCCTGGTACTTTGTAAAAAGCCTCTGCTGCAGCGGCTGGGTGAGCAGTTCCGATATCGCCATGTGCAAAGACAAAGCGGAATGGCTGCGGGCCTGGGATATTCCTGAAGATCGTCTGCTGGTTGTTTACGGCGATAAAATTTATCTGGAAAAGTCCAATTTTGACGGCGGGCTCTCCGAAAAAGTATTGACTATGGGAACAAAGCTGGAGCTGATTGACGCGGCCGGAGACGGCAGCCTGATCAACAATAGAAGTCCCTACAATAATTACGCCGTCGTTCTGCCGGAGCGTCTCAAAGACGGCAGCTATGCCAGAAAAGCGGCTTTAATTTCCGAACCTGCCAAAGTAAATGTCGGTTATCTGCCGCTGACCAAGGCCAATATCGCCCGCGTGGCTTTCGGCGCTTTAGGCAATGTCTACGGCTGGGGAGGCATGCTCAATACCGACGACTGCTCGGGGTTTGTGCGCAGCGTGTACAAATGTTTCGGCCTGGAACTGGCCCGCAATACGGTCTGCCAGGCGGCTCTGCCGGTGAGCAGCTTCGATCTTTCCGAACTTAGCGACGCTGAAAAAGAGAACGTCATCCGGAAGCTGCCTTTAGGCGCTGTGCTTTTCTTCAAGGGCCACGAAATGCTCTATCTAGGCAGCGACAACGGCAGATATTACGTCATTGACGCTTTAAGCAGCATGCTCAGCATAAGCGGCGGTTCCAAAATGCGTGTCCGCAGCGTAGTCGTCAATACTTTGGACATAAAGCGTCCCAGCGGCAAAACCTGGCTCTCCGAGCTCAATCTGGCCAACATACCTTACAGCGCAAAACCGTAAGCGCAGCTCCGCCGAGCCTTCATCCTCAACTTTTCCCTTGTCATTCTGAGCGCAGCGAAGGATCTTAAGCATGTTCTGCATGTTTTTGCTATGTCGGTTTTGTTTTGCACTTCGCTCCGCGCTCGCCGTAACCGGAGCTCGGACGCTCGCTTCAGAGCAAAACAAAACATGTGTATAACATGTCTGCTTAAAGCCTGTTTTTGCTTAACTTACCGACCGTTTTCGTTATGCCGGTTTTCTTCTGCGCTTCGCGCTCTGCATGTCATCCTGAGCGCAGCGAAGAATCTTTCAAGCATGTTC
>JAFTAM010000093.1 GCA_017458675.1 bacterium
GAAGAATGCTCTCTGACCGCCGATAATCTGCGCTCCGGTATCCATTACGAGGGCGTCAAAAGCGACGTCTGCTTTGAAAATCTGAGCTTTTCTAAGGCTTTTCAGATCGTGTTGGCGCAAGCTTTCAAAATTTTGAGCCGTTTTCGTCTGGACGGCGGCATTGACTGCAATATTTTCCTGTTGGCCATATTGGATACCCTGGAAAGCGGCAGGCTCAGAACCATTCAGGGCGACGGCGAGGCGGTGGCGGAAATTTTCAACTCTCTCGAAGGCGATAAGACCGTCAGTAAAATGAGAATTGAACTTATAGATTATTTGAAGGACCGCCGGTCTGATTCCGAATCCAATGAGGATAAAGACAAAAGCGAAGAAAGCGGCAAGTCCGATAAGCCGAAAAAGAGCGGCGCCGCCAAAACTCCGGAGCTTGATAAGGTCTGCCGCGATCTGACCAAGCTGGCTGCCGACGGCAAGCTCGATCCTCTTATCGGCAGGCAGGATGAACTAGACCGGCTTATTATGGTTCTTTCCAAGCGCAAGAAGTGCAATCCCGTTTTGGTGGGCGAAGCCGGAGTGGGCAAAACCATCATAGTTGAAGGTCTGGCTCAGAGAATAGCAAGAGGCGAGGTCCCGGATCGGCTTAAGGGCTGCCGCGTGTGCGCGCTTTCAATGGCCGGAGTGGTAGGCGGCACCAAATACCGCGGCATGTTTGAGGAGCGCATGACCAAGATCGTCAAGGAACTGACCAATACTAAATCCAAGGTCATTATCTTTGTCGATGAAATTCATACGCTGGTGGCGGCGGGCGACAGCGAAGGCGGCTTGGACGCGGCCAATATTTTGAAGCCGGCCCTGGCCAGGGGCGAGTTCCAGTGCATAGGCGCCACTACCGTCGATGAATATACCAAGTACATCGAGAAAGACAAGGCCCTGGAACGCCGTTTCCAGCCTATCAGAGTTGAGGCTCCCAACGAGGACGAGGCCTGCAGGATTCTTTTCGGACTGCGCGGCGGTTATGAAAAACATCACGGCGTCGATATCTCCGACGAAGCGATCCGGGAAGCGGTGCGTCTCTCCAACCGCTATATTTCCGACCGCCTTTTGCCCGATAAAGCTATAGACGTCATGGACGAGGCCTGCAGCCGGGTCAGCCTGAACCGGGGACGCATGCCTAAGGATATTCTGGAAAAGAAGCGGGCCGTCCGGGATTTGAATAGGCAGGCCAATGAAGCTTTCAGCGCTCAGGAATATGAAAAAGGCCAAAAGCTTAAAGATGAGGCTGCGGCTCTGGAAAAGACGCTGAACCGTCTGCGCCGGGAATGGCGAGAACGTTCCGGCAGCGGCGAGGCTGCCGAGCGGCCCTGCGTGGGAGTCGAAGATGTCGCCTATGTCGTATCCATGATGTCGGGAGTTCCGGTTGAGCGGGTCGGTCAGGAGGAGAGCAAGCGTCTGGTCCATATTGAAGAGATTCTGCATAAGCGCATTGTCGGCCAGGACGAGCCTATTAAGGTTATCAGCCGGGCTATCAAGAGGGCCAGGGGCGGCTTCAAGGATCCTCATAAGCCTATCGGATCATTCTTGCTGCTGGGTCCTACCGGCGTAGGCAAAACTGAGCTGGCCCGCACTTTGGCAGAATTCTTATTCGGCGACGAAAATGCGTTAATTCGTCTGGATATGTCGGAATTTTCGGAAAAATTCAGCGTCTCCAGGATGTACGGCGCCGCGCCCGGCTATGTGGGCTACGAAGAAGGCGGCGAGCTGACCGACGCCGTCAGGCGCAAGCCTTATTCGGTGGTGCTTTTCGATGAAATTGAAAAGGCCCATCCCGATATCTTCAACGTGCTTCTGCAGATCCTGGACGAGGGGCGTCTGACCGATTCCAAGCGTCATGTGGTGGATTTCAAAAATACCGTCATTATGATGACTTCCAATATCGGCTTTGATCATCCCGACCGCAGCGAGGGCATGGGACTGCGCGGCAAGCGCAGCGAGGGCACGCCGGAAGAACGTTTCAAGAGCATGGAAAGGCGGGTTCTGGAGGATGTCAAGCAGTCCTTCAAGCCTGAGTTCCTAAACCGCCTGGACGGCAGCGTGGTCTTCCACAGTCTGGAGACCGAGCATCTGATTAAAATTGTCGATATTATGCTGGGCAAGGTCAGTCAGAACCTGGCGATCAGCAAGCGCAGGATTGAGGTCTCCGAGGACGCCAAGAAAGCTCTGGTCTATTCCTCCTGCGATCCTCAGTACGGCGCCAGACCTCTGCGCCGGGCCATTCAGGAGATGATCGAAGATCCGCTTTCGGATTATGTTCTGGAAGGCAGCTTCCCGGAGGGTTCCGCCATGTCGGTCGATCTCAACTATGACGGCAAGCTTAAGCTGGCCGCCTATGAAGCCGCCGGCAAGGCCAACCGGGGCAAAGACGATGAAATTGATTTTGAGCTGGCTTTTGATTTGTTAAAATAACAGCAATACATTGAAAAGTGAGGACCTGAAATGATAATTAAAGCTGTAAAACTGTACGAAAACGGTTTTATGACTCAGCCCTTTGCTTTGGGCGGAGAAGATAAGCTCGAAAAATTCGACCCGAACGTAAAATACCGTTCCAGTCTGCAGAACTATCTTATCGATACCGGCAGCGAAGTGATTTTAGTCGATACCGGCATGCCTTTGGAAACTCCCGACGCCGTTCCAGACGAAAAGACCTTCATTCATCTCGGCACGAGAATCAAAGATTATGTTTCGGCTCTGAAGGATTTGGGCTATAAGCCCGAGCAGGTGACCAAAATACTGGTTACTCACAAGCACGACGATCATACCGGCGAGCTGCGCTCATTCCCCAACGCCAAAATTTATATAGGCAAAGAGGACGCCGAGGCTCTGCATCTGGAAGGCGAAAATATAATTAAGGCCGATTACAGCGACGGCCCATATTACAATTTCCCCGCTTCTCAGAAGATTGCCGAAGGCGTTTATCTGATTGAGGCCAAGGGCCATACTAAGGGCAACAGCATTATTATTGCCGAGAACGGCGGCCTGTTCTATATGTTCCACGGCGATGTTACCTATACCGACGAAGCTCTTTATGAGAATAAGCTCTCGGTCGTTTATGAGGACAAAGAGGCCGCCCGCGAGACCTTAGACAGAGTGCGCGAATTTATCGCCGCTCATCCCACCGTATATCTTTCCACTCATACGCCTTTGGGCTATGAAAATCTGGAGAATCTGCGGGTGGTGGATTTCGCCCATCCCACCGAAACTCTGCCGGTCGGAGAAATAGTCTATAAAACGGCTACCGGCAAATACGTCTGCGGCGTCTGCGGCTATGTTTACGACCCAGCCAAAGGCGATCCCGACCGAGGCTATCCGGCCGGAACCCGCTTTGAGGATCTGCCCGCTGACTGGAAATGTCCCCGCTGCCGTCAGGGCAAGGACAGGTTTAATAAAGCCTAGAGCTTGAATTAAGTCAGGGGAGAGTTGAATATGAGAAATAAATTCGCCATGCTGGCAGTGACTGCCGCGCTTTTGTGTCTTTTCGTCTGCGCCGCCTGGGCCGGACCTGCTGTCAATAAAGTATATGCCGGCAATGTCGACAGTTTCATTAAAGCCATTAAGAGCAATACGACCATTGTATTGAAGCCGGGAACTTACAATATTTCCGAGTGGCTCAACAATGAGAACAACAAAATCACGCTCGCCGAGGGCGAACATTTTGTCGATACGCATACCGGCATAGCCAAGGATTCGGTTCACGACGGCGTGCAGCTGGATATTTACGGTCTGGAGAATCTGAGCATCGTCTCCGAGCAGGCCAAGGACCCCGCCCGCATCGTCTGCGAGCCCCGCTACGCCCAGGTGCTGTACTTCGCCCGCTGCAAAAACATCAGGCTGGAGAACGTGGTGATGGGTCATACCCCCGAAAAGGGCCATTGCAGCGGCAACGTTCTCTCCCTGTTCAAATGCAGCGGCGTGAGCGTCAAGGGCGCCGATCTTTACGGCTGCGGCGCTTACGGTCTGGAAATCGGCCGCTGCGAGGACGTTAAGATCGAGGGCTGCAAGGTTCACGACTGCACCTACGGCTGCGCCATGATTTACGACACCAATATGACGATTGCCGACAGCAGCTTTTATGACTGCAAGGAATTTACCATGTTTGAGCTGTCCAACAGTCAGGTAAATTTCAATAAATGCAGCTTCAGAAATCTGCAGGGCGGCTTTGTCGCTCCCATCGAGTCCAAGGCCGTTTTCAGCGGCTGCAGCTTCGACGCCAAGACCAAGGAAGAGGTTTTTGACAATATTGAATACGGCAAAAACATCTTCGTGAAGTAGGGCCCTGCGCTGATGCAAAGCGGCCGTTCCTTTGGGAGCGGCCGTTTTTTTTTAATGTGCGCGTTCTTTCGGGCGCAGGAACTTGCAATGCTTGTAAGGCGGGGCCTTTTTATTTGAGAATGGCGGGGAACGCGCGCTGACAGCCCCTTGACAATTTATAGGGATGTGAGCTAAAATTAACGCCGTTAATTGTACGGGGAAGTGGCTTAGTTGGAAGAGCGCCGCGTTCGCAATGCGGAGGCCGTGGGTTCGAATCCCATCTTCTCCACAAGCAAAAAAGGGCCTGTGAAAAAATGAGAAATCATTTTTTAAAGGCTCTTTTTCTATGCACGCTGTGATACCAGGAACATGTGAAAGCCGTAAAAAGCGCACAATTCCCCCTTACCCCCATAAAACATGTCTTTTGTGAATCTAAGCGGCAGTCGTGATTCGGTTTTTCTTGTTGCGATATTTATATA
>JAFTAM010000094.1 GCA_017458675.1 bacterium
GGACCAGCGAAGCTGGATTAACTGGACCGCAGAGTGGCTTATAAAGGCAAGCCGCATATTAAAAATGGGAAGCCCGTTTGTGATTTTCACGGATTGGCGGCAGCTCCCGGCTTTAAGCGATGCTATTAAATACGCAGGCCTACGGCAGCGCGGCTTGATTCCCTGGGATAAACGCAACTCCCGCCCCTTCGAGGGCGGCTTCCGCAATCAATGCGAATACTGCGTCTGGGGTTCGCTTGGTCAGCTTAAAGGCAATAAGAATCTATACCTGCCCGGCTTTTACAGCATAAACATTGTCCCGCCGCCTAAACGCATTCACGCAATGGAGAAGCCGCTTGCTCTCATGCGTGAGCTAGTGAAGATCACTCGGACCGGCGGCAGAGTATTAGATCCTTTCTGCGGTTCCGGAACGACCGTCGCCGCCGCTCTTCTCGAAGGTTATGACGCTGTAGGCATAGAGATTGATGAGGATATGGCAGCCAAAGCTAAGGACAGAATCGAGTTAATTTTAAGCAGCCATGCTGAAGCCGTTTAAGATGAAAAACCGCCTTAGGCTTGACACCTTGGGCGGTTTTTTTTGTCGCAAACTGGTTTGTGAATTGTCGCAAACTGTTTTGTGCGTTTTATCTGCGGCAAAAAAACTACCGGGTTATTGAAATCTATTTTAAAGATTATGTCCATCACAATTTCAAGCCGCCCACCGAGCGGGAAATTGAGCTGCTGATCCAGACTCTGCACCGGGAGAACGCCGATATTATAGGGCTGTCAGTAAGAGCCGGCGGCTATTACCGTATGGCCTCGGAACTTACCAGAATTCTCAAGGCCGATTTTGACGTTCCCGTAATATGGGGCGGAATGCACGTCACCATGGACCCGGAAAATTCTCTGGCAAGCTGCGACGGCGTCATGATCGGCGAAAGCGAAGCCACTATATGCGAGCTCATGGAAGCTCTGGAGAACAGCCGCCCTTTAACGGAGATAAAGGGACTCTGGTACAAGGACAAGGACAATCGCATAATCAGGAATCCTCTGCGCCCTTTGCTGGAAAATCTCGACGATCTGCCCTTCCGGGATTTTCACTCCCATGAATACAAATATTCCATTGACGGCAATACCGTAAAGCGCGGAGATCCCTACTCCGATCAGACCGGCTATCTGATGATGTCGGCCCGAGGGTGCCTCTTCAACTGCGCCTACTGCGACGTCAGCGCGCTGCGCAAAGTCTACGCCGGTTTAGGAAAATTTTACCGTGCCTGCAGCCCTCAGAGAGTTATCGAGGAATGTCTCTACGCCAAAAAACAGTTCCCCAAGCTGCGCCGCTTCCGCTTCGACGACGAGCTGTTCTGTATGAACGACGGATATTTGGAAGAATTCTGCCGCCTCTATCAGGAGAAGGTGCGCCTGCCCTTCGAAATCCTGACCGACCCCAGAGTCGTAAGGGCCGAGCGCCTGCAGAAACTTAAGCAGGCCGGTCTGGATACGATAATGATGGGCATTCAGAATATCGGCCGCATAAATTCCAAATATTACAACCGCCATGTCGGCGACGAGCAGGTCATAGCCGCCGCCGAGGCCATACACAAAGTCAATATAAAACCCTGTTATCAGATTCTGCTCGACGATCCCCATGTCGGCGAAGACGACAACCGGGAGCTCTTCGAGCTGCTTCTGAAGCTGCCTCGCCCATTCGACTTATATCTGTTTTCGCTCTCCTACTGGCCCAGGACCGATATAACCGAACGCTATATCGCCGACGGCTCAATCAGGCCCGAGGACGTCGAAGGCCATAACGATAAATGCCTCAAGCAGTTCAGAGTAGACTTGACCTGGCCCAGAGACAAAAACCGCACCTTCTGGTATTCGCTTTATACTCTGCTTTCCAAACCGGTGCCGTTATGCATCGTTAAAGCCATTGCCGAAAGCCGCTGGCTGCGCGCTCACCCGGAGCCGGTAAGAATGCTGGCTCAGCTGCTCAATTTCCTCAAGCTGGCCGAGCTGGCTTGGCAGATGCTGATCCGAGGCGAACTGACCTGGAACACAATAAAACGCTGGGTCAACCTCGATTCGCTGGCCATATCCTGATCATTAAAAATCACTCTTCCGTATTTCGGCTCCGCCGATCGGTATAACGGAGGAATGGGTACCATACCGCCGCGCTTATGGCAAAATTCACGCCTAAAAGGACCAGAGAGCGCAGGTCCTGAGTCGAGAGCAGCGCCCCCAGAAAACAGGGCATGACCCAGGGGACTTCCAAAAAGGGAGCGCTCACCATTCCCAGGGTTACGGCATACCAGGAGGTCAGGCCGCAAAGCATGGGAGCGATAATGCAGGGCAGGGCCAGGATGGGATTGGCGATGACGGGCAGGCCGAAAAGGAAGGGCTCGTTGACGTTAAAAAGGGCCGGAATAATGGAAATTTTGCCTACGCTGCGGAAATGGGCGTTCTTTCTGAAGAAGAACAAAAGCACCGTCGGCGCCAAGGTTGCTCCCGAACCGCCCAGCCAGATAAACCACTGGTAAAACGGATATGCCGTCACATGCGGCAGGGCCAGACCGGCGCTGTGGGCCTCGGCGTTGGCGGCCACAAACTGCTGCCACAGCGGCAGCATGACCGCATTGATGACGGAAATGCCGTGAATTCCGGCCACGGCAAAGAGGTGCAGGAAAAAGTTGCTGACCAGGACCGCTCCCAGCGTATCGCCCAGCTTGACCAGAGGCGACATAAGGCTGAGCATGGCCGCATTGATATTGAAATTGAAGATATGGCGCAGCGACCAGATCGCCGCTACCAGAACCAGCATGGGCAGAAAGCTGCGGAAGGCGTCGGCCACCGCCGGAGGGATGCTGCTCTTAAGCGCCTCTTCGGCGTTCTCCTCCGAGGTCTGAGCCTGTTTCTTCCTGCCTGCGAAAAGGCGGGAAATCTCCACCATTAAAAAGGCCGTGACGATTCCCAGGAAAATGCCCTCGGGCCCCAGCGGCTTAATGGCTATCGCCCACTGAGTTACCGTCTCTTCTCCGCTCTGCCAGGCAACGCGCTGCGGCGCTTCGGTGGCCAGCAGAGCCGCCGCCGCTCCCAGTCCCTGCGGCACGGGAGCCATATTATATTGCTTGGCCAGGGCGCAGGCCACGGTAAAGGCGATATAGAGTCCTAAAAGCCCCATAGTCAGACGGTAAGGCACATAAAAATCGCCGCTGTTGGCCAGATACCGCTGTCCGAAGGAGGTGGCGGCCAGGTTGGGAAGCCAGCTCACATTGCCGGAAAGATACTGATTGATTACGTCGCCCTGCGCTCCCAGGAGCAGAAAGGTACTGCCCACTAAAATAATAGGTATGGAGGCCAGCATGCCGTCGCGCAGAGCCAGAACGTGGCGCTGAGAGGCCAGCTTTTCCAGAACAACCACGGCTTTATCGGTAAAGCCGGGTTCTTTTTCGCCGTCAGACTGAGGCTCTGTTTCCTTCAGCAGCGTAAAATGCGTATACCGGCCGCTGACAATTCCCTGCGGCGCAGTTTTTTCGCTTTCCCGAGCCTGAGCGCCTGCGGCGCAGTCTAAGGAGCTGTTTCCGCTCTCGGCGGAAGCGCCTTCCGCCGCGCCGTTCGCCTCTCCCGGCTTGGACTCAATATCGGACGCTTCAACGCCTTTCTGTTCGCTGTCCGCAGCATGAGCTGCCTCGGCGGGCAGCCCCGTATCGGCGGTATTATTTTCTTCAGTCATAGGCTTGCTTTGCTTTTCTTAAAATTCAAAGGCTTGCGAATTTCAAAATTCTGTTCCCGCTTCCTCTCTACCGCCCGCGGCTTAAGAAAACTTCCCGCAATATCATCCTTTTGCCGCCGCCCAAGTCATACTTGCAGCAATCGTTCCTCAGTTTACAGATTCTTCGCGGCGCTCAGGATGACATAAACAGCGGCTCGGCCAACCGCCTTTCGGCCGGTTCTATTCGGCCGAGCCGGCGGCTAAAGCTTTTTTGGCTAAATTTACGCCAAGCTGGTAAGCCTTTTCCAAATCCTTATCAAAATGGGCGTCTCTGTAAGCCCTCTTGTCCGCTTCATTAAATAAGTTCATATCATAGCGCGAATAATCGCTGAACTGATAAGTATTGCAGATATAGAGCGTCTCGTTGAAGCCCATGATAGCCTCCATCGTCTTGCCGGTATCGGACAAAATAGCCGGATAGTTCCAGCGTTCCATCATATCTTCGGGACAGTTCATGGTATAAATCAGGCCCGTCGGTATGACCTTGCCGCGTTTTACAACCTGCTTGCCGTCCTCCCAAAGATAAGTGCCTATCGGGAACAGCCATCTTTCCAGAAACGAACGCACCTGGCCGGCCGGATGGTTGTAATATACGGGAGTTCCTACAATTACCAAGTCGGCGCCGCGCAGCTTTTCCAGAATCGGCCGCAGCGCATCCTTATAAGCGCAGATTCCGTCGGTTTTGCTGTTTTTAATTTTGCAGGCAAAACAGCTGATGCAGCCCTTATACTCGTAATCGTACAAACGTGTAAATTCCACCTCGCCGCCGACGGAGACGACGCCCTCCGCCGCCTTTTGCAGGGCCTTGTCCGTATTCCATTTTTTTCTGGGGCTGCCGTTAACAATAATCGCTTTCATAATTTAACAAACTCCTAATTATAACATTATCAGACATCAGCATAAACGATATACCGATACAGTCTCATAGCCGGCATAGGCCGACTGCGAAAAATTTTTTTTCAGACGGCCAAAGAAATCCTTTGCCGGCCTCACGATCCGGCCTCTGTCTGCGAACGTTAGAGTTTCAATATAGCTTTCCGTGTAAAGCAGGTTAAAAAACGCTCTGCGTAAAAACAGACCCGTTCAGAACGAGAACTTAAAGAGGCAAAATATGTCAACTCCACTTATCGAGATAAAAGATCTGCACGTATCGGTAGAAGGCAAGCAGATACTTCAGGGGCTGAATCTTACTATCAACGAAGGCGAGATTCATGCTGTAATGGGGCCGAACGGGGCCGGAAAATCCACCCTTTCCAACACAATTATGGGCCACTATAACTATAAAGTTCAGAGCGGCTCTATTATCTATAAGGGTCAGGATATCAAGGATATGACCGCCGATCAGCGCGCCCGCCTGGGCATATTTCTGGCCTTCCAGTACCCGACCGCCATCCCCGGCGTCTCTCTGGGCAACTTCCTTTTGGCCTGCACCCGCAGCGTGCGCGGCGAGGACAGCGTCAAGCCTCTGCCCTTCCGCAAAGAGCTCTTTGCCAAAATGAAGGAGCTGGGCATTCCTCAGGAATTTGCCAAGCGCTACGTCAACGAAGGCTTCTCCGGCGGTGAAAAAAAGCGTCTGGAGATACTGCAGATGGCCATGCTGCGCCCCAGCCTGGCCCTTTTGGACGAAACCGACTCGGGCCTAGATATCGACGCTCTTAAAGTTGTGGCCGAAGGCATCAGCCGGGAACTGGCCGCCAACAACACCGCCGCTCTGGTCATTACCCACTATCAGCGCCTGCTCGATTATGTAAAGCCTCAGCATATCCACATTTTAGCCGGCGGCAGAATTGTGGAAAGCGGAGGTCCGGAGCTGGCCCTTCAGCTGGAAAAGACCGGCTACGACGATATCATAAATAAATATTTAAAATAGGATCCGGACCGTCCCGAAACATCAAAGCCGGACTTTCAGCCGAACAGGGCCTGCAATTATGAGCGAAAAGAACCAAGAAATTAAAGATATAGGCAATAGCTACAAATACGGATTTGCCGACGCCGAAGACTACGTGTACAAATCGGGAACGGGCCTCAGTCCCCGCCTGATCACGGAAATGTCCCGCATGAAGGGCGAACCCGACTGGATGCTGCATAACCGCCTGAAGGCCTATGAGGTCTTCATGTCCAAGCCCATGCCCTCCTGGGGGCCCGATCTCAGCGGAGTGCGCTTTGACGATATTCACTACTATGTGCGCCCATCCGAGCGTCCTGCTGTAACCAGCTGGGACGACGTGCCCGAATACATCAAAAACACCTTCGACCGCCTGGGAGTGCCCGAAGCCGAACGCAAGCACCTGGCCGGACTGACCGCCCAGTACGAATCCGAGGTCGTCTATCACTCCATCAAATCCAACCTGGAGGAAAAGGGCGTCATCTTTCTGGACATGGACAGCGCCCTGCGCGAGCATCCCGACCTGGTCAAAAAGTACTTCGGCACGGTCATCCCCATGACCGACAACAAGTTTGCCGCTCTCAATACCTCGGTTTGGAGCGGAGGCTCGTTTATCTACGTGCCCAAAGGCGTCAAGGTCGATATTCCTCTGCAGGCCTACTTCCGCATCAACGCCCAGGCTATGGGACAGTTTGAGCGCACCCTGATTATCGCCGACGAAGGGGCCTTTGTCCATTACGTGGAGGGCTGCACCGCTCCCATCTACTCTCAGGATTCTCTCCATTCCGCCGTGGTTGAGCTGATCGCCATGGAGGGGGCCAGGATTCGCTACAGCACCATTCAGAACTGGTCGACCAACGTTTTCAATCTGGTGACTAAGAGAGCGCACGCTTACAAAAATGCCACGGTCGAATGGATCGACGGCAACATCGGCTCGAAAATATCCATGAAATATCCGGCCATCTATCTCCTGGGCGAAGGCGCCCACGGCGAGGTCATTTCCGTAGCCTTCGCCGGCAAAGGCCAGATTCAGGACACCGGAGCCAAAATCGTCCACGCCGCCGACAACACCACTTCCAACGTGCTTTCCAAATCGATCTCCAAGGGCGGCGGTCAGGCCTCCTACCGAGGTCTGGTCAAGGTGAGCGGCGACGCCGAAAACGTAAAAGGCAACGTGCGCTGCGACGCCCTCCTCTTAGACGGAATTTCCCGTTCGGACACCTATCCGACCATGCTGGTATCCAATCCCAAGGTGCGCATAGGCCACGAAGCCACCGTCTCCAAGGTGGGCGACGAGCAGATCTTTTATCTGATGAGCCGCGGACTGTCCGAAAGCGACGCTCTGGCCATGATCATCAACGGCTTCTTTGAACCGTTTGCCAAAGAACTGCCAATGGAATACGCCGTCGAACTCAACCGCCTCATCAAAATGGAAATGGAAGGCTCGGTAGGCTGAGCCTGAGGACCGTCTTCAAGAAACAAAAGGAAATGTTATGATAGCTATTGATGCTCCGTTTGCTCAGATTATAAAAGAGACAGACGATCTGGCCGCCTCTCTGGGAGAGCCCTCCGCCGCTGCGGATATACGCCGCGACGGCATGGTAGCCGCCCGCACTCTGCCCCAGCCCGACAGACGCCGGGAGGAATGGAAGCGCAGCAATCCCGATCGCTTCCTGCCTGATTTTTCCCGCCCCTTCGTTTTGGCCGACGACAGGATAGAGCTGGGCTTCCTGAGCGAAACTTCGGAGCTGCAGAGAGAGCTTCAGGAACTGGGCGTCAGCCTGGCGGCTGAAGACAAAGAGTCAAGAGTGCGCTTCGAAACTGCAGGAGAGGCGATAGAAACTCCCGAGCTGACGGTTTCCTCGCTGAGCGCCGCTTTCCGAAAGGACAGTCAGCCGCCGGCCGGATTCTTCAGAGCCGAGCAGCACCAAAAGGACCTCCCCTGCGCTTTAAACGCGGCGCTGCGCACTGGCGGCGCTTACGTAAAAATCAAGCCTGAAGCCGCCTTAAAGCGGCCGCTCTGCATTAAGCACCGAGTCGGCTTTGTTGGAAAGGAACCCGACGGCGATCAGCAGAGGCTGTTTTTCTCCCATAGCCTTATCGAAGCTTTAAATCCCTGCAAAGCCGTAATTATCGAAGATTTTACCAGCGTTCCGGGACAGGCCTTCAAAGCCGGTCCGCTGATCGAAATCGATCTCAGCCAGGGCGCGGAGGTAACCTATGTTATGATCGGCGGCTGGGATAAAGAGGTAAGCTGCCTGAACAACATCCATGTACGTTTAGGCAAAGACGCCTCCCTGAAAATAATCTTCGCCGGCATAGGCGGCAGCCTGACTAAAACCTTCTTCAGCGAAGACCTCAACCAGCCCGGCGCCCATACGGAAATTTACGGAATAATAATGGCCTCCGGCGCCCAGTTTTTCGACAACGACACCTTTATCCACCACAAAGCCCCCTCCTGTTATTCCAACGTCCTTTTCAACTGCGCCGTCGACGGTCAGGCCCGCACCGTCTTTGCCGGCAATATTCTGGTCGACGGCTGCGCTCAGCTTACCGACGCCTATCAGAAGAATCAGAATCTGCTGCTCTCCGAAGACGCCAAAGCCGAATCCATGCCCAAGCTGGAAATTATCGCCGACGACGTGCGCTGCACCCACGGCGCCAGCTTCACCGAGCATGACGAAAATCAGCTCTTCTATCTGCAGAGCCGGGGACTCAGCGAAAAGGAAGCCAAGAACATGCTCGTCGAGGGCTTTTTCGGAGAGATCATTCAGAAAACCGGCAATCCCTCCGCCGCCGAATGGCTCTCCGAGCGTCTCGCCGAGAAAATGTAACCTGCGGCGAAAGCGGCTTCTCAGCAGGCGGAAGATACTGCATTATTCCCCGCTTTCAGCCACAAAAAGCGCCCCGCTGCGCTTAAGGAACGAACTATGTACGATGAAGAACTGTTTGCCAAAATACGCGAAGATTTCCCGGTTCTGAAGCAAAAGGTCAACGGGCGTCCTTTGACCTATTTAGACAGCGCCGCCTCGGCCCAGCAGCCCGAGCCGGTGATAGAGGAAGTCTGCAGCTTCCTGCGCACGAGTTATGCCAATATACACCGAGGTCTGTACGATCTTTCGGAAAACTCTACCCGCCTTTACGACGAAGCTCGGCAGACTGTCGCAGATTTTATCGGCGTGCGCGATACTCCGACCGTAATTTTTACCCGCAACACCACGGAATCGCTCAATTTAATCGCCTATACCTACGGAGAAGCCAACATTGAAGAGGGCGACAGCATCGCCCTTCCGGTTCTGGAACATCACTCCAATTTAGTGGTCTGGCAGCAGCTGGCGCTGCGCAAAAAAGCAATCCTGCGCTGGATTGAAATCAAGCCCGACGGCACTTTGGACTTAGACAGCCTGGACAAGGCCCTGAGCTTTAAGCCCAAAATTCTGGCTTTCGCCTGGGTTTCCAACGTCTTCGGCACTATAAATCCCGTACAGGAGATCGTCAGACGCGCCCGGGCCTCCGGCCCCGTTACCATCGTTCTCGACGGCGCTCAGGGAGTTCCCCACCTCAAGACCGATCTTAAGGAGCTGGGAGTGGACTTTTTCGCCTTTTCCGGCCATAAAATGCTGGGACCGACCGGCATCGGCTGCCTGTGGGGGCGCCGCCGTCTTCTGGAAAAGATGCCCGCTTTTCTCTTCGGCGGCAGCATGATCTCCTCGGTAAAGAGAGAGAAATCGTCCTGGGACGTATTGCCCAACAAATTTGAAGCCGGCACTCCCAATATCAGCGGAGCTATCGGCCTGGCCGCCGCCTGCCGCTATTTGAGCAAGATCGGCATGGATCAGGTGCGCGCCCACGACCAGGCCCTGATGAGCTATGCCATAGACAGATTAAACGACGTCGAGGGAGCGGAAATTCTGGGTCCCCTGGACGTAACTGAGCGCTGCGGCGCGCTCTCCTTCTACTTTAAGGGCCTCCACCCTCACGACATCGCCACCGTCCTGGCTAAAGAAGGAGTCTGCGTGCGGGCAGGCCATCACTGCTGCCAGCCGCTCATGCGCGATATCGGCATGAAGGGCACCACCAGAGCCAGCTTCTACGTCTACAACAATTTTGAAGATATCGACCGCCTGGCGGAAGCTCTCGGCCAAGTGGGAAAGATTTTCCCCGAATCCCCCTGCTCCCCCGGCTGCGCCGGAAACAGGCTCAAGGTCATGGTCCAGAGCGGCCATCATCTTTTGGGCCCGGTCTGCTGCAGCTCCGGCTGCTGCCAGAACGACTGCTCGGATATGCCTTCCAGCCGCGCTTTGGGGAACACCATGGATTCCTGTTCGCCCACCCTGCGCGCCGGCCGGCCTGAGCCTATCGACCTGACCAATATTAAAATAACCCCTCTCAATAAATAACTTTGCCCATTAGGTAGCTTTTTTTATGACAGATTACAGCGACAGCTTCATCAATGACGATTTATACCGTCAAATCATTATCGATCATTACAACCGTCCCCATAACCACTGCCGGCTGCCCCACGCCAGCCACTCCCTGGAGGGCGAAAACGCCAGCTGCGGCGACCACATAGAGCTCGACCTGCTTATAGAGAACGGCATAATCAAGGACGTGGGCTTCGGCGGCGAGGGCTGCTCTATATTTACGGCTTCGGCCTCGATTCTGACCGACATGATCAAAGGCAAAACCGTCAGCGAAGCCGCCGAGCTGGCCAAAGCCTTCAAAGCCCGCTTAAGCGCGCATACCAATCCGAAAATAGCTCAGACGGCGGAGGATATAGATTTAGGAGAACTCGAAGCGCTGGACGGCGTGCGCGACTACCCGGTCCGCATTAAATGCGCTCTCCTGAGCTGGGAGACTTTGCTGCAGACCATAGGCCCCGAGCCTGAAGAAGCCGAAGACGAAAGTGAGATTTAACAAAATGACCGAAGCCTCTGAAAATATGCCTCTTCCCCCTTCCCCCGATCCGACGCCCCAGCCGGATAAAAAAGAGGGTAAATTCCCCGACGAAGGCCAAGTTCTCGACGCTCTCCAGGAGGTTCTGGACCCGGAAATCGGCCTTAGCATAGTAGAGCTGGGCCTGGTCTATGATATAATCTGCACCAAGGCCACCGGAACCGTCGACGTCAAAATGACCCTGACCAGCCCCGGCTGTCCTTTAGGTCCGGAGATGACCGGCGCGGCCTATATGATTATCATGCGCCTGCCTCAGGTTAAGGAATGCCACATAGATCTGGTCTGGGAGCCCATGTGGGATCCCCAGGTCAATCCCACCGAGGAAGCCCGCGCCTATCTGGGCATCTGGTAATCAGGCGGCCCCGGATAACCGGCGGCAAAACAAAAAACGGATCTGCATTCAGCGCAGGTCCATTTTTTAATTTACGCTTAAGAAAAACCGTTATGGGCGCCGCTTCAGTAAGCTATGCGTATGGCCGGGCGAATGCAGTTATGGGCAAAATCGGCTTCCATCTCATAAGCGCCGCCTCCGTAGCTTATAACTGAACATTTATCTGCTTCTTTCGGATCAGTACGCAGCCACCAGCAGCAGTCGCCCTGATCGTCGCAGTAACCGCCGCGGGAAAAGGCATAGGCGGTAATCTGACAGCGCCGCTCGGAAATGGCCGGCAGATATCTGTCGAGCTCATCTTTGCTTAAAATAAAGACGCGTTCCTGCGGCTCGGCTCCGGAATGGCCTGCGGGCAGAAGGCGCTCAAGCTCCTCTGACGTAAAAGCCTCCTGCAGAAAATCGCCGTTGAGCCAGCGCCTAAGCTCCGAAGCCTCCCAGCCGGGGTTGACCGTCAGGCTGTGATAAGGGCGGCAGTCCAAGCCCTTTTTGGAAATGAGCAGAGCCTGGCGCTTTTCGATATCGACTTCGGCGATGAGCCAGCGTATGGGTTTAACCGCGCAGGGCGGTTCGTTTCCGGCAGGAAGCGGCGCGCCGCCGAGCTCGGCCCGATGCTGTCGGCGCACTTTCTTTTTATCTATCAGTCCCTGAGGATAGCGGCCTAATTCATAAGTAAGACCGGCTCTAAAGGCTCTCTTTGTACTGCTCATAGCTTATCTGCGCCTCCGCGAATAAAGTTTGCTGAAAGATTACTTTCCGAGCTCGTAGCGGATCGTCTGTTCTTCTCCGCCGCGCTCCAGAACAAATTCAAAACTGGAAGCGTTGCGCAGCGTCATATAGCCGCGGAACATCTCTTCGGCGCTGCGGGTAGGCACGCCGTTAATGGAAAGCATGACGTCGTTATTCTTTACTCCCATGCGGGCCAGCAGGTTATCTCTGGTTCTGAAGCTTATCCGCGTTCCGTAGGGCGTGCCGTCGCGCTCTTCGGGAACGACGCGGAGCTGTTTGGCCATCTCGGCGGAGTTGTCCAGAGCCTGCCTGATGTCGGCGGCGGTTACCTTAGCTTCTTCTTTGCCCTTCTCGTCGGCGCCGGCCTGTTCCTCACCGTCCTCTTCGGACTCTCCCTCTTTTTCTTCCTCGGCCGTAATGCGCTTCTTCACAATAGCCTTGGAGCTTTTGCTCTTGCCTTTTTTGCCGCCGTCGTCGTTGGTCATACTGTCGGCGATAAAAAGAATCTCGTCGGTATCGCTTTCAAAACGGGCCCAGGCGTAATCTACCTCTACCAGTATATAGTTGCCCAGTTCTTCTCCCAATCCCACCAAAACATCGGTACCGTCGTCCAAAGCCAGCAGAGCGGCCCGATTGTAATCGGAGATCAGCGTCCCTTCCAGCACGGCCTGCTCCATGCGGATTTTGACCTCCTTGTCTTTGCCCTTCTTCTGAGCCTCCTTCTTTTCCAGCTGACCTCCGGAGCTTACCGACTTTTTGCGGTCGGACGGCTTAATTTTGGGCTTGAGAGGCTCAGGCTGACGGAAAGCGGAAGTAACGTCGTCGGCAGAACTTGAAGACAGCGAAGGGATCCTCCCGCTGTGCTCGCCGCCGGATACGGAAACCGGCAAAGGATCCTTCGAAAAAACACGATCTAAGGAGGCGGCGCTTATATCGGCGCACAGAGCGGCGGAACCGACGATTAAGCACCAGCTGATAATTTTACTGAAATTGAGAGACATAAGAGGCATATTTTACAAGCCAGCATTCAAAACCCTTCTGCAGATCCTGCCGGTTTTTCTCCGCAGGCCGAATGTTCCGAAGCGGCCGGCGAGGCGGAATACCGCCCCGCTTCTCCTGCGCAGAATCCGGACGTCCGGAGCCGCTGATGAAATAAATAAATTAAACAAGGTTTGCAGAATATCTATGCAGAAGGTATGCAGGTTATTAGATTTTGACTTCAGAGTTATTATTATTCCATACTGCAGCGAGTTGCTGAATGTTTAGAGCTTCAGGTATAGATTTAGGTAAAAACGGAAACCGCGCGGTGTCTGTGGGCGCCTTTTGGGGAGCGGTCAAAAAAGAAACGGAGCCTCCGTCAGGTATGCCGTCAACTGCGGCCGTGCCCTCGGATAAGCTGACTTTCAGGACCTTGAATGTTCCGAACACCAGCCGCGATATTCAAGAGAGCGTGATCCGCGAGGAACTCATGCTGTCGCTGCCTTTTTCTATTGAAGAGACCTCTTGGGATTGGGTTGTCAACGACGACGTCGCTACAGTTTTCATCGTTTTAAATCAGGATCTGCGCTCCTTCAGAGAGCGTCTCGGCAAAGACGCGCTTATAGACGCCGAACCCCTCTCCTATCTGCGCCTGATGAAGGCCGCCAAAACGGAAGAAGCCCTGATCTTCGATTTCGGTGCCTCCCGCACGAGCGTGTGCGCCGTCAAGTCCGGCTGCCTGGACTGGGTAAAGGTGTCTTTTAAAGGCGGCGACTATTTAAATAAAGAGATCGCCAAAAGATACGACATAACCCCGGAGGAAGCCGAACAGCACAAGATAGCTCTGGGTACGGAGGAGCCGGTCTGCCGCCAGTGGCTGAACGATTTAGCCGCCTACAATCTGCTGGTCAAGCCCGTGCCGTTCGATAAAGTATTCATCTGCGGAGGCGGCGCTCAGATGAAAGGTCTGGAGCTCGAACTGGGGACTCTGCTGGGACAAACCGTTCAGCCCATACCTCTTCCGGACGGATTGAGCCCTTATTGCGACGCCTCCGCCTATGGCGCGGCTCTGGCCTCGAAAAGCAAATATCCGCACATCTCTCTGGAGGAAGTCGAGCCTGAGAAGTCCGATCTTCCCTGGAAATATGCAGTCTGGCTGCTGGTCATTTTAGCCCTGGCCAGCGTAAATCTGGAGCTGCGCAAGGCCAATGCCGAAAGCGTCGTACAGAAACAGGTAGCCGCCTATCAGGAAGCGGCCAAGCCCATCCTCCCCAAGCTGGCTGAGATGCAGCCGGAGACCTATCAAAAGGAGCTGGACGCTTTAACCGAAAAAAATCTGAGAAACACTCTGCTGCTGCCCGACAGTCTTCTGCAGAACATGGCCAGACTGGCCAAGCCTCTCAAAGACGCGCCCTCCATGGAAATCCGCCGCCTGGAACTCAAAGGCGAGCAGGAGAATCCCAGCCTGATAATATCCGGTCAGACGGGCACGCTGCAGCAGGTTGAAGAATTCCGCAAATCCACTGAAGACATAATTAAAGGGCCGGAAATCATCGACAGCCGTAAAAACCGCGCCGGCGTAATTACCTTTTCCATAGAAGGCAGGCTGTGAGAGGCCTATGAATCAGCAGCAATCCAGAAAAGTTATCTTTATAATCCTCTTGGCGCTCACAGCTCTGCTGTGGCTGTTCGTTTACGCCCTGCCCAGGCTGGACGTCATCGCCGAAGCCGAGCTCAGAGCCGAAACTCTGCGCAGGGAACGCAGCAGCATCGTCCGTTCTCTCCAGGACTTTGCCGATTCAAACTACGAGCGTCCCAACCCGGAGCCCAACACTTCGGCCTGGATGAGCAGACACGCCTTAAAGGGGCTCGATAAAAACATTGAGGCTAACGCCCCTTATAAAAACAGTCAGGGCGTGCAGATAAAGCTCAGAGCCGTCACCGCTAAGGATATTACCGAAATTCTGGACTCAATGCGTTCGGTGAATTTGATTATCAAAACCTTTAAGCTCAGCGACCCCGACGGAGACGGCAAGTGGAATCTTGAATTTATGGCCGAGGTACCCTCATGAAAATACTGTTGAAAATAGCCGTTTGGCTGCTGGTATTTGCGGTAGTATTGCTGATAAGGTTCCCTTACGAATCGGTATTGAGCCATGCCATGGCCAAATTGGAGGCTGACAGCGGCATCGTGGTCAACTGGCAGGACGCCCAGGTCGGCCTGGGCAGCATGAAGATGAAGGGCTTGTCGGTAAGCATCCCTTCGGGCAGCCGCTTTCAGGCCGACAAGGCCGCCGTCTCTGTTATTAAAGGCGGCATGAAGATTAAATTTACCCAGAACGATCCCACGGCCATACTTAAGCAGACCCTCAATCTGAGCGAAGCCGAAAGTATTTCTCCCTCAATGATCCCTCCCGACGAACCCGGAACGGCTTCCCTGAGGGCGGCAGCTCCTTCGGTTTTATCCTTTGAAAGCGAAAATCTGGTCGTAGATACCGGCTCTAAAAGCCTCCAAGCCATCGTTTTGAGCGGGAATATGAACATTGTGAATTACGAAGGCAAGGGAGTTATAAATTTAAAGGTTCCTTACCTGAAAATCGACGCTCTGCCCATTCCTCTGCAGAATATCGAAATCGGCTCTACAGTGACCATGACGCCTGTCAAAGGCAAAAATAACCAGATTAAACCCTCTAAAAAGAAAAACGTCAAAAAGAAGAATCAGGAAACCGAGGCCGAGGAGACCGGAACGGAACGCACCTCCTTCAAAATCGTCAACAAAATTACTCTTTTCAACGACCAAGCCACCGGTGAAGGCATAGTTACTATGATCACCAGTCCCAGAGGCGATTCGCCTTCTTTAAACGGCGAAATAGAATTAAAAACCAAGACGCTCGGAACCCATAAGGTGCGCATCGGCGGTACCTGGGCTAACCCGGAATGGAATTTGGCAGGAGCAAACCAGCAGTGAATAAGTTCAGATTATATGCAATAGCCTCTATATTGGCAGGAGCAATGACCTTCAGCTCCGCCCTGGCTCAGGGCAAAGAGCCGGAGCCTCCGGAAGCCGCCGAGCCTCAGCGCCCTCTGATGAGCAAGACCATCGCGGAAGCCATGCGCAACGGGCACGTGCTTCTGAACTTTGAAAATATAGATATCCGGGTGCTTTCGCGCATGATGAGCGAACTGACCGGACGCAATATTATCGTCGATGAAAAGATCAAGGGCAAGCTGACCATCCTTTCCGCCCGTTCCGTCTCTATCCCCGAAGCCTGGGATATATATAAAGCCGCTCTCAACCGCTGCGGTTTTGTGGTCGCCGATAAGGGCGACAGCGTGCAGATCCTGGCAGGAAACACCGCCAGAAGCATCGGCTCCTTCATTCCGGCCAGCAGCGCCAATCCCAGCGGCGAGGAATACGTCATGGCCGTCATGATTATGCGCCAGGGCAACCCCGAAGCCGTTGAAAAGGCTGTAAAGCCGCTGCTCTCCGAAAACGGCATTATCGGCTCCTATAAAGACGGGCTGGCCATTCTGGTGGCAGACAAGGCCTCAATCGTCTCCCGCATAGGCAAAATCGTCAAGAGCCTGGACGATCTCGAACCCAGTCTCAAAACCGAGGTAGTTTTCCCCAAGTACATGGAAGCGGAAAAAGTTGTAGCCGCCATTAAGCCTCTATACACCGACCGCGAACAGAAAAAAGAATTTGCCATCTCGGCTTTCGCGCCCTCAAACGCCGTAATGATCAGCGCCTTCCCCAAAGACCTGCAGAACATCAGGCGCATCCTCGAACGTCTGGATATTCCCATGGCCGCTCCCGTCAAAACCGAGCCGGCCCGCTTCTTCGTCTACAATCTGCAGTACGCTCAGGCCGAGGATGTGGCAAAAATCCTTTCCGATATGCTCTCCGAGCGCCAGAAAGCCGTCAAGGAACTGCTCAAAGAATCCAAGGTGCCGGCCACCGAAGGGCGCAAGAACGAAGCCCCTCCGCCAAAAGCCGAAGGCTTTGCCGGAGCTGACGAAGGACGCACCGACGCCGCCGGCAACAAAGATCAGCCGTCCACTACCGGCTTCACCTCCTCTAAAGTTTCCGCCGACAAAGAGACCAACTCCTTAGTTTTGTACGTTTCTCCCTCCGAATATGACGACATTCGCTCGGTCATAGCCAAATTAGACGCCGAGCGCCGTCAGATTCAGATTTCCGCCGTAGTCGCCGAGGTCTCCCTGAAGAGAGCCGAGGAACTGGGAATCGGCTGGCAGGCCTTAACCGCCGGCGGCGTCATCGGCTCCTATAAGGGCGGTCTTACCGAAGAAGGCCTCTTAAACGTCCTGGCCGGCGGCAACTTTGTAGCCGGCGTGGTGGGCAGCAAAACCCGATCCATCACCGTCAGCAACCAGACGGTAGACGTGCCTGAATTCTTCGCTTATCTCGACGCCTTAAACAACAGCAACGATTTCAACCTGATCTCAGCTCCCAGAATTTTGACTCAGGACAACAAGAAAGCCACCATCAATGTCGGCCAGGTCGTACCCTTCGCCACCGGCGGCAAGCTGGACGCCTACGGCTCTCCTACCGTAACCTTCGACTACCGCGAAGTGGGCATTAAGCTGCAGGTTACTCCTCACATGAGCCGCACCGGCAAGATCCGCATGGACGTCCTTCAGGAAATTCAGGAAGTCACCGAATATCTGAATCAGGAAATGGCCGGCGTCAGCTTCAGCGCTCCCGTGGTCTCAAACCGCAAAGTGGAAACCACGGTGACCATTCCCGACGGCAAAACTCTGCTCATAGGCGGCCTGATCTCCAAGCGCACCACCGACACCATGAAGGGCGTGCCCATTTTAAAGGACCTTCCCGTCATCGGCTGGCTGTTCCGGGATAAGACCAAAGAGGAGACCAAGACCAACATCTTTATCTCTCTCACTCCCAAAATTGTCGATTTAGACAATGCGGTCGACGAAGAAGACAAGCCTCTGCAGCCCTATCTGGAGCAGCCGGGAGAAGCGGGCGACCAGCATTACGAGAACAGAGATACCATTAAACCCGCGCCCCAAACCGACGCAGATACAGCCGTCCCTGAAAACGGCGGCAGCAGCGTAAAAATAAGCGCTCCCAGCGAATCCAAGACCGAAACGGAAACAGCCGGAACAACTGTCGGAGAGGCCGGCGGCGCTCAAAACAGCGAAGCGGCGATTCAGCAGGATACGGCAATCTATTCCAAGCCCAGCAGCACCGCCAAAATAGGACGCCGTCAGGTCTTCAGCGCCATGGAAAAGCGTCAGGTGGTATATACAAATAAAAATCGCCGGAGCAGTACGGCAGGATACGGCTCAGGCAGCGCCGCTCATAACGCCGCCGCGAATCCTGCGAATGCAGACTCCTCCGACGAAGAAGCCGTCCTGCCCGAGAGCGTCACGATTTCTCCCAATGAGCAGGAAGCGGCCGATATTTAAAGACCGCTCAGACGAAGCTGCCCCCGCCGATATATAACGTCCGCCGACTATTTTTTCTCAAAGGTTAAAGTCTTCATGAATACCATCCCCAGCGAATTCTATCAGCGCCATCACGTTCTGCCTCTGGAGGAAGAGGAGGACTTCATAAAAATCGGTATTCATCGCGACACTCCGCGCCAGCTGCTGGAAGATATACGTCTGACCCTGCGCAAAGAGGTCATCCCCGTCATCATGGATCGCCAGGAGTTGGAAGAAGGCCTGCGGCGCCTGATGGTGGAGGGTGAAAATTTAGGCGGCGCCGAGGATGAAGAGTCCGAAAGAGACGTCGATATCAGCCAGGATCTGCTGGCAGACGCCGCCGACGCTCCCATAGTCCGATTAGTCAATACTCTCTTTTTGAAGGCTATGGAGACGCGCACTTCCGACATTCATATTGAGCCCTACGCCGAACAGACCGTAGTGCGCATGCGCATAGACGGCGTGCTCCATGAGATTCACAAAATGCCGCGCTCGAGCCATCCTCAGCTGGTAGCCCGCATCAAGGTCATGTCCAATCTGGATTTAGCCGAGACCAGGCACCCTCAGGACGGCCGCCTCCACGTCCATTCGGGAGAGCGCCAGCTCGACGTGCGCGTATCCATCGTGCCCACTCTGCACGGCGAGCGCGTGGTAATGCGTCTTCTGGAAAAGAACCTGCGCATGCTCAATCTGAAGCAGCTGGGCCTCAACGAGCACGATCGCGATTTAGTCACCGACCTGGTCAGCCATCCCTACGGCCTCTTCCTGATAACCGGTCCTACCGGCTCCGGAAAAACCACTACGCTCTACGCAATTCTGGATATGATCCGCTCTCCGGAGCGCAACATCATCACCATTGAGGACCCGGTCGAATATCAGATCGCCGGCATCGGCCAGATTCAGACCAACGAAAAGGTGGGCATGACCTTCGCCAGCGGCCTGCGCGCCGTTTTGCGCCAGGACCCCGACGTCGTCATGGTAGGTGAAATCCGCGACCCGGAAACCGCCGATATCGCCATTCACGCCGCTCTGACCGGCCACTTGGTGCTCTCGACGCTGCACACCAACGACGCGCCCACCGCCGCCACCCGTCTGCTGGACTTAGGCATCCCCTCCTATCTGCTCTCCTCTTCAATGCTGGGAGCTATGGCTCAGCGCCTGGTGCGTCAGCTCTGCAGCCGCTGCAAGCGTCCCTACACCCCGGACACCTCCGAGCTCTACCGCCTGGGCCTCAAGGAAGTTCCCCCTAACGCCAACTTCTGCAAAGCCGTCGGCTGCGAGGCCTGCAACAATACCGGCTACAAGGGACGCTTGGGAATTTACGAAATTATGGCCGTCAACGACGAACTTCGCAGCCGCATAGCCCGCTCCGAAGATTCCCGCATCTTAGGGCGGGTCGCCAAGGAACAGGGCATGGCCACTCTGCTGGAGGACGGCGTATCTAAAGTTCTGGCCGGTCTGACTACGCCGGAAGAAGCTCTGCGGGCCGCCAGACTGTAATTTTTAAGCTTTTCAGGGAGTAGAAACAAATATGCCGCTTTACGCTTATGAAGGCAGCGATGCCAAAGGAAAACCGGCCAAGGGCTTAGTGGCCGCAGTTTCCCGCACTGCCGCTCATCAAAAAATTAAGGAGCGCGGCATATTTCCCACCAAAATTTTAGAAGATACCGGAACCAAGGGCTCTCAGGTCGGCGACGACGATTTGGCCTATACGGTTCTGCAGCTGGCCGCCCTTTTGAAGTCGGGCATTCCCATGGACGAAGCCCTGGGCTCTCTGGCTGAGTCGGCGGAAAGTCCCAAGATGCGCAAAGCCCTGGCGCGCGTCCAGGTGCGCCTGCGCGAGGGCGAAAGCCTCTCGGGCAGCCTCACCGAAGACGCCATCTTTCCGCCCATGCTGGTGCGCATGGTCGGCGCCGGTGAAGAAGCCGGACAGCCCGGCGAAATTCTGGATCGCTACGCCCGCTTTCTCCAGGATGAAATTGAGCATAAGCGCACTCTCCAGTCGGCCCTGGCTTATCCTATCGTCCTGGTGACGCTCTCGATAATCCTTTTAATATCGCTGGTAATGTTCCTGACGCCGGTCATTCAGGAGATGTACGATTCCACCGGCAATGAGCTACCGGCCATTACTCAGATGATGGTCATGACCGGCAATTTCCTGCGTTCCTGGGGATTAACGGTTCTGATCGGAGGCGCGGCCGCAGTCTGGTGCATCCTCAAGCTCATTCCCGACGTCAGCAAAGACAACTTCAAGATGAACGCTCCCCTGCTGGGGCGTATGGTCCGCGCCGGCCTGTTATCGCGCTGGGCCCGCACTCTGGCCCTGCTGCAGGGCTCGGGCGTGCCCCTGGTCCGCTCGCTGCAGATGAGCCGCGAAGTGGTTGACAACGAAGCCCTGGATCGCGAACTGCGCGGCGTCGAAACCGCGGTGGAGCGCGGCGACGGCCTTTCCAACTCTCTGGCCCGCGTTCATCTGATCCCCCCGCTCCTGCAGCAGTTCCTGCGCACCGGCGAAAAGACCGGAAACCTGGAAGAAATGCTCATTTCCGCCGCCAGCTTCTACGAGCGCGAGCTGGTACGCCGCCGTCAGACCATGATCCGCTGGCTGGAGCCAGCCTTGATCGTCTTCATGGGCTTTGTGGTAGGCCTGCTGGTCATCTCCGCCCTGCTGCCCCTCTCCCAGCTGGCCACGCAGCTGTAGCCGCAGGAAGTGCGCCGGTACACCGGGCGCCGACCTTCGCCGATTCCGCAGGCGGACAATAAACAGAAAAGCCCCCGAAGGCTGCATCGCCGCACTTCGGGGGCTTTATTTACGCTTTAGCGCCTGTGCTTTTTATCGTCAGGCTTGGAACCGTGACGGCTTTCCGATTTTCTGCCTTTGTCGGAGGAAGCGTGAGCTCCCTTAGAAGGCGTCTGAGCCTGGGGCCTATGAGCGGAAGGAGCGGAACTGTGAGCCTGCGGCTTCTGCGCTGCGGCAACGGGCTTGAAAGTCTGAGGCCTCTGCACGGCGGGAGCAGGCTTATGCGACTGAGGTCCAGCCTGCTCGGGAGCGGACTTGTGAGGCTGTGGGTTGTGGGCTATTGGCGCAGCCTTGTGGGGCTGAGGGTTATGCGCTATGGAAGCGGGTTTGTGAGGCTGTGGGTTGTGGGCTATTGGCGCAGCCTTGTGAGGCTGAGGGTTATGCGCTATGGAAGCGGGTTTGTGAGACTGAGGACTGTGCGCTATGGGCGCGGATTTGTGAGGCTGGGAACTGTGCGCTATGGGAGCGCTCTTGGGAGGCTGGGGATGATGCGCTGTGGGAGCGGGTTTACCCGGCTGGGGACTGTGCGCTATGGGAGCACTCTTGTGAGGTTGGGGATGATGCGCTGTAGGAGCGGGCCTGGGAGGCTGGGGACTATGCGCAATGGGAGCGGGAGCGTGTTTATGAGGCGCAGGCTTAACGGCGGCATGACGTACAGGAGGGTGGAACTGAGGCTTATAGGGCGGAACCACTGAAGGAGGCACGGTGTAGGGATGGTGGCCGCGGCTCATATATACCCGGTGATGATGCCAGTCCCAGGCCCCGCCGTAAAAGATGCTGTCGAGAATTCTCACCGTACTCCAACTTAAAACCGTATTAAATACTGTCTGAGCCGGACTGTAATTATAAACGGCGGCGCTGTAAACGGGAACGGCGGTATAGGCGGAATTGGCGGGCTGAATCATTATTATATTATCGGCGTCGACAACTCTGATATAATTGCTGTCTCTCAAGGCGCCGTTCATTCTGGCCCGGCGTCTGAGGCCCTGAATGGAGACGCATAAGGAATCCTGCTGAGTGACAAAAGCCTGGGAAAGGCGGTCGGTCCATTCCATATCGCTGACCATCATTTCCAAGGTTTCGGGAATTAAAGCCAAGGTCTTTACGGAATCGTCCCATCCCATGGAAGCGACGAGGCTCTCTTTCTGTCCCTGAGTGAGGGCCTGATAGTTTACCGTCCAGTTGTAGGCGTCGATAACCTGGTCTGGATAGGTGGAAGCGGCCAGAACGCTGCCCAATAAAGAATCAGGATAAAGAGCGATGGGAGCGGCGATCTCGTCCATCTGAGCCCGATTGAAAGCGGAAGCCTGAGCCCCGAGAGGCATTAAGCATGCGGCCGCCAAGGCCACGGTAATTAAACGGTTTTTCAAATTCTTATTCATAGCTTTCAGCCTTTCTATTTTTAAATTTTGTCGGTATAGAAGGTTGAAAGACTGAATGCTGTATATAGTTTCGCAAAAATTGACTGAACGTTTAATCAATTTTTTATTTTTTGTAAGCAGCTGATAATGATAATAAAAAGCTCCCCGCTTCGGCCTCGAAGGGCCGGGTGGGGAGCTTTCTTTCAGGCATTGACGCTTCTGAAAAAACTATCCCTTAATAAAACGGGTGCCGGTCAGGCCCTTTAAAGCTCGGCTCAGGTTCTCGGGATTGGTTATGACGGCCTCTTTGCCGCCGGCTTCCAGGAACTTAATGACCGCTTCTACCTTGGGGGCCATGCTGCCCTTGGCGAACTGGCCCTGTGCCAGATACTCCTTAGCTTCGGCCATGGTTACGGTATCCAGGCCTTTCTGGTCGGGCTTGCCGAAATTGATATAGACCTTTTCCACACCGGTGGAAATGACAAAGGAATCCGCGTCCAAATCGGCGGCTAAAAGACCGGAGGCGTAGTCCTTGTCGATGACCGCGGCCACGCCGGCATATTCGCCGTTCTTTTCCACCACCGGCACGCCGCCTCCGCCGACGGCGATAACCACATGGCCGGAATTTACCAGGGTGCGAACCGCCTCCAGCTCCACGATCTTTTTGGGCTTGGGAGAAGCGACCACGCGCCGCCAGCCTCGGCCGGCGTCCTCCATAACGTCCCAGCCGTCTACGTCATGGCGTTCCTTGGCCGCAGCCTCATCCATGAAGGGGCCGATGGGCTTGGTGGGATTCTTGAAGGCCGGATCGTCGGCGTCAACCACCACCTGAGTGACCAAGGTAATGGCGCTCTTGTCCATGCCGCGGCGCAGGAATTCATTGTGCAGAGCCATCTGGAACTGATAGCCGATAGAGCCCTGAGTATCGGCCACCGCCGAATCGACGGGAACACTGTGAATTTTATTGAGAGCTTCCTTGCTGCGCAGCAGAATGAAGCCGACCTGAGGACCGTTGCCGTGCGTCAGAATGACCTCCCAGCCGTCCTCGATCATGTTGACGATATGCGCAGTAGTCTGACAGACGGCCTTGTACTGATCGGGAACCGTCTGATGCTGCTTATCGGTAATTAAGGAATTGCCGCCTACGGCTACCACCGCCACACGCTTTGCTGAACTCATAATGAGCTTGAAACCTCCACTGTAAGTGAATCAAGATATTTTATGCAGTCCGGCGCCGCAGAATTGCCGCAGCCTTTTTCCAAACCGCACAGATAAAAAAGCAAGCATCGGACATAATTCTATGCCCGACACTCGCAAAAAATTTTCAAACCGATTTATTCCGGCCGGCCGCTTTTAGCCAAACGCTCGGCATACAGAGGGAAGGCCTCGCAGAGCTCTCTCACCTCTCCGCGGATCCTGCGGCCAAGCTCTTCGTCGTACGGCGCCTGCAGAGCCTCCAGCATCCAATGGCCGATCCTCTTCATTTCGGCCTCGCCCATGCCGCGGGTGGACAGAGCCGGAGTGCCCATGCGGATGCCGCTGGCAATAGCCGGCGGATTCTTATCGAAGGGGATGGCGTTCTTGTTGACCGTTATGCCGGCCCGGTGCAGGGCGTTTTCGGCGTCCTTGCCGGTAAGGCCCAGAGGCGTAACGTCGGCCAGAATCAGATGGGTATCGGTGCCGCCGCTTATTAAACGGACGCCGCCTTCGGCCAAAACAGCCGCCAAGGCTCTGGCGTTGGCCACAATGCGGCGCTGATACTCCTTAAAGGAAGGCTGCTGCGCTTCCTTCAGAGCGACCGCCTTGGCCGCAATCACATGCTCCAGAGGGCCGCCCTGATAGCCGGGGAAGACCGTTTTGTCCACGGCTTTGGCGTATTCGGCCCGGCAGAGGATCATGCCGCCGCGGGGGCCGCGCAGAGTTTTATGAGTGGTGGTCGTCACCAAATCGGCAAATTTGACGGGATTCTGATGGATGCCCGCCGCCACCAGACCGGCGAAGTGGGCCATATCCACCATCAGCTTGGCCCCGACCTCATCGGCGGCCTCGCGGAAGGGAGCGAATTCAATCTCTCTGGGATAAGCGCTGGAGCCGGCCAAAATAATGGCGGGCTTATACTCCCTGGCCAGACGGCGCATCTCCTCATAATCGATGCGCTCGGTTTCCGGATGGAGGCCGTACTGCATTACATTAAAATGAGAGCCGGAGAAATTGACCTTATGCCCGTGAGTCAGATGGCCGCCGTGGGCCAGAGACATGCCCAAAACGGTAGCGCCGTGCCCGGCCAAAGAATAATAGGCCGCCAAATTGGCCGATGAGCCGGAATGAGGCTGGACGTTGGCGTGATCGGCCCCGAAAATTTCACAGGCCCTCTGGCAGGCCAGCTTCTCAATGACGTCGACATTTTCACAGCCGCCGTAATATCTGCGGCCTGGATAGCCTTCGGCGTATTTATTGGTAAGAACGCTGCCCTGAGCCTCCAAAACCGCTTCGCTGACAAAATTTTCCGAAGCGATCATTTCCAGGGTATGCTCCTGGCGATCCGATTCATTGTAAATAGCCTGCGCCACTTCGGGATCTACAGCCCAAACATGATCCAACATATAATATTTCTCCTAAGTTTCCGCGCTATTTTTTTACGCAGTATTATAAAAACTTAAATTCAGCGAATTTCAGCGGCTTCGTAGCCGGCCTCGGCGATCGCCTCCCGCAGAGCCTCGTCCTCGGCGGCGCCTTCAACTTCGGCGCTCTTATCCTCCAGACTTACCTTGACGGAAGAGACGCCTTCCAGCTTTTCCAGAGCCTTTTTGACATGCTTAACACAATTCTGGCACATCATGCCCTCGATAATAATGACCTTTTTCATAAGAACCTGCCATAAAAAAAACATTAAGCCGCCCCCCGCAGTAGAGAGCAGCTGCCGCTTTCGCTAATTTCCGAAGACGTCGCTCTTGAGACGGCTGAGATCGATTTCCGCCGAACGCGTGCGCTTGACGGGCTTAGCCGCCGCAGCGGGAGTCTCGGCTGCCTTGCGCCGACCTCCGGAAGCGGTTCCGAAGCGCCGGCCTCCGCCTTCCGCCACTCCAAAACGGGAGGAACTGCCGGAAGAATCGGAAGCGCTTCGGGAACCGAAGCTGCTCCTGCTCTCGCCGAACATACCGGAAAGTTCGGATTTTTTAGATTCCCCTTCAGCCTGAGGGCGCTCCTTTTTAAGGCGTTCGGCCTCGGCGGCTCTGGCCGCAGCTTCCGCGGCGGCCTTCTCGGCCCGCCTCTTAGCCTCCAAAGCCTGCATCTCCCGCTGAGCCTGGCGCTCCTTCTCCAGACGCTCCGCCTCTTCCCTCTGCCGATTCTTTGCCTCTATGGCCGCCGTATCCAGACGCGGCAGATATTTCCAGGGCAGAACCGAACGGTCCGGCGGATAAAGCACGGAAGCTTTAATCTTATCCAAAAGACTGGGATCGCTTAAATATACATTTGGTACAGAATTTATTTTGGCCATATTAGTGTTTTTTGGCCAAGAAATATCTTTATCCTTCCCTATGCGCATACTGGCTTTTCCTTTTTTTTGCCGCCGCCGGGCGCTCGCCCTGAACCGCTATAAAATTCAGTCTGTCCGGCCTGTTTCAAAGGGTGATTTATTTTTCTCTTGAATTGCTGAATTTCAAAAATCAGCGCCAGCTTAAAAAATTGATATATAAAAGAAAACAGGAAACATAAACTATGCAAATGTTCAGCAATTTATTCAAACGCAGCTCGGAGAACGAAGCCAAGGAGGATAAGCAGCAGGAAGAACAGACCGCGGCAGAGATCGCGGAGAAAACGCCCGAAACCGAGGAACAGGACGGCGCGGAAGAGCCCGAAGCAGAAGCCGACGGCGAAGAAGCCGCCGAAGCGGACGGGGATGAAGAGCCGGAAGAGACCAAGGAGACCGCCAAAGGACTGCGCGGACTCTGGGAAAAGACCCGCAGATTAGCCTCCACTCCCGTCGATCCCTGGTTCTCCAAGATTTCTCAGGGTCTGGACAAAACCCGCCGGCAGTTTGTGGGCAGAATCAGCAATCTTTTCAGTACTTCCGGAAAAATCGACGAAGAATTCTGGGAGGAACTCGAGGACATTCTGCTGACCTCCGACGTGGGCTTAAAGGCCGCCAACACTATTTTGGACGAGCTGCGCCGGGTACAGAAGGAAAAGAAGATCAAGGACCCGCAGGAACTCAACAATGAAATTAAAGTCATTATCTCCCGCATTCTGCAGGCGGAAGCTGGCAACAACGGTCTGCATCCGGATAAGGACAAGCTTACCGTCATTATGATGGTAGGCGTCAACGGCACCGGAAAGACTACCACTACCGCGAAATTGGCCAGCAAATTCAGAGAAGAAGGACACAAGGTCCTTTTGGCCGCCGCCGATACCTTCAGAGCCGCCGCCATCGACCAGCTTCAGGTCTGGGCCGATCGCATAAAGATAGACCTCATCCGCCACCAGGAGGGTTCAGATCCCGGCGCCGTCGTCTTCGACGCCATTGAAGCGGCCAAGGCCAGAGGCTGCAGCATAGTCCTTATCGATACGGCCGGACGTCTTCACAACAAAAACAACCTCATGGAGGAGCTGCGCAAAATTAAGCGCGTCGCCAACAAGGCCTGTCCCGGCGCTCCCCACGAAACCCTGCTGGTCTTAGACGCCACTACCGGCCAGAACGCCCTTGAACAGGCCCGCGTCTTCAACAACGTCACCGAGCTCACCGGACTTATCATGTGCAAGCTCGACGGCACCGGCAAGGGCGGAGTCGTAGTCGGCATAGGACAGGAATTCAATATTCCGGTGCGCTATATCGGCGTCGGCGAGGCCATAGACGATCTGCGCGAATTCAATCCCGAGCAGTTCCTCGACGCCCTCTTTGCCGCTCCCGACAATTATAAAAACATAGAGAAGCTCGAACAGGAGGAGGCTGCGGCAGAAGAGGAATAAAGCTCCTCCGCCCGGAGTTTTCGCAGTCTGAACACGACATTGCAGGTCTCCGGCCGCTAAAGCCGAGAGACCGCGCTCATACGGAAGTCAGCTGAACAGAGGGAAAAAGGATGGCGAAGCAGTACAGCAAGCACGCTCTGCGCAAGATAGCCGGTCTTTGCATCAAAACCGCCAAAGCGCTGATGGCCTCCGGCGCTGAGACCGCCCGCGTGGAAACTACCGTCGAGCATATCGGCAAAGCCTGCGGCATACCGGTCGAAAGCTATGCTACGCCCACAGGCATAACCGTAACCGTTGGCAAGGAAGCTCCCATAACCGTCGTCGCCCGCGTCAAATCCAGAACTATCGACCTGGCTAAAGTCATAGACGTCAACAACCTCTCGCGCAGTCTGGCCGCCGGAAGCATGGCCTTTCAGACTGCAGATAAAGCGATTGACGAAATCAGCCGCAAGCCCTCCATCTACAGCAACACGGTAATCTACATAGGACAGGCCCTGTGCTGCGCCGGCTTCGCTCTGCTGCTGGGGGGCGGACTCAGTTCGGTTATTCCGGCCATAATTGTCGGCGCTTTAGCCAAATATGCCGAAATTAAATGCAGCAGTCTGCCGCTCTTTCTGCTGGTATTTCTCAACGCCTTTTCGGTAACTCTCTTCGCAGATTTATGCGTGTTTCTCAATCTGGGCGTTGAGCACAGCATTATCGTAATCGCCGGCATCATACCTCTGCTTCCCGGCTTATCGCTGACCAACGCTCTGGCCGACCTGGTAGCCGGAGAACTTCTCTCCGGAATGGCCAGACTTACCGAATCTACTTTGGTAGCCGCCGCTCTGGCCGCCGGCGCCGCCGTCGGCATAAGCGTGGGACAGCTTTTAACTCATCAGGGCCTGAGCGTATGACGGATCTGTTTATACGAATGATAGGAGCGGCCCTCGGCGTAGTTGGCAGCGCCATAACCTTCCGCCTGCCCGTGCGCGCCATCTGGGGATGCACCATAGCCGGAGTGCTGGGCTGGGAAGCGGACGTGGCTCTTTCCGAATATGCAGGTCTGAACTCGGTTTACAGCAGCTTTATAAGCGCAATGATCATTTCCATATGCTGCGAATCGCTGGCCAGAGCCCTGCGCATGCCCGCCACCGTCTTTATACTGCCGGCCATTCTGCCTCTGGTCCCCGGAAAATACACCTATGATTCCATGCTCCATTTTGTCCAGGGCGAACAGAATCAGGCCGTCTATTACGGAATGCGGGCCATGCTTATAGCCAGCAGCCTGGCCGTGGGAATGCTGTTCGGCGCTTCTATCTCCCGAAGCTTCATCAATCCTAATCTGCAGCATCTGCAGAAAAGCATCAAAGACGACTTTGCCATCTCCATAGCCGAACTGTTCGACGAAGGCGAAGAGATCCGAGAGAATCCCCCCGCCGGCAAACAGAAGAAAAAGTCCGCCGAAGGACGGCCGCACGGCAAAAAGGCGCTTAAAAAAAAGCGGCGCGCCTCGGCCAGACAAGCTGAACAGGACAGGCATAAACCGAGAGAATAAGCCAAGCCTTTTTGAGCGGCTCCATAAAGAAAACGCCATAACGCCGTATCGCCTCTGCTGCAGGCCGCTCCCTTCCGAATGAGATTGCAGGGCAAAGATTCAGCGCTGCAGAATTCACTATCGGCAGGTTAAGTAAAAACAAGCTTTTAACATACATGCTTTGCACAGGTTTAGTTTTGCGGTGAAGCGAGCGTTCGAGCGAAGCGCAGTCGCGGAGCGAAGTGCAAAGCTGAACCGGCATAGCGAAAACATGCAGAACATGTTTGAAAGATCTTTCGCTGCACTCAGAATGACAAGGGAAACATTTTCAAGCATAATGCAAACACGCTATTATAACATTTTAAGCAAAATAACGCCTTAACTTAACGACAGCGCTGCAGAATTTGCATTTGCAATATGCTTATTGAAAACAAAAGGCGGTCCGGACTGTGAAAAAATATAAGGAGAAGGTTCTCAGAGATCCTATTTACGGCGACATCAGCATTCATCATCCTCTGCTGACGGAATTGATAGATTCTCCGCCCTTTCAGCGGCTTCGCCGCATCCGCCAGCTGGGCATGTGCTTCAGCGTATTCCATGGCGCCGAACATTCCCGCTTCCAGCACGCCGTCGGGGCCATGTGGCTCATGCACCGCATCCTGAAAAACTGGCATGACAACAAACTTCTGAAGACAAAAGCGGAAATTATACTGGCCGCCGAAGCCGCCGCCCTCCTCCACGATATCGGGCACGGTCCCTTTTCCCACGCCCTGGAGCATACGTTTTCCCAAGTAGATCATGAAACTCTGGGACAGAATATTGTACGCCTGATCCTGGCCCCTGTATTCAACAAATACGGTATTGATCCGGAAATTACAGTTTCTGTAATGAACGGCAGCTATCCGGAGCCTATCTATCACGAGCTGCTCTCCAGCCAGCTGGACGTCGACCGCATGGACTACCTGCGCCGCGACTCGCTCTTTACGGGCGCTAAATACGGAGTTTACGACATCGACCGCATTATTTACACTATTAAGCCCTTCCGCGAACCCGACGGGCGCTATTGCTGCGCCGTCGACCGCAAAGGCTGCGAGGCGGTGGAGGGCTATATTTTCTGCCGCTACTTCATGCACTGGCAGGTCTATCTGCACCGAACCGTGCGTTCTTACGAGACGCTTTTGAGAAAAATTTTAGAGAGAAGCCACGAATTATACCGGCGCGATCCCGACAGCCTGGAGATACCGGCCAATTTAAAATTTCTCTTTGCGGAGCCCGAAAGCAAAAATATATCCGTTCAGGAAAGCAGCGCCGAATTTCTGCACAGTTACATTCAAATTGACGATTTTGACTTCTATCACACCTTAAAACTCTGGATGAACAACTCAGATCCCGTTCTCTCCGATCTGGCCGAGCGTTTTTTAAACCGCCGCCCCTTCAAGGCTTTCGACGATCCAGGCAGCGAAAGCGTCAAGCATCAGATAATCAACTGCGTAAAAAAACAAAAGGGCGAGCTCTGGCAATGGTATTACCTGACCGATACGCCGCAGAATTTAGGCTATACTCCCTACCAGCCCGGCAAAACCGCCTCCCCCATACGCATTCTGAATAATCCGCCCAACGACTGGAAAGAGATCTCTCAGGCCGGCCGCACCAAAGCCATCGAAGCTCTCTCGGAGCCGATAAGCCGTCCCTTAATTATGATACCGCACAGCTGCTACTATAAAATCGAACATCTCCTCAAAAAAGAACGTCCCTATCAGAGCAGCATATTCTGAAGCGTTATAATTATCTGTTCCGTCCTAGGTTAAGGAAACGGTTAAAGCCTGATACTTTTCGGCTTCTTCGCCGTACTCTCACCGACGGGACGGAACCTGACGTTTTGTCCGCAGCAAAAAGCGCAGGCACTTGCCTGCGCTCAAAATCACAAATATATTTTTATACCGTTCAGATACAGATCAGTTATTGGGAATGACCGTAATATCGTACTGAATAGTATAGGCGCTTTCGCGTTCGGCCAGACTGCTCAGAGTATCGAGCTTGGTCAGAGCCTGTCTGTTGCTGAGTTCTTTGTTGTCTTCAGTCGTACCGCCCTGCTCCTTGATGCCGTCGCCTAATTTCTGCTGGCTGCTGGTCAGACGTCTGCGCATCTCCTCCAGACGCACCGATTTAATAACCAACGTTACCGCGGGCTTTTGCACAGCCACATGAAAAGCCAGAATGCAGTCGGCCAATACCTGAGTTTTAACGCCGGTAGAATCATTGAAAAGCCCCATACCGGCCGGTTCTATATACTTCAGCACCTCGGCTCCGGTAGCTAAAGGAGTCGGAATTTCCCGGCGAATCAGCCATTTATGGGGGCAGCTGGCAGCGCCGCCGCAGAGTTCCTTAATGCTGCCGCCGTATTTTTTGATATGCTCCGCATTATCCATCAGGGCGGCGTAATACAGTATAGTCTTGCTCCATTGAGGATTGCCGTCGGCATCGCGTCTGAAGAAAGCTGCGCCGCCTGCGTCGGGAGAAGCCTGACTGTTATAAGCCGATTCTAAAAAAAGAGCCTGACCGAAATGGGCCTTGCCGTCGCATAAACCTGTAGTTCTGTCCGCGTTAGATCCGTACACTCCGACCGTCTTATCTTCGGCGTTGTAACCGTTTAAATATATCAGTCCCATTGCGGTCAGACTGCCGCGCCTGATATCGTCCATGGCGAAAACGCCGATTTTGCGCATCATCGTCTGAGTGACCTGACGTCCCTCAATGCTGCGCCAGGAATCCATGCCGTATTGAACGACCGAAAACAGAGTCAGCATCAGCACGCTGAAAACGCCGGTAGTAATAATTACTTCAACTAAGGTTGCGCCACGGCGTATGCGTTTCTTTAAGCCTAGTCTCATGGTCTATCCTCTCCTAAAAGCTGGCGCTTTCATTGTAAAGCCGGCTCATTTCGCAATGCAGAGTTCCGTAGCCCTGCCGCTTGTTGTCTCCGCTCACGCCGCTTCCCCCTTCAGCGATACCATTTTCGTCTACATTGGGGCCCGCGCCGGTCTTGTACCACCAGACCTCGGCGTCGAGCTTAAGCAGACTGTTTTTGACGCCGAAGGGATTATCGGTAGCCGTAGAGGTATCGTTGACGACCTTAGTTGAGGTCAGCTCCCAGATAAAGGTTGTATTGTTTAAATTCTTGACGCCGGAAGCCACAGGCTTACCATCGCCCTTGAGAAGCTTATTTCTTATATTAGCCGGATATTTTGAATCGTTGACAATATTGTACACTTCTTTAGTCAGCACCGATTCCGCCACCACTATGCCGGCGGTCAAATCCACGGACTTCTGACTGGCTCTGGTGGAGCCCACAAAGACGGCCAAAACCAGCAGCAGGGTGATAGACATGATGCCTACCGACACCATCAGCTCTATCAGACTGAAACCGCCCTCAGCCTTACGCCTCTCTTTTGTCCTGCGCCAGCCGCTCAGCAGCTTGCTTAAGGATAGCAAATTTTTATATTCCATTATTTAATTGCACCTTAACAGGCAGCAGAATTTCTCCGCTCCGTAATTCAAACCGTGTATAATATACGACACAGTTGTTCAGAATTCTTCATACATGAGCAAAATCCTCAATGCTGAATATATTCTGACAGCCTTATTTTACATTATACGACAAAATAACGTTATAAACCCGTTATTAACGTAAAAAAAATCTTTTTTAACATGCAGGCGGACGTTTCGGAGCCTCAGGCGCAGTCCGGATCCCGGCCTCGCGTCCCGGTTAAGGAAAAAAACAGTATGGAAAATTTGCCGTTTTCAGAAAACATCACTCTCCCGGAGCTGCAGAGCTATATCCTCGGCAAATGCCGCCAGAGAGGCTTCGACAGAGCCTCCGACCTGGAAATATATCTGCTGCTGACCGAAGAAATCGGGGAGATGGCTAAAGCCATCCGCAAAAAAAGATCTCTTTTCGAGGAGACCGCCAGGGACGGCGCGCCCGCTGCGGAGGCGCCCGACAAGGCCGCCAAAATCCAGGCAAATCTGGCCGAAGAGATGGCGGACGTATTGAGCTACCTGCTCGATCTGGCCAACCGCTTCGGCGTAGACCTGATCAAAGCGCTGCAGGCCAAAGAGGCGATCAACGAAACCAGAGTCTGGAAATAAGAAGCGCATAGCTTCAAAGTCTTCGCTGACGCTCATAAAAGAGGCGAAAACTGACGCTATACGCTTAAAACGGCAGACAATATCCCGCTCAGACCCGCGGTTCAGATTTACGGCGGCAGACGCTGCGCGCTCAAAAGCAGACGGTACGGGGCCCAATGTCGTAAAGTTAAGGCAAAATATTGCTAAAAAAGGTACATTAGCTTGTTTTACTAATGCTTGTAACTGTTTCCCTTGTCATTCTGAGCGCAGCGAAGAATCTTTAGAACAAGTTCTGCATGTTTTCGCTATGTCGGTTTTCTTTGTCGCTACCGCTCCGCGCTCGCTTACGCTCGAATCTCCGCGTACGCGTCAAAGAAAACCTTTATTAAGCGTGTATGCTGAAAGCTTGTTTTTCCTTAACTTACCGACAGTAGTACGGGGCCGGCGCTATTTGTCCAGACCGAATTCCTTATGCACGGCCTGAGCGGCTTCATTGAGACGCTCCTCCGGCACGACCGCGGAAATGGTAATATGCGAATCGGTGCTGTAAAAAAGCTCGGTATTACAGGCGGCCAGGGCCCGGCAGATTTTCAGCATAACGCCGGGCTGACCGCGCATAGCCTGACCCACTACGGAAAGCTTGCCGCAGTCCGGCCGAACTTTAAACCTGCACTTAAGAGCGCTCAGGACCCTTTCGGCGGCCTCCCTGTCCTCGCGCCTGACAATAAAGCACACACGTTCGTGGTTGACGTTGATCATGTCCAGCGAAACCGAAGCTTTAGCCAAAGCTTCAAATATCCTCAGGCTTAATTCCGCCTTTTCACAGTTCTGCGGAAATTCGGCGCGAGCCATGCAGAAGCCGGGAATACTGACCACGCCTGTGGCCAGACGGGCGGGAACAAGCTTAGTATCGGCTATTTCCAGAGTTTCAATATCAGTGCCGTGATGGGAGCTGAAAGTCGAGCAGACTCTGAGAGGCACATTATGAGCCTGGGAAATTTCCACGGCGCGCGGATGCAGGACCTTGGCCCCCTGGTGGGCCATCTCCCCTATTTCCGCATGACTGACGCGGTCCAAAACTTTAGCCTCGGGGACGCAGCGGGGATCGGCGGTCATAACTCCCTCGACGTCGGTGAAGATGTCGACGCGGTCGGCCTTTAAGGCCGCTCCCATGGCGGCGGCGGTGGTATCGGCGCCGCCGCGTCCCAGCGTGACGATTTCGCCCTTTTCATTGAGGCCCTGGAAGCCGGCGATTACCGGCACGAAGCCCTCCCGCAGAGCTTGGTTCACAGCCTGGGGATCGATATGATCGATGCGGGCGTCGCCGTATTTTCCCGAAGCGGCGATTCCGGCTTCCGCGCCGTCGAAGGCCTTGGCCTTCAGACCCCGGCTGCGCAGATAGTGACTTACCACAACCGAAGAAATTATCTCTCCGCAGGCCATGAGCATATCTCTCTCGCGCCCGTCGCCGGCCTCGGACAGGTTGTCCAAAAGTCCCAGAAGACTGTCGGTGGCGTAGGGAGCGGGACGGCGTCCCATGGCCGAAACGATTACGACGGGCTGATTCCCCGACTCCAGAGTTTCCGAGACCTTTTTGCAGAGTCCGCGCCAGCCCTTTTCGGAGGCTACTGACGTCCCTCCGAACTTTTGTACGATAATTCCCATTTTAAGCCTTATTCCAGATTTTAATCATAGCCTTTAAAATATTGACGGCGTTGGTCGCCGCTCCCTTGCGGAGATTGTCGGCCACCACCCACATGGCCAGGCCGTTTCCGCCGGGCGCGGTAATGTCGCGGCGGATTCTGCCGACCAGCACCAAATCCTGATTCTCGGCGTCCTTGGGGGTGGGATAAACGGCCGCGGCAGCGTCGTCAATAACTTTCACATCTGAGGCCTGCGCCAGAAGCCTGCGGGCTTCGGCGGGATCGCAGGGCTTGACAAAGGCGGCCTGGACCGCCTCGGAATGGGCGAAAAAGACCGGCACGCGCACGCAGGTGGCCAGCACGGGGATATCGGGGAGTTCCATAATTTTGCGGGTTTCCACGACCATCTTGTATTCCTCGCCGGATATGCCGTCCTCATTGAAGGAGCCTATCTGCGGGAAAAGGTTGAAGGCTATCTGATGCGGGAAAACCTTGCCGCTTTCGGCCGCTTCGCCGCGGCTCACGGCGGCAGCCTGCCTCTTCAGCTCCTCCACCGCCTCTTTTCCTGCGCCGGAAACCGACTGATAGGTGGCCACGCTGACGCTTTTAAGCTGCCAGGCCCGATGCAGAGGCGCCAGAGCGGAGAGCATCTGAATGGTCGAACAGTTGGGATTGGCGATCAGTTTTGTATCTTTGGAAAGCACGTGAGCGTTGACCTCGGGAATAACCAGAGGCACGCCGGGGTCCTGTCTGTAGGTCGAAGAATTGTCGATTACGAGGGCGCCCTGAGCCACCGCTTTAGGAGCGTATTCGGCGGAAGCGATATCGCCGCCGGCAAATAAGGCCGCGTCAATTCCCGTGAAATCGGCGGAAGCCACATCCTCAACCGTCACCGGGGTCCCCCTGAAATCGATGACCGTGCCGGCCGTCCGCCGCGTGGCCATAGCCCTGAGCGATTTAACGGGGATATCGGTATTTTCCGCCAGAACCTTGAGCATAGTTCCGCCGACCAAACCGGTAGCTCCCACAACAGCCAATGTATAACTTTTCACCTTGTTTATTACCTCAACATCCCAGAGCAGCAGACTGCTCAATATGTCAAAAACTTAATCTATCAAATTTTCCAGACCTACGGTAAGGCCCTCCAGAGAGCGCACCTTCTGCATGGCCAGAACCACTCCGGACATGAAGCTGTCGCGGTTGATGGTATTGTGGCTAATGGTCAGCGTCTCGCCCTGGCCGCCGAATACCACGTCCTGGCTGGCTAAAAAGCCCGGCATGCGCATAGAATGGATCCTGATGCCGCTGTACTTGCCTCCGCGCACGCCTTTTACCGATTCCTCGCCTTCAACCGGAGAGCGGAAGCCGCCGCCGCTGGCCCTAGCCATGGCTTCGGCCGTATAAAGGGCCGTTCCCGAAGGAGCGTCAAATTTGCGATCATGATGCTTTTCGATAATCTCCGCCCAGCGGAAATATTTAGAGGCCATTTTAGCGAACTTCATCATCAGAACCGCCCCCATGGCAAAATTAGGAGCGAACAGAACCGGATGGCGCTTGGCCGCGGCGGCCGCGGAAATTTCCTCCATATCGAAGCCGGGAACGCCGGTAGTGCCGACGATGCAGGCCACGTCATACTCTATAGCCTTCAGAACGACCTCTTTAACGAAGGTTCCGGTAGAAACTTCAATCAGAATGCCTCCCCTGGCCGCCTTCAGAGCCTCGTCTATATCGGGCGTAACCAAAACGCCGCAGGGCTCGCCCGCGCATAGCTCTCCGATATCCTCCCCCAGACTTCTGGCATGGCCGATAGCTCCCGCCAGATCGAAGCCGACCTGCCCCAGAACCGTACGCACTATCTCCCTGCCCATCCGGCCGGTCGCCCCGGAAACAACTACGGGAACGCCATTCAACAATTTATCCATAATTCCGCAACCTCTGACTATTTCAACTTGAATTTATATAATTAAATAATTTTTAGCGATAAAAAAACAGCTATAAGGTCAAGTCCGGCTCCGCAGACCCCGCCGCCGCCAGAGCATAATTCTCCGTATCGAGAACCTCCTGAGCCAGACGGTAAATATCCTCCGCAGACACTTTGTCTATTTCCCGGCAGACTTCCTCAAAGCTCACATATCTCCCGAACAGACGCTCGTCCTGAGCCAGACGCTCCATACGGGCCAAGGCCGATTCCGAGCCGAGCAGAAACTCGCTCCTGCGATGCTCCTTAGCCGCCCGAAGATCATCCTCGCCGGCCCCCTCCCGGCGCAGCTCCGCAAAAATCTCATTTATCTTTTCCAGCACCGCTCCCACGTTCTCAGCCGACGTCCCGGCCTCGACACCATACAGTCCGCAGTCAAGATAGGCTTCTCTGAAAGTCTCGATGGAATAGGCTAAACCGCATTTTTCCCGCACTTCCTGAAAAAGCCGGCAGGAAAGAGAATCGCCCAGAATGCTGTCGAGCACCCACAGCGCATAATAGCGGGGATCGCCGTAAGCTAATCCCGGGCCTCCGCAGCAAAAATTGACCTGCTCGGCAGACTTATACCTGATAATTCTTCCCCTTGCAGGAATCGGTTTGCCGCCGGGCAGATCGGCAGAGGGCAGATTCGCTCCTTCGGCGGAAGCTTTGCCCCAATAGCGCTCGGCCAGAGAGAGCAGAGCCGCATGTTCGACCTGTCCCGCCGCCGAGATAATCAAACGGTCCGGCCGATAAAAGCTGCGGCAGAATTCCAGGAGCTTATCGGCCTCAAAAGCAGAAACGCTCTCCACCGTGCCCTGAATGGGCTTTCCCAGGGGATGGTCCGGCCAGACGGCCTGATAGAAGAGATCGGAAGCCAAATCGTCAAGAGAATCCTCGACCATTTTGATCTCCTCGCAGACTACGCTCTTTTCCCGCTCCAGCTCTTCGCCGTCAAATCGGGAATTCAAAAGCATATCCGTAAGCAAATCAAAGGACCTTTCCAGGTGTCTTCCCAGCGTGACAATATGGAAGCAGGTCTGCTCCTGCTCCGTAAAAGCGTTGACGCGCCCGCCCAGAATGTCCATTTCCCTGGCCAGCTGCCAGGCGCTGCGTTTTTGGGTGCCTTTAAAAAACATATGCTCGGCAAAATGGGCCAGTCCCGGCGCGTCGGCAGGATCCCAGCGCGTGCCCGCGGCAAACCAGAAACCCAGCGCACAGGTCGGGGTCTGGGGCATAAATTCGCTTATTACAGTTACGCCGTTATCAAGCTTAGTTTTTCTGAACATCCGCATCCTATCCAACTGCGCCGGAGCATGCTGCCGTCTGCGCAAAACAGCCATTAGAATTTGCCGTCTGCGCCGCGTTTCCTTGCTTTTGTCAATATTGCTTCAATCCGGGCCGCCCGTTCTCCGCGCCCCCTCCCTCGTCAGCCGAAAGCCGCCCGACGCCTTTATCAGTCTACGCTGCGGCGCAGCAGATAGCGGGCGTGCTCCAGGGCCTGTCCCATAGCCGCGTCTCCGCTCAGCATGCGGGCGATCTCCTTCTCTCTGTCTTCGGCCTGCAGCAAAACCGCATGCGTCTTGGTGCGCCCGTCCTCGATCGCCTTATACAAATGGAGGTGGCTGTCGCCCGCGGCGGCCAAAATTGCCAGGTGGGTGATGCAGATGACCTGAGAGCGGGAGGCCAGATTCTTAAGACGCGAAGCCACCGCCTGAGCAGCCGTGCCTCCCAGACCGGCGTCGATTTCATCGAAGAAAAAGGTGGCCGTCTTCTGAAACTCGGAAAAGAGACTGAGCAGAGCCAGCATAATGCGGGATATTTCGCCGCCGGAGGCTATCATGATCAGAGGCTTGGGCGCTTCGCCGGGGTTGGGAGCTATCAGAAACTGCACCTCGTCTCCGCCGCTGGCGGTTATGGCGCGGTATTTGGAGACAAAGCCGAAGGCGGCGCTTTCAGCCGCCGACCCGCCGGAAGAACCGCCCTCCTTCAAACTGCCGTCCGCCTCTCTGTCCTTGCCGGCGCTTTCGGCGAACTCCACGCTGAAGCGGCAATGATTCATGCCTACCTTGGCCAGTTCCGCCTCCACCTCGCCGGCCAGGCTGAGCGCCTCTTCCCGGCGCGCTGCGCCGAGACGGTCCAGAAGTTCTTCGCGCTTTTTCCAGAGCGTCTGCAGTTCCGCTTCCAGATGTGAGCTGCGCTGAGCGCTGTCCTCCAGCCGCCTCAGCCGCTCCCCGGCTTCTTCGGCATAACGCAGCACGTCCTCTATGCCGGGACCGTACTTGCGCATAATCGAGCGCAGCTGCTCGCGCCGGCTCAGCAGTTCCTCCAACAGCTCGTCGTCGACGTTGACCTGATCGGCATAGCCGCTGAGCTCATAAATGCTTTCATCGATCAGGGCCAGGGCTTCCTGTAAATTTTTGCTCACCGGCTGCAGACGCTCGTCTTTGCCGAGCAGCCCCTCCAAGGCTCCGCACTGGGAGGCCAGGGCGTCTCTGACCCCGCCGTCTCCGCTCAGTCTTTCATGCATGGCCATGGCCCCGTTATGCAGTTCTGCCGCCGACGATAAAATTTTTATTCTTTGAGCCAGATCTTCGTCTTCTCCCGGCTGCGGACTAAGGGCTTCAATCTCCTCAAGTTCATGGCGGGTCCAGTCGATCTCGCGCAGACGCGAGCGCTCTCCCTCGCGAAGTTCATGCAGAGTCTTCTCCTTATCCCTGATCTCTCTGTAAACGGAGGCGTATTCGGCCATAAGCCCGGCAAAGCCGGGGCGTCTGGAGACAATATAGCGATCGAGAACTTTAAGGTGATCGTTGGGACGGAGCAGAGAATACTGCTGATGCTGGCCGTGCAGATCTACCAGCATGGAGCCCAGCTCCCGCATCGCCGCCAGCGAAGCCGGCTTGCCGTTGACGCGGCAGGCGGTCCGTCCGGTCTGCTTAAAATCGCGGTTGAGAATAAACTCTCCCTCTTCGCCGGCTTCAAAGCCCAGCTCCTCGGCGCGCGCTCTTACCTCATAGGGGACGTCGGCTAAACGGGCCGCCACAAAACCGCTCTCCGCTCCGCTGCGCAGGGGGCGCTCCCGCGCCGAAGAGCCCAAAAGAAACCCCATTGCGTCAACAATTAAAGATTTTCCCGCTCCGGTCTCTCCGGTAAGAATATTTAGCCCCTCGGAAAAAGCGAATACTTCATCCTCGACCAGAGCGAAATTGCGGATAACCAACTCAGACAGCATAATTAATATACCCCCGCCGGTAAAAAAAATCAGCCTTAATTATACTCAAAAGCGGCCGCCGTGTCACCCGGAGCCCTTCATGAGAACGGGCCGAGGCAGACGCGTTCAGCCGCCGGCCGAGACGCCTCATAACGGCGTTCCGCGCGCTCTTATGCAGGGGAAAGAGAGCCGCGGCGGCAGATTCTGAAAAAATATAACGCCCTCTCCCCGCTTTCAATCTTGACGTAAAATTCATTAAGGTTAAAATGTTAGCTGATTTCGCATATAACTATAGTTAAATATACTAGATAGACGGAGCAATGCAACGTGGCCAAATCTTTAATTATTGCCGAAAAACCCAGCGTCGCCAAAGATATCGCCAAAGCCCTGGGGGGCTTTAAGGACCAAAAGGAGTTTCTTGAAAGCGACAGCCATGTCATAACCTGGGCGGTAGGCCATCTGCTGGAATTCGTCAACCCCGAAGATATTGATCCTAAGTACAAGGCCTGGAAGCTCGAGGATCTTCCCATTATTCCCTCATCTTTCAAGCTCCAGCCCAAAGATAAATGCAAGGAGCGCATACGCGTCATTTCCAGACTGATGAAGCGGGACGATATCGACTGCCTGGTAAACGCCTGCGATGCCGGACGCGAAGGCGAGCTCATCTTCCGGGAGCTGATACAGTACTGCAAATGCAAGAAGACCATTAAGAGACTTTGGCTCCAGTCTATGACCCTGGACGCCATTCGGGCCGCCTTTCAAAATCTGCGTCCCGGCGCCGAATATGAAAACCTCTACCAGGCCGCTCAATGCCGCTCGGAAGCCGACTGGCTGATCGGCATAAACGCCACCAGAGCCCTGACCCGACGTTTAAAGACCCGCTCCGAAAAGGTCTCCTGGTCGGCAGGCAGGGTTCAGACCCCGACTTTGGCTATGCTCTGCGCCCGCGAAGCGGAAATTATGGAATTCAGACCCACGCCCTTCTGGCGCATTAAGGCCTCCTTTGCCGCTCCCGCCTCAGCCGCTGCCGCCTTTGAGCTGACTGCCGAAGAGCATAAAGAGGGTTCTCTTTCGCCTCTGCGCCTCCGCAAAGACGCCGCCGAACTCTGCGCCGCGGCCTCGAAAACGGCGCCGCACACCTACGAGGCGACCTGGTTCGATCCCAAGTACCGCCGTCAGGACGACGATCCCCCCAAGCGCGAGGAATGGATCACCGATCCCCAAAGAGCCGAGGAAATCCTGCTGCTCATCGCCTCCCACCCTCAGGCCGAAGCCTTCGACAGGCATAAATCGGAAAGCATCGCCTCTCCGCGTCTCTTCGATCTTACCACCCTGCAGCGCGAAGCCAACAGCCGCTTCGGCATGTCCGCCAAAAGCACCCTGGCCGCCGCTCAGAGCCTCTACGAATCCCACAAGCTGATCACTTATCCCCGCACCTCCTCCAAATGCCTGCCTACCGACTACACGGGCGAAGTGCGCAAAATCTTTGCCATGCTGGCTTCCTATGCCGGACGTCCCTCCGAATCGGTTCTCGATTTCGGCCTGTACGCCAAAGCGGCCGCCCAGCTGCAGAGCGAGGAGAAGCTGCGCAATTACGGAAAAATCTTCGACAACAGCGCCATTACCGACCACTTTGCCATTATTCCCACCCTCCAGCGCGTAACCAAAGCCCTGCGCAGCGACGAGGCCAAAATATACAATCTGATTCTGCGCAGATTTTTAGCCGCTTTTTATCCTGCGGCCGTCAAAGTTAAGCTGGAACGCATTACCGAGCTCAAGGCCGATCGGGAGGTCCTCTCCTTCCGAACCCGCAGTTCCTATCTCAGCGACGAGGGCTGGATGGCGGTTTACGGACGCGAAGCCGGCGAAGAAGCGGGCCAGGCTCTGCCCGCTCTGGCCGCCCAAGACAATACCAGAACGGCGGTCTGCAATAAAGAGGCGGTTTCCAAAAGCGAACAGACTCAGCCTCCGGCCCGAATCACCGAAGCCCGCCTGCTGAGCCTGATGGAAAACGCCGGCAAGCAGGTCAGCGACGAGGAGCTCTCCTCCGCCCTTAAGGATATGGGCCTGGGCACTCCGGCTACCCGCGCGGAGATTATCGAGGCTCTGATCACCCGCGGCTACGTCGAGCGCACCGACAAGGCCTTAAAGGTCACTTCCAAGGGCTTAGTCCTCATCGACGTCTTAAAGCGCATAGAATGCCGCCGCCTGGCCTCTCCCGAACTCACCGGCGAGATGGAATTCAACCTCAATCAGGTGGAACACGGCGCTTACAAGCGGGCCAAATACATGCATGATATTGAGGACTACACCAAAGAGATCATCGAACGCGCCCGCAGCTTCGATTACGATGAGATTTACGGCGCCGACGAGCCTCTGGGCTTATGCCCGCTCTGCGGCAAACATCAGGTTTATGAAAAAATGCGTTTCTACGCCTGCGAGGCTAACCGCGGTGAAAAAGACTCCTGCGAATTCCTGGTCTGGAAGGATAAAAACGGCCGTTACATCGATCGGCGCACCATGCAGGAACTGCTGAGCCAAGGTTCGACAGATTTCATCGAGGGCTTCCGGGGCAGCGCCTCCGGCCGGGGCGCGGCCAAAACCTACAAGGCCAAGCTCCGTCTCAACAACGGCGCCGTTGAGCTGGAGACCGAAAACGGGACCGTCGAGCAGAGCGCCGTCTCCCTGCCGGTGGATGGAGAGGCCTTAGGAACCTGTCCCTTTGACGAAAACTGCCGCGTTATCGAAACCCCCTCCATATACGCCTGCCAGCAGGTCTGCATGCAGAACGGCCGCCACAGCAAGGGCTTTTCCCTGCCCCGCATCGTCTGTCAGCGTCAGATCAGCCATGAAGAGCTGGCTTACTATCTCGAACATCGGCGCACCGAATTTTTGGATAATTTTATCTCAAAATACAATAAGCCGTTCACCGGCGCGATTATTTTAAATGAGCGGACCGGCCGCTACAGCTTTGAATTTGCCCCCCGCGCTTCCAAAAAGACCGCCGCTTCAGCCGCAGGGACCTCTGCCGCTGCCAACGCCGCGGACGCCGAAACCGCGGCTAAACCCGCCGCCAAACGCACGCGCAAGGCCGCCGCGGACGCCGAGGCAGAGGCAAAACCAGCCGCCAGACGCACGCGCAAGGCCGCCGCTGAAGCCGAGACCAAGCCCGCCGCCAGGCGCACGCGCAAAATCGCCGCTGAAGCCGAAGCAGAGTCCAAGCCCGCCGCTAAGCGCACGCGCAAAGCTAAGGCGGAATAAACAATTCTGCCGGGACTGCCGTTTAAATATGCGACAGTCCTTTTTTTGTGTACAGTTTAGCTCACAAAATGCGGATATTCCGCATTTAAATTACATAACGGCAGTTCCTTAAAAAGGAAAAGGCCCGGACTATTCAAATTTTTACCCGCTTAAAGCAGAAATTTTCAAAAGACAGATATTTGAACAATGCACCGTTTTGAGTTAAAACATGTCAGCAAATACATGTATATATGTACCCTGGTTTGTTCTATGCTGCTATTTTTAGGAGTAAACCTAACCGGCTGCGGAACCAGCGGTTCTGTCATTAGATCTATTCTTCCCACCGCTGAACCTACCGTCGAGCCTACCGACGAACCCACCGGCGAACCTACCGTCGAACCCACCGACGAGCCCACCGGCGAACCTACCGACGAGCCTTCCGTCGAACCCACCGACGAGCCCACCGTTGAACCCACCGTAGAACCAACCGTTGAAC
>JAFTAM010000095.1 GCA_017458675.1 bacterium
AACTGGGTCTAGCAGATCCAAACAATCCGAAATAAATACTGGCAAAAATCCTTGTTTGGCGTTACAATAAGGTTGTGTTGGAGTGTTCATTTCAAATTAATTCTAACACAAAAAAGGGTCACCTGGATTATCCAGATGACCTCTTTTATTAAGACTGTTTTTTCACAGGCCCTTTGACGTTTTTTTTCAGTTCTTTTCCGCCTCAAGCTCCTGCATGCGGCGGCGGGCCTGCCCCAGGGATTCGGCGTCGTCTACGTTGTAGGCCGATTCGGCGAAGGGAGACATGATGCCGCAGCAGGGCATTTTGGCAATTTTGACGACGGTTTCCTGAATCATGGGAATGGTCAGTCGGCGGATTAAGAAATTGAAAAGGACCTTGAAGCCCAGTATCCTGGCCATTTTCAGAGGCTTTTTGCGGGCCTCGGCCATGATTTTCATCGATTCAAGCAGATAATCGAAGGCATCGGCGCGCATGCAGCTGAAGCCGCCTCCGCAGAACGTTCCTTCAGCCAGAGGGATCCAGGTGTGGCGCAGCTCCGGGTATTTGGCCTGGGAGTCCTTTTTATTGACGAAGGCGTACCATACGGCCTGCTTGGGGTTTTGCAGGCACTGTTCAATGAAGTTGTCAACGGCTTCTGTTGTCAGAAAGGGCAGATCTCCGGCGGCCAGCAGCACAGGATCGGACGAGGACGGCAGCAGCTTTAGACCCGACTGCACGGAGTCTATCACGCCCTTGCCGGTGGGAGCGGTTTTATAGACGCCTTCCCATACGGGGGCGAGCTTTTCCTGTTCAATATCGCTTACCAAAATAATTTTGTCTATGTATTTTGAGGCTCTTAAGGCCGCCAGAGTATGGGCGCTCATAGGCTTGGAGCCTATCATAATGTGGCCCTTGCCGGCTGTCTGCGGCTCGGATTCGGGCAGGTCCTTTATTCTGCCGCCGGTCAGCAGGACGGCGTTTATCGGCGTTCTGAAATCCTGAGGAGGAGCGTATATATCCATGTTTTCGGTATGCCTTTACTGAAATCTATTTTAAAGAAAATTTGGTGAAGAGAACCTTGCCGTATCGCTGCAGCTCTGCAAGGGCTTTGAGGTCCCGGCGCCGCTTTTCGGCTCGCTGAGTTTCTGCCAGAGCGAAGAGCGTGGATCCGCTTCCGCATAAAAGAACTTTTTGGGCTCCGAATTCCGCCAGGGCCTTATGGCAGACGCTTAAGGAGGGGGCCAGACTTTCGGCTGCCGGGTACAGATCGTTGCTCAGGCAGCGGCAGAATTCCCGAATGATATTCTGCTTGCCGTCTTCGGAAGCTGTCAGAACTTCGGTAAGCTTCTGAGAACTGCCTCGGGCCGGACGGCGCTCGGCTTCCGGCAGAGCGTCCCAGGCCTTATAGACCAGGGGAGTACTCAGTCCGAATTCGGGGATGAGCAATATTACGGTCAGATCCTTCAAAAAATGAGGAGAAGGCAGAACTTCAAGAATTTCTCCCCTGCCGGTTCCGCGGGCGGTTCCCTCCAGAAGGCCGAAGGCTACGTCCGCTCCCAGAGAGGCGGCCAGACTGTGCAGTCTTTCATAGGGGAGCCTTAGCTCATAAAGTTCGTTTAGGCCTTTCAAGGCAGCGGCGGCGTCGGCGCTGCCGCCTCCCAGACCGCCGCCGGCCGGAATGAATTTGCGAAGCTTAAAGCGGCAGCCCAGCTCTCTTGCCGTTTCCTGTTCCAACAGACTGTGAGCTCTTAAGACCAGATTGTCCGCTCCGGCGCCGACCTGAAATCCGCTGCCTATGCCGTCGGTTATTTCCAGTGAAGTTGAAGCGGCTTTCTCCATATCCAGAATATCCGCTAATTCAAGGGCCTGAAAAACCGTATCCAGCCGGTGGTAGCCGTTGGGCAGCAGATCGGTAATTTCCAGAGTTAAATTTACTTTGGCCAAAGCCTTGACGCTGATTTTTTCCATGCTTTTATCCTGAGTGGGCGAATATGAAAAAGCCTTTCCGAAACGAGCCGGTAAAGGGCAGTTCAGAAAGACTTTGGCTTGCCTCTTTAAAGGCGGGATGCAGAATTACTTTAAGTCGTCGGGAATCATCAGGCTGTCCTTTTCGGAGTCTTCAGGATTTTCCGCAGGCGTTTCGGGATTTTTGACGTCTTTGGAGCCGGAGACTTTTTTCTCTTGCTTCTTTTCTGCTTTTTTAGGAGCTTTAAACAAAAGAGGAGTTTTGCTGCTGCTCAGCTGAGCCTGGGACAGCTCCTTGAGTTTGTCAAATTCGTCCGGATAGATCCAGGGTTTGTTGATCTCTACTCTGTTGTAGAACCAGACCTCGCGACCTTTGCTGACGGTCTGACAGATATAGCTTCCGATTTCGTTGCTGATACTGCAGTTCTGAGGCGCCGCAATTACGGAGCTTTCTTCCGGCAGAGTCAGACGGTAGCTGATTTCGTCGATGAACGGGGCGTCAAAGCGGATTGGGCAGGTTCTGTTTTCGGTGTTGAGACCGGCCTGCAGAGTCCTGTTGTTGATGACTGTCAGAGGAGTTAAATAGCAGCCGCTTTTTTTGTCTAAACGGGCGCAGCCGTTTACTTTGACGGTTGTACTGAAAGCGGCTGGCTTGTTCTTTTCGATTTCGGAAGGGAAATAATTGGAGTAGGGTATGAAGTGGAAGGCGAACAGGCTGTCAAATTTGTTCATTATCCACTCTACGGTCTTTTGCCGGACCGAAGGCTCCAGGTTGCCGAGCTGCTGTACCGAAGCGTACAGATCATTGGCGCGGAGACCGAAAGGCGTAATATCGGCGGTAAGTTCTCCCAGGCCGTTCAAATTGACGTTGCCGGCAATATCGTAAAGGCATAAATTATCGCGGGCCTGTCCGCAGGGGAGAGCGACCAGGCGGGCGCCGCCTTGGCGGACGGCGGTGGGAAGCTCCAGAGCGGCGCTGCCCTGCCAGCCCTTGTTGGGAGCGTTCAGCGCTATGCCGGGGACCGAGGGATCGATCCAAAGATCCTTGCCGTCGGAGGTCACTTTCAGCAGGTACTGCTCGACATACTGAGGGATGGGAGGCAGGTTTTCGATATTTCTGAGATCGGAATTGGTAACCAGATAGGGCGTCACGTTTAAACCGGCTTTAGTAAGCAAACAGCCGGCAAGGTAGGCCGCGTCGGAGGGAGAAAGCTTTTCCGATTTGCTGAGAAGCGCAGGATCGGCCTTATGCCATAAATCAGAATCCTGAGCGGTTATAAAATGGGTGTTTAAATATTTAAGAACGTCGTCAATTCTTTCCTCCGGAGTTTTGCTTACGGAGGTCAATCCGGAGGCGAGTATGTTCAGATCGCCGTGATCGTCGGTATTTTTCGCCCAGACTGAGCCTGCCCAGCCGCCCAGCTCCGGCCAGTCGGCAAAGCCGCTTACAGCGACGTATTTGTAATAATTCTGATTGTTGGGCTTATTAGGCAGCGAAGGCTCGGTGTCGTAGGGAGAGGAGGTCTGCCAATAATAGACGGTTTTCCCCTTATCTTCAAGGAGCTGAGGCTCTTTAAGCTCAGGCACGTTGGTAAAGGTGTGAGCTTTTACGTTTTCAGGTACGCTTACTTTAAAGGTAGAATGGACGATGGGAACGTCGTTCTGCAGATATGAGGCAGTCGACCAGGTCTTGTCGTCTCTGGCCGCGGTTTTCATTCTGCATTTGTATTCAATGAGCGATCCTGCAGAGAGATTGGGGAAATCGACGATAAAATATTTTTTGTTTTTGTTGGCTTCGCTTTCGTCTATGCGGGAAAGGATGCGCGCGCTTTTAGGATCGATAACGGTAATTTTGCCTTCGGGAGAGACGGTGCGGGCTGAAATCAGTTCGACCTGTTCCGCCGCGGCGTCGTAGCTGCGGGGCAGAATTTTAAAGGTGTCGGCGCCCTCTTTGTTGAGAATCTTGATAACGTTGTACTCGGTAGTCTCGGAGGAAAAATCTTCATTTAAGGTATAGGTCATGTCGTCGGCCAGGATAATGGCCATGGCGCCGGGATATTCCGCAATTCCGGGAGCGTTTTTATATTTCTGAAGGAGATCGCCGTCGGGGGAATTCTGAGCCTGAACCGGCATAGCGAACATGAAGGCTGTCAGCGCAAAGACTGCAGCTTTGGAAATGTTGGCGGCGCGGCTTTTATTAAAATGCAGTTTCATAAATAACGGTTCCTTGATTTAGGTCCGCTTGGGCCGGAGGCTTTGAATGCTTTTGTCTGCGGGGGGCAGAACGCCCGCTTCCTGCAGGCGGCTTCAAAGCTTCACGTCGCAGCTTTTTTTTGAGGGAATCCAGCGTTAAGATTTATTACCAAAAGAGAGCCGATCGGTCGGCTCTCGGTCGCTGGGTATCGGCAGACAAAATCTAAAAGATCTGCCTGTGGTCGGTATCGGCAGTCTGAACATTTTTGTCAAGGCCGGGACTTGTGCGGTTGGTAAATCTATTTCTTTTTTGAAGCTTTGTTCTGAGGCGGCTGAGCTGCGCCGGCCTGAGCCTGATTTTCACTGGAGCAGGCGTTGAGGATATCCTCCTGGGTCGCTCCCTGCTTGTTGGCGATAACTGTAAGCAGAATCGCGGTTTTCTGAGTGTTGTCTTCAATGCTGTTAAGACGCTGCATGACGATAATTGCGAAGACCAGACTGATAACGACGAAGGCTATCAGGCATATCATACAGCAGACTGCAATACCGGATGTCATAAATTCCTCCTCTGTCCGAGTCAGTGACTTAATATAGTTACAGCTTTATTATTTCCTTTGTTTTCTGCTGTTACCTTTACAACTTAAATCCAATTTCATTTATCTGAGATATTTTTAAAGATCTCAGGGTTTTGAGTATCGTAAAAACTCAGCACGTATTTGTTGGGCTCTATCATCCCTCCGCTTAAGCTTCTGTCGTAGCTGGTCTCTTCAAGCTCGCATACGGGCTGTCCGAATACTGCGTTGAGGCGGCTGCAGATGTCGCTGTAAATTATTTCTCCGGCGTGGCGATCCAGCAAATAGGAACCCCGGTTTTTTATATGGCAGCACATGCGTTCGCTGACGACTATATAGCGGTAGCCTTCGTTTTGTACCTGAGCCAGAGCCTCCTTTGAAAAGCTTTTGGGTACGGTTTCGCTGCCCAGATCCAAGATAAAGCGCACAAAGGGCTGATCGATCATGTTTTGGTATTCGAAGAGCCAGCTGTCCTTGCCGGTATTGTACTGATGGCGGGAGAATAAGCCCTTGCGGCCGTCGACGGTTATTCTCATATCGACCAGGGTAAGATCGGAATCGTAGTAAAAATCGCGGTTGAAGTCCAGGGCGCTTTCCCATACCTTTCTCTCCACCGGCACGAAAATATATCCCGATTCGGCGCCGGGGCGATCCGTTTTCTGAACGACGGTATTTTTTGGCGGGGCTTCGGTGGCGGGCATCGGCAGATGGCTGCGCTTAAGCTGTTCAAATACCGGAAGAATCAGGAGACAGACGGTTATTCCGATCAGGGTAGGTTTTGACAGCTTTGAGTGATTTTGCAGAGCGTCGCAGGCCAGAGCCAGAAAGGAGGCGACTGCCAATATGAACAGCAGCATGGTCTGACTGGGCCAGACCAGCTTGTTGAACAGCGGCATGTATTCGCATAAAACTCTGTAAGGCGTGAGCAGGGTGCGTCCGAAAACGCCGATAAAGCAGCCTTTCCATTTTAAAAGCGGACCGAGGGGAAGAAAATAAAAGCAGACGGCGGCGGCCAGCCACATTATCTGAAGCCTGCGCCGGGGGTAGTTTTTATACAGAAACAGAGTCAGGCAGGCTGCCAGGGCCATAAAGGTTATGTTGGCCGAAAAGGTATGCTCCAGAGGGATCTGGCAGGCCGGAGACAGTGGAGACTGGACAAAGGACTTTCTGAAGGGGTAGTCTATTTCGCAGGAATAGTTGATGCTCTGTCTGTAAAAGATCGAAGGATCGTACTGCTGATTCTGATCCGGGCGCACCATGCCGGGGATATCGTCGCCGCAGGCTATGCGCACCAGATAGGGCTGGGCGCTGGGAAGTATTGCCGCGGCAAAGGTCAGGACAAACAGAAGCGCGCACAGCTGCCTGCGGACTGAAAAAAAGCTCCTGAAAGAAAAGTTCAGTCTGTTTTGCCCGGTAATATGTTCATATATTGCGCATGAAATACTCCAGAGAATGAGGAAGGCTCCGAACAGTACGGCAAAATGACCGTAAAACCAGTAGTTTGTCGCGGTCAGGGCCAGCATGAGGCCGGCCAGACTCCAGCGCCGCCAGTCCTCCGAGCCCTTGGCCTCCATGAAGCTCAAAACCGTCAGCACAAACAAAAATGTCTGCGATTCTATAATTCTTCCGGTGACGATGAGATGGAGCTGCCAGGGATTGAAAGCAAAAATCGCGCCTCCCAAAAACGAGGCCAGGGGAGAGCATCCCGAGCGGCGGCAGAGACAGCGCATGGCCAGGGCGTTTAAGGCCAGTATGATCAGGCATTTGACATTGTAATACAAAGGAAAGCCGAACAGTTTGGCCAGCGGCCAGGTCCACAGAAAGTCTATGCCGTTGGATACGCTGCAGTGCTCGCCGAATCTTAATACGTATCCGTACAGCTCGCTTATATGCGTTAAGCAGCCCCAGAATCCGTAGTGCTCGCAGCAGTAATCTATCATGCAGGCGTAATACTGAGTCCAGGAATGATATATCCACAGAGTCTGAGCGGTATTTTCGTAGCCTAAATATCCGAATATAACTTCAGCGCCCTGCAGCGAGGCCGGAGCTGCAAAGAGAACTGCCAGCAGCGCATATGCGCCTAAAACGGCGGCTATGCTGTCAAATAGGGGCCGCCCGGCTTTTTTTTCTGGTTTCTCATTTGTTTTTTGCATAGACATTTTTTTAGCTTTTCCTGAGAAGAGAGGCTGAAGCGCCTTCAGTATCTCTGCGATCTGTTGGCTTCAAAAATTTTCGCGTTCTTTTCCGGTCTCTGCAGCAGAGCGCAGTTTTCATCTTCAAAAACCGTTCTTATATTGTTCAGAGTCCGGGGGCTGATGAGATATTCCAGCCGTCTGATTTCCGAAGGCCAGTTTTCCTGAGCTTTTTCCAGCTCCCTGAAGAAGCTGCCGGGGAAAAGAAGAGTCGCGCTGTAATGACATTCCTGGATTCTCAGGGTGACGAGTTTTAATCTTCCCAGGAGTATCAGAATTCTCTGAGCCTGTTCAGGGGTCAGGCAGTCTCTGTCCTCTCGGAAGGCAAGTTCTCCTAAGCACAGCAAAAGCTTTAAGGGATAAACTTTGGCTTCCTGCAGCTTTTTAACGGCGGCTTGGCGCTGCGTTCCCGCTCCTTCCGGCACGGCCGGGGGAAGCGGAGTTCTGTTGACGGGAGTTAAAAGCAGGCATAGATCCGGACTCAGATATATCTTTTCCTTGCTTCTGTCTTTGGTCTGGAATACCGCCGATTCGGCGTCCGCGAATCCCGCGGCGGAAAAGGGTTTCAGAGAAGCGCGCTTTTTTAAGGTGCAGACAGAGCGGTTATAGCTTCTTTTGTCGCTGCCTTCCGAGCCTGCGGAATAATAAGCGGCTATATATTTATTGGGTTCGTTTATAAATTTCAGCTGATTTTCGGAAAGTTCTCCGTAAATTTCCGCATAAATCCGTTCGGCGGCGCTGAGTTCTCTGAGGGTTTGCTCCTCGATGGCTCTGAGATTTTTTTGCTTATCCGGAGGCAAAGTATAATTTCTTTCCTCCTTCATAATTTTTTGGGCTCTTTTGAGGCCGATCCAGTCGGAAAAGGGAGACACGTTCTCGGTGGGAGTTACGGCGAAGCCTGCCAGAGTGGTCAGAGCTATTTCCTTCTCCTTTTGGGCGCTGTCAGCCATTAAAATCAGTTCTGTAAATATAATGACAAATAAAAATGCCGCCGCAATTAAAGCCGGCTTGATTCTATCTGCGTTCCGGTCGTTATTCAGCATGGCGGCTTATTAAATAATTCTATAAATTATTCCTTTGCCGGCGGCTTCGAGCCAGGAAAGGGTTATAGCGGCTCTTATTAAAAAGTATAGCTTCTGCGGCGTTGTTGAACGCTTTTGCGGCGTATGCAGATTATTAATACAGAACGTACCGATATGAAAGATGTTTTAGACAGAGAGAGCTCTGAAGGGCTCGGGACTGAAAAGAGCGCGCCTTCGGTTTTGGAGGCGGATCTTAAAAAAGAGGATTCTTATAGCAGGACCTTAGGCGAGACGCTGTGCATAGGTCTGTTTTTTGCTTTTCTTGTCTTTATTGCCATCTGGCCGGTAGGTTTTCATTGGGGCGATCAGCTGATCGGCGACTACGAGGGAGATTTCTGGAAACATTTCTGGGGACACTGGTGGGTCTGCCAAAGTCTTGATAAAGGGATACTGCCTCTCTTCTGCGATCTAATCAATGCTCCGCGGGGAGGCTATCTGTATATTGCCGATCCCTGCAACGCCCTGATCGTATATGTTCTGAAGCCATTTATGTCTTTCGCCGCCGCTCAGAACGTCTTAATCGCTTTAAATTTATGGATGGGCATGGCGGCCTGCTGGATTTTGGCAAATTATTTCATTAAGGACAGGATCTGCAGCGCGGCGGCGGCGGTGGTTTACGGTCTGTCCGGATATGTGCTGAGCTATCCTGTTTCTTCCGGAGTTTCGGAAACGCTGAATACTGCCTGGGCGCCTCTGTTTATATATTTTCTGCACCGCCTTTTGGATTGGGGCCGCTTCCGCGATATGCTTGGCATGGCCGTATTTTTTGCTCTGACGACTTTTTCGTGCTGGTATTACGGCGAATTTATGGCGGTTTATACGGCGGCGGCTTTTTTATACAAGGTTTCTCAATATATAATTAAATACTGGCGCGGCAGAAGCTATAAAATTAAAGAGCTGATTTGCTTTAAAAGAGCGCGGGCGGCTTTTCTCTGCAGCTGCAGAAGATGGTTCGCCTTCTCATACCCTTACCTGAAAATCCATTTTCTGCAGATCTGCTGCGCTATTATTCTGGGAGCGGTGATGATCTCTCCCTTTGCCATAGCCTTTAAACTGGTGGTCTCCAATTCCGCCAATATCGTCATGCCGGCTAAAGCGCCCAAGCGCTCCATCTCACGCATGCGCGACTATATGGGCAATAACTCCGAGGTCAGCGTCAATATCCGCGGCATTAACGGCTTTCATAACTACACCAACCTTTTGGGACTTTTTCTGCCCGGAAAGGGCAACGCTACGGTCACGGTTACGGTCGACCGCCTGGTACGCGTGCATTATCTGGGCTGGATTGCCGTCATTCTGGGGCTGTTCGCCTGGCGGAGCCGCCGAAAAAATCAGGCGGTATACTATTTGGGAGCGGCTTTTCTCTTATTTCTGATCCTTTCCCTGGGACAGAAAATTACCTATTCCGATTTCTCTCCCCAAGGATTTCTGAACCCAGTTTATCTGCTGATGTTCCTGTTTTTCCCGTTTTTTTACAATATCGCCATCCCCTTCCGACTGCTGATGATTTCTCTGATATGTCTGGGGATTCTGGCTTCCTGGGGAATGAAGGAGCTTCTCAGGCGGCAGACCTATTTTAAAAAGTGCGTATTCAGCAGCTTTATCTGCTTTTGTATGCTGCTGGAAATCATTTTTGTCTCGCCTCTGCCCTGGCCCTTGCCGGTCAGTCCGGTGGAGGTCCCCAATTTTTATAATATAATTGCGGCGGATCCCCGCGATTATGCCATAATCGACTATCCTTTCGAACGTCCCGGAGCGCGTCTGATTCCCAGCGAATATTTCTATTATCAGACCGTCCACGGCAAGAAGATTCCTTACCGCACCAGCGGCGTGCTGAGCTGGGAGCTTTCTCATAACTTTTTTATGGAGGAGATCCTTTTGGCTCAGAACGGCGTGCTGGCTTCCAGCAAAACCAGAAAGAATTTTGAACGGGGCATTAAATCTCTGCTGGATATGAAATTCAGGTATTTCATTCTTCATGAGCGTCTGCTGCCCGGGTTTACCGCCCTGGATATAGAAAACCGTCTGATTCCGTATTTGGGCGAGCCTATGCGTTTCGGCGACGGAACCGTCGTCTTTCAGATAAAGGATATAAGCTCGACAGAAAATGAAGCTGAGTAATTCTTGCGAAATTTTGAAAAAGACCTGGCAGCAGGAGAGCGAGATGGCTGAGAAGCGGCCATTCGGCTCAAAACTGCTGCGGATTGGGCTGGGCTGGAATTTTGCCATTGCCGCTTTTGCCGCGCTGACAGAAGCGGTCGGACTGCTGAGCCATGAAAAAAACGAGCTGCTCTTATGCAGCGTCATGTGCCTGTTTGTCTTTTTTATGACGCTGGATATTATGCGCCGCAGCGCTTATATATTTTTCAGCGACCGCTGTTCGGGCCGGAATATTATTCTGGAGCTCGCTCCCTGCGGATACGGAGCCAATTTTTTAGTAAAAATTATAAAAATTGTCCTGCCCTGGTGCATTGAAGCTTTGGCGGCGGGCGCCGTATTATTTATGAGAGATTTGCTCATCGGACAAGACGGAGCGGCAGCCTTCGGTTTTTTGACGGTAAGCGTGTTCGGGATGATCGGCGCTTTGGGAGCGGGAATGGCCTGGAGCTGCAGGCGGGATTTTACGGCGGGGAGATGCTCCCGTTCGGCGGCGTTTTTTTTTGGGGTATTTCTGGTTCTGTTTTTAATCTGCAGCGCCGACGGTGATCTTTCTCAGGCGGAGATGGCGCTTTGGGCGGTTTCTCTTTTTTGCCTGTTCTGGCTGCCGAGCTTCAATTTCTGCAGCGGGACGGTCTGTCTTCTTCTCAGCGCGGCTGCGGCGGTTCCGACTTTCTTCCCGGCGGTGCGCTCCTGCAGTTACGGCGCTTTTGAATACGCCGTTCCTTATGTCGCGGCGGCTTATGTTTATGATTTGAAGGCCGAGGCTTCGCAGGCTGCAGGCGGCATTGACGCTTCCGCGCCCGGAGAAGATGGGCGAGGCAAGAGCGAGAGCGGGGCCGCCGGGGGCGGGAAGGGAGACTGCACAGCGTCCGAAGACGGCGCGCTGGCTTTGAAGCCGCAGCCGGCCGAAGCCGCTTTGGAAAGGATTCTCAGCTGCGGACTCCTGTCGCTGGCGCTTTTTGCGGCCGGTCTCGGCTGTCTCAGGCTGAAGAGTACGGAGCCTCTTTAATGCCTGCGCTCTGCGCCGACGCCCGGAAGGCGCCGGACCGGCGGCGTCTTTAAATCTTTTCGGCCAGTTCGGCGAAGCCTATGAAGGCGTCCAGAGGATCGGCCTCGTCTTTGGCGTTCATAATTTCCAGGATCAGGCTGGTTCCGTTTTGGCCGGTGCAGAGGTAAATGCGGTCGCACATGCTGAGCATTACCGAATAGCCAAGTCCCAGTGAAGGAGCGGTGTCGCAGGAGAAGCCGGGCAGGAGAATGGCCTTGGGCAGGGTGGCGAAGGAAATACCGGGGCCGGTGTCGTCCAGGCGCACATGGATGCCTTCGGAGTCGGTTTTGATGGCCATTTTTCCTGGAGGTCCGTATTTGACGACGTTGGTAGCCGCCTCCGATACGCAGGTAACCATATTGAAGACGATCTCGTCTTCAAAGCCTTCTTCCTTCATGACCTTTTCGGTGAGATGCCTGGAATCGGGTACGTTTTCGGCTGATTCGAGCTTTAAGGAGATAAGCTCCCTGCCGCAGTCCGCCCAGTGGCTGTCGAGCTCGTCGCGTTCGCAGAAAACCAGCTTTCCGGCGGTGAGAGCGTTTAAAGCATCCCTGTAAAAGCGGCGTCTGCCGGTTTCTTCCTCCAGACGGCGGCGGACGTTTATGGCATTCTGCAGAGCCAGGCCGGCCTGAATGCCTACGGAAATCAAAAATGAATTGTTCTCTCTGGAAATGGCGTTTTCGCTGTCGGACAGAGCCCAGATGTAGCCGATATGTTCGGTGCCTACGGTAAGAGCTACGCAGGCGATGCCCTTGAAGCCCGCTTCCTTTAAGGCCAGAGAAGTCGGATCGGGCTGGCTGCCGACGTCCTTGATGACTTTAATGCTCTGCTTTCCCAAATCGAGACAGAAGCTGTCGATGACCTTTTTTAAGGAGGCGGTGACGACGTGCTCGGAAGTTCTGTCGATGACCTCTCCGCAGCCCTGCAGCTTAATGCCGCAGCAGGCGAAGCCGCACATCTCCCGCACCGATTCGGTAATGATGTTTATTACCTTGGAAATATCGAAGGCCTGACTGAGGCGCAGAGCCAGACTGTACAGATAAGACAGATTGCGGCTGGCAAAAAACTCCTCCATGGGCAGCTTGTCCGCCGGCGTAACTAAGGAAACAATGCCTTTAAAGACGCTGTCCCTGTCGAAGCGCGGCGTGGCGTCGATCTCTACGGGGAGGGAATCGGCGCGCAGACGCACCCTGAAGGGAGAGATGATGCCGTTATGCAGCTGCACCTGGACGGCGGCCATACAGGGAAGGTCCCTGGGGTCGATAAAATCGTCGAGCCTGCGTCCGATAACGTCCTTTGTGCCTGCCAGTACTTTGAAGGTGTTGTTGGCCCAGCGTATTTTGGCGTTTTCGTCGGTGTCAACGATGCCCTGATTAACTCGGTTCAAAAATTTGCGGTAGCGTTCGTGTACAGAGACGTCTTTGGCTTTTATTTCCCACCAGGAACCCAGGCTGTCCATGATTCTGCAGGCCTGCTTAACCGACGGCAGATTCGTATAACCCAGACAGCAGATGCGGGGGAGGCATTTTTGCGCGGCTTTCCGGAAGACGGCGTCCGCGGGGTGAGTATCGCCGTCTTCGCCATGGCTGTCGGGGCTGAAAATAAATAAAAATTCCGCATCCAGAGAGATCTCGGAAAAATAGGCCGACAGTTCTTCAAGATCGGGGTGAGTCAGACTTATCAGCGCCAGCTGACTGCCGCTCATGAGCGGCTGGGTAGAGCGAAGCTCCGCTGCCGAACTTACCGTATATACGTCGCAATCCGGGGCGGAAAGGCTTTCGCCCGCCGTTTTAATTTCCTGAGGATTGGAACTTATAAATAATAAATTACACTTCTTGTTAAACACAAGGGAAACTGTTCCTGTGTTATAATAAAATTTCCTACACTGAGCAGAAAAAATCAGCTAAAAATTATGAGCTGATATTTAGCTGAGATATTATATGACTATGGGAAAAAACTGTTTTACAGATTTTTATAGGCGGCGCAGAATATGGATTATGTCGCTGCTGATTTTGTGGCTTTGGGCGCCTGTTCTGCTCCTTGCCTGGCTGCCTGCCGGAAGGGATTCGGGGCTGAAATCTCATGTTAAGATCAAAGCGGAAGCGCTGCTTAGAGCCGCAAGGATAGAAAATCTTTTAAATTGCAGTTTAGGAGCGGCTGAATCCTTAAAGTTTACTAAAGCTGAAGCGAAAGCTTTGGATATTGAAGATAATTTGGCCGCCGCCGCCGTCTTTATTTTAAGGAGGGACTATGATGACGCGTTGCTGATGCTGTGGGCGTCCGGCTCCAAAATTGAGAACAACAGATCTCCCGAAGCGGCTCTTGTGTGCTGTCTTGATTCTGTGAATGAAAAAGAAGAATATGAAAGAGTTTTTGAAAGAAAAGCTCTTGAATATATTTTTAAAACTGAAGACGTCAATAAAAAGATTCTTATCCTCAAAGCCTTATGGCTGTTCAGGGGCAGCGAGTATACTATAACCGGAGACGATGGGTCCGTGTCCTCCGGCAGTACTGTCAAATCGGAATGCGGCAAAGATTATCCTATAACGGAAGAAGCCTATGAGATAAATTATCGCTGCTTTCTGAGGGATATCGGCTTAGTTTGTTTCGCTTTTATTTTTATTTCGGCCGCCCTTTTGAGCGGAGCTTTTCTTGCTTTTAATGAGGCGAATAACTTCTGGGTTTGGTTTAAAACTGGAAAGAATCCGCGGAATGAAACTGAGAATCCTCAAATCCCCTCTTTAGAATTTTTGCCTTCCTTTTCTCTTTTTGTATTTATCAATTGGCTGTCTGTATTTTCGGCCGTAATTTTGGGTTTTATTTTAAAAAGAATATATTATTCGGAAATTATCGGAACGGTTGAACTGCAAATTATTATTTATGCCGTCAATTTAACCGTTATAGCTTATAAGCTGCCTCAGCTGACGGTAAAAAGAGCGGAGGAAAAGGGCGGTTCTGTAATTTCACTGCGCGAGATCTGCGGCTTTGTGGGCTTGGGCAGTTTTAAAAAAGCTTATCTTTTCGAGGCCTTCGGAGGCTACGGCCTGGCCTTGGCCGCCGCTTTTCTGCTGTCATGGGTTACTTCGGCCGTTTTAGGAGGAACGCCTCATTCAAGCAACGTTTTGCTTGATAATATGCTGAACGGAAATATTTATGAGTATGCCGCCGTATTCATATTGGTTTTGGCAGGCCCCTTTTATGAGGAAATCTTCTTTCGAGGCATTTTATTCGGCGGCTTAAAAAGCGTTTTTAATATTTCTCTGGCCGCCGCCGCCGCTTCTCTGGCCTTCAGCCTCTGTCACGGAGATTCTCAGGGACTTCTGGTTCTGACGGGACTGGGAGCGGTTTTCTGCTGGCTTTATCAGCGCAGCCGCAGCCTGTGGCCTTCTATTCTGGCTCATATGCTGTGGAACGGCGGCATCGCAGTCTATCTGTTTGTTCTGCTTTATCTTTAGACTGTATAAAGCGGCATATCTTTTTCTTTTCAGCTTTGCGCCGGCTTTCTTCCTAATTCTCCAGCTGCGGGCCTGCGCCGCCCTGAGCCGGCATGACGCCGCCTTGCCGTACTTTACCGTCCCGGCGTATATTGCCGCTTTGAGTCCGTATACTGTCATACTGAGCCTTCGGCGAAAGATCTCAACCGTCAAAAGCTCAAGGTTTTTCGCTCAGTTTGAAATGACAGGGCGGGAACTGAACTGTTCGGGTGCAGGTCTGCCGCAGCGGATAATAAAGGCGCGCAAACAGAAAGACCCTTCGCCTGGGTTCGAGCGAAGGGCCTTTTGGCTTTAATCCAGAGTTTTGCTTCCGGCGTCTTTATTATTCAGGCAGAACCACGTCGGCGAAGTTGTCCATGGTGCGCTCTTTGCACATCTTGGCCAGAATGTTCTGGAATTCCGTGAACTTCAGAGTGCGCTGATCCTTGACCGAGTAGCGTCTCCAGGTGACGGATTCGTTTTCCGCCTCGTTGGCGCCGACCACCAGAATGTTGGGGATCTTGGAGGTGACGGCGGCGCGGATCTTCTTATTGAAGCTGTCGCCCTCCAGATTGGCCTGGGCCCTGTAGAGATCGTTTCTCAGAGCGGCGGCCAGGCGCTCGGCGTAATCTCCGAATTTTTCGACCGAAACCGGCACGACCATGACCTGAACGGGAGACATCCAGGTGGGGAAGGCGCCCTTGAAGTGCTCCATGAGGAAGGCCAGGAAGCGCTCGTGGGTTCCCAGAGGAGCTCTGTGGATGCAGTAGGGAGTGTGGTACTCGCCGTCTTTGCCGGTGTAGACCAGGTTGAAGCGGGAGGGCACGGCAAAGTCGAGTTGGTTGGTGGAAGCGGTCTCTTCGCGGCCCAGGACGTTGCGGATCTGGAAATCTACCTTGGGACCGTAGAAGGCGGCTTCGCCGGGAACTTCTTCGAAATCGACGCCCATGGAGCGCACTACCTGGCGGATGGCGTCTTCGGACTGAGCCCAGGCTTCGGGATTATCGACGTATTTTTTGGTATTTTTGGGATCGTGCAGGGAGAGGCGCATCCAGTAGCCCTCGATGCGGAACTTGTCGTAATAGAAGCTATGCAGGTCCAGAACCGCCTTAAACTCTTCGGCCAGCTGTTCCGGACTGCAGTAAATGTGAGCGTCGTTCATGCACATGCCGCGTACGCGCAGAAGTCCGGCCAGCGAGCCGGAGCCCTCGTAGCGGTAGCAGTTTCCGTATTCGGCTAGGCGCAGAGGCAGCTCGCGGTAGGAGCGGGGACGGCTGCTGAAGATCATGTGGTGCATGGGGCAGTTCATCGGTTTTAAGTAATAGTTCTGCCCGTCGTCGATCTGCATGGGCGGATACATGCCGTCTTTGTAGTAAGGAAGGTGTCCGGAGGTGTAAAAGAGCTGCTCGTTGGTAATGTGGGGAGTGGCCACGCGCTGATAGCCGCCGCGCTGCTCGGTCTCCTTGGCGAATTTCTCCAGCTCCTCGCGCAGAACCGTGCCGTTGGGGAGCCACAGAGGCAGGCCCAGGCCAACCTTTTCGGTCATGGTGTAGAACTCCAGTTCCTTGCTCAGCTTGCGGTGGTCGTATTTGCGGGCTTCCTCGCGCTGGCGCAGATACTCCTTGAGGTCTTTTTTGTTGTTGAAGGCCAGACCGTAAATTCGGGTCAGCATCTCTCTGGACTGGTCGGCGTGCCAGTAAGCTCCGGCTACGCTGTCCAGAGCGAAGCAGTCGGAGGGAATCTGAGAGGTGTTTTCCACGTGGGGGCCGGCGCAGAGATCGGTGAACTCTCCGTTCTGATAAATGCTGACTTCCTTGTGGTCCTCGGCCAGCTCGCGCACATGCTCGGCCTTTAAAATTTCTCCGGCTTCCTCAAAGCGCTTTGCCGCTTCTTCTATATCAAGCACTGTGCGGGTGAAGGCTTGCTTTTCGCCGATAATTTTGCGCATTTCCGCTTCGATTTTGGGAAGGTTCTCGCTGTCGAATTCCTCGGCGAACTGGAAATCGTAATAAAAGCCGTTGTCGACTGCCGGGCCGAAGCCGAGCCTGGTTCCCGGATAAAGTCTCTGTACCGCTTCGGCTAAAACGTGCGCTAAAGAGTGGCGTCTCTTGTATAAGGGATCGTTTTCCTTTTCCTGCTCGCTCATATTTGAATAGACTTGTCTGGCCATAACTGTGTTAAGTAACTCCGTTTTCCAACATAACTTATGTATCAGGCGGTTATGTTTTATTATGCTTTTTCAGCATCTGCCGGCTGTTCCTGCAGAGGCGCGGGGACGGCTCATAACGCTTTATTTTATATTATACAAAAATAAACCGAAAAATACAAAGGATAGCCGCAAGCCGCAAAGCTGACGATTAAGCTCGCCTCATTCCGCTTTTCCGGCCGGAGGCGGCGAATCTCTGTCTGCCAAAATCCGCAAGTTCCTTTGCCGCCGCTGCCTCTGGAGTTAAGCAAAAGCAGTTTAAGCATACGCCTTTACACAGGTTTTGTTCTGCGCTGAAACGGCGTCCGAGCCAAAGCTTCCGCGGAGTCAGTTGCAGAACAAAACCGGCATAGCGAAAACATGCAGAACGCGCCGGAAAGATCCTTCGCTGCGCTCTCAGTGAAAGAGCAAACGTTTGCAGGCATAATGCGATAGGCTGCGGCGCCGTTTTCGTCGAAATCCGCTTTTAACTTAACGGCATTGTCTTTGCAGCCGTCTCGGAACGGCATAAGGCGGGTTCTTTAGAACGCGGCAGATAAAGCCCTTCGATTTGACTTTGGCAAAAAAGACTGTTCGCGGCATGAATTCGGCAGGTGCAAGGTTTTATAATGCCAAAATAATTTTTCCGCTTTTTGAACCTTTAAATATTCTGCGGGGAGTTTTATCCGTGCCTATCGTTCCGCCTCTGAATACAGAAGCTTATTTAAATTACGAAGAGCTTACTGCCTATTTAAACAGCATAGCCGAAGCCGTGCCGCATCTGGTGCGCATCTTCTCTTTGGGTAATTCCCTGGGAGGACGTGCTTTGTGGGCGGCGGAGGTTACCAACACCAATACCGGTTCTGCCAGGTCAAAGCCGGCTATTTGGCTGGACGGCAATATCAACGGAGGCCAGTATTCAACTACCGCCTCCTGTCTGGCGGTGCTCCAGCGCCTGGCCGCAGAGCACGGACGCAGTCCCTTTATAACCGAACTGCTCGATACTAAAACCTTTTATATCGTTCCCCGTCTGGCGCCCGACGGGGCGGAGCTGGCTTTAAATTCCGGCCTGGTTACTTCGGTAGGAAGAAGGCTGAGCTTCTTTGACGGACTGCGCGAGGGACTGGTCCCCGGCGACATAAACGGAGACGGCCGCATTCTGCAGATGCGGGTGAAGGACCCCTGCGGACAGTGGAAGATCAGCAAGCGCGACGAGCGGCTTTTGGTCAGGCGGGAGCCCGGAGATACGGAGGGCGATTTTTACAGCCTGTACAGAGAGGGCTTTCTGGACGGCGAATCGGGAGAACCTCTGCGCCTGCGCCTGATAGATTACAAGAGAGATTTGCACCATGACTTTACGCCTTCGTGCGGTAATGTAAACCGCCATTACGGAGGCAGCGGGAGCGCCGGTCCTTTTTCCCAGGCGGAATCGCGTTCAGTCAGCGCTTTTCTGCGCTCTCTCAATAATTTGTGCCTGGCCGTATCGTTCAGAAGCGGCGAGGGCAAAATTAAGATTTCGGGAGACGAGTCGATTATTGACGGAAAGGACCGCAGGCTTCTGGCGTTTCTGGCGGAGAAGGCTTCTGAGGCTCTTCATGTTCCGGTGGAAAGCGTTAAGGAAAGTACGGATTTTGCCGACTGGCTTTATACGGAAATGGGCGTGCCCTGCCTGCGCATCGATTCCTGGAACCTTTTAGAGGCGGCCGGCTGTGAAATGACGGAACTCTCCGAAGCCGGAGAGGCGGATCTGGCGGCGGTTCTGCGCTGGCTGGACAGGAGCAATGAGGGGCGCGGCTTTGTCCCCTGGAGCGAATGCGAGCATCCGCGTTTAGGAGCGGTCGAGGCCGGCGGCTGGGATCCTGCCGAAAGCTGGCTCAATCCTCCTTCCGGCGATATGCTGGCGGAGATCTGCGAAGCCCATATCGGCGTGGCTTTAAATTTAGCCGCTTCGCTGCCCCGCATCAATTTAGGCGCCTGCGGCGATACCGTAGTCGGCTGGGCCGAGCCCGACGACGATGAAGGGGAAATGGTCCCGCTGCGCATTATCTCCGTAGAAATAATTAACGACGGCTATCTGCCGGCCTGGATCAGCGAAAGAGGCCGGAGCAAAGACGAGCCTTTAATAACTGAAATAGCGTTGAACGAGAACTGCTCTCTGCTGATGGGACGCGCTCTTTCCGAAAATGAATCGCTGGCCGGAACGGTTTCCCCGCATCTTCGCTGCGGAAACCTTTCTCCGTTTTTCAGCGGCTGCTCGGAACGGAGCCGCTGCGTGGAGAGGTGGCTGGTGAAGGGCAGCGGCGAGATAGTCGTCTCCGCCTGTCATCCCAGGTGCGGCGTGGTTCAGTATATTACCGACGGCGGCAGCGAGATCCGTCAGCAGTTTAAGGTTAGCAAGCCCAGCGCCGTAATACCTACTTACAGCGAGACCGAAGCCTATGCGTCTGCCGGCGCGGCGGCTGCCGCCGTGCCTTCGCTTCCTGCCGGCGCAGTTTCCGAGCCCGCCGCAGCTCCGAGCAAGAGCGCGCCTGCGCCTCCGGCCGCGCCCTCCCGGGCTCAGTTCAAAATGGAGCAGAAGAAGGCTCAAAAAGCGGCGCTGCGCAATTCCGCAGAGCAGTATCCTGCCCATGAAAATGAAGCGGAACCGGCGGAGGAGCAGATTCAGCCCCTGCCTCAGGTCCGCTCCGTCAATCTGACGGAAATTACCTCTTCTAAGTCGGCGCTGCAGAAGGCTTCTGCAGTTGTCAAGCCTCCGGCGGAGGAAGAAGAACCGGCTGAACCCGAGGAAGAGGAAGAGATCGTCTATACGGTCGCTTCCAGAGCCGGTTTCAGGCCTACCGTCGGCGGCGGACAGCGTCCGGTGCAGACGACGGTAAAGAACAACAGGAGTCTGCGCAGCGATTTCGCCAGGCCCACGGTTTCTTCCGGTCAGAGCAGCCTGCGCAAGAGCGGCAGTCTGGAGCCGGTTTCGGCTTCCAGCCTGATTAAAGGAGACGGCGGAGAGGGCGTAAGGCGCGGCAGCGTCCAGCCTTCCGGCAGAGTTTTCGGGCAGCCGCCTTCACGTCAGGGCGGCTCAATGGGAGCCAGGAGCGAAAGCATGAACAGGCCGCTGTCCTCTCAGCGCGCGCAGATGTCTGAGGATGGAAGCGCCAGACAGTTTGAAGCGCACGAGGTTCGTCCTCATCCTCTGATTCCCGGAAAGGCCTCCCGCCGTCCGGTCAATGAACCGCAGGATTCGCTGCCGGAAGCGCCCGGTCCGGGCGAGGAGGGACTGGAGAGTCCGCCGGTTCCTTCCGCTCCCAAGCTGCTGCGCAGAACCAGAGGCGAGGAATAGACGTTTGGCTTGATTTCGCGTTTTGATAATTAGTTTACAAAAAAAATGAGCTGTGAAACAGATTCGCAGCTCATTTTTGGTTTGGGCTTCCGCCGGCTTTACATAGCCGCAGGGGCGTAGGGCTCGATGATGCCGGTGAGGCGCACGATATAATAGACGATCATGGCGATTACGGCGGAGGCGGGCAGAGTCATGGTCCAGGCCAGAGCGATGTTGTTGGCCACGCTCCAGCGCACGGCGTTGAACCTTTTGACGGCGCCCACGCCCATGATGCTGGCGGTCACTACATGAGTGGTGGAGATGGGCATGCCCAGGGCGGCGGTGGTCAGAACGACGGTGGCGGAAATTATGTCGGCGGTGAAGCCGTTGATGGGCTGCAGGCGCACTACTTTGCTGCCGATAGTCTTGATGATTCTCCAGCCGCCGGCAGAGGTGCCGAGGGCGATGGCGGTAGCGCAGGCCAGTTTGGTGGGCCACCATACCTCTCCGTTGTCGATGATGTCCTGGGGAATGAGGCCGGGCTCGATGATGCCGGCGGTAGCGCCGCTGATCAGAGCCAGGGTTATGATGCCCATGACCTTCTGGGCGTCGTTGGAGCCCTGGGCGAAGGCCATGAGAGCGGCGGAACACCATTGGGCGTATTTAAACTTGTTGTTGACGGCGGCTTTGATGATGCCCTTCTGATTTAAGGTGTGGAAGATCCAATACATGGCCAGCATGGCGATATAGCCAAAGAAGAGGCCGATGATGGGAGAGACCAGGCCGGGAATAACCACATGCCCCATAACTCCGCTCTTCCACTGCACTCCCTCTATGCCGACGTGGGCCAGGCCTACTCCTACGAGTCCTCCGATGAGCGCGTGCGAGGATGAGGAGGGCAGTCCTTTGTACCAGGTGATAATATTCCAGATGATGGCTCCCAGCAGGGCGACCAGGATTAAGGATTGCTGATTGACGGCGCCGTCGATGACGATGCCCTTGGTTATAGTTTTGGCTACTCCGGTAAATAAAAAGGCGCCTACAAAGTTGAAGCAGGCCGCCATAAATACGGCCTTGCGCGGCGATAAAGCTCTGGTGGATACAGCGGTGGCGATGGCGTTGGCCGCATCATGAAAGCCGTTTACGTAATCGAATACCAGCGCGATAATTATTACGGCGCATAAGACTACTAGAGCTACAGACATATTTGTGTTTCTGCTTTCGTATATATAATAGATAGTAAGATAACGGCGGCATTATTCCAAGTCAGCCAATGCGGCCGAAAATGCCGAATGTTCAGCGAAGTTTCTGCGTAAAAAATAAAGCCGTTATGCTCAAAGAACATATAACGGCTTAAATATCGCAGGGACTGCAGGGGAGTATATGGCTGTATCTTCCTCCCGGATACGGATAAGCATAGGGGAAAATAGAAATTTTCATACGGTAATCTGTATTAATATGATTCGGACTCTTTAACATAAAACGGGAGCCTGGTTCTGTAAAATCTTTGTCCTTCCTGCCTTCGGCTATTTTTTGATTGGCGCAGCCGGACCGCAGAGCAAAATCAAATCGGCTTCTCCGCTTCCGCGGCAGGTCGGCGGTTTGTTCTGCTTAGAGGCAATCCTTGTAAAAAAATACCCTCCCGAATTGAGTGTGAGTCGAAGGGAGGGTATTCTGTTAAGGAATTAGGAGGAACTTTATCCATGCTGAAGACGGGGAAGACTTCAGCATTTCCAGCGGTGAGATTATTTTCTATATTCTCAACAACGTAATTGTAAACTACAACAGACAATTAGTCAATGGCGTAAATGCCGAAATTTTAGGAATTTTAGCGGATAAAAGGAACATGATATGTCTTGATATCCACACGTCGTGTGTGTAAAATATAAAAGAATCTTGAAAAATAAGGATTTATGAGTGGTAAAACGTATTGAAGATGCGGATCAGATGGATCTTTTCGCTTCGGCTTCTATGTATCTGAGCCAGGCGGAGGTGGCTGAATTTCTGAAGCTGCCCGTCAGAGTTATTCAGCATTGGGAGAGCTTGGGGCTGGTTCACCGGGAGCTATCCGGCAAGGGACGCAGAAGCAAATATACCAAGCAGGATCTGATAGAGCTGAACTTTGTTAAAAGTTTGGTCTATGAGCACGGCTACGTTTTGGGAACGCTCAAGGAGAAGCTGGCGAAGCTGGAGGCTCCTTACTGTTACGATCCCGACGATACCATCTGGGACAACGCGGAAAAAATCTGGAAGAGCAAATCGGAGATCGCCTGCAGCGAGCTGAACAGGATAAAATACGAATTTGTTCCTTATATGCGGCAGGTTCTGGATAAACTCCCCGATTCGGACGATACCGAGCTGGCTTTGAATATAATAGGCATGCTGCGGGCTCTGGTCAGAGGGCAGCGCCCCCGGCTGGTCCGCCGCTCCGCAGGCGCGGCAGGAAAAGCGCGTCCCCGAAAAAGGACAGGGAAGACCAAGAAAGTTCGGGACAGCAAGAACATGGATTTAATAGATTTCGGCTGAGCGGAGCTCACCGCCGGAAGCGGCTTAAGTCTGTCCGGGGAGCGGCGCCGGCTGTATGCGGCGCCCAATGTCGTTAAGTCAGGCGTTTTTTTTGCTGAAAATGTCATAATAGTTTGTCTGCATTATGCTTGAAAATGTTTCCTCAGTCATTCTGAGCGAAGCGAAGAATCTTTAGAGCATGTTTTCGCTATGCCGGTTTTGTTTTGTACTTCGCTCCGCGGCTGCGCTTCGCTCACGGCGTTCGCTTCGGCGCAAAACAAAACCTGTGCAAAGCGTGTCTGCAGAAAAGCTTGTTTTTGCTTAACTTGCCGGCAGCAATGCGGCGCAGATTTGTTTTTTTCTTAGGTATATCTGTATTTTTTGCGTTTATTTCTGTATAATAAAGTTTAAGGGCGCGGTCGGCTTTCCGAAACGGTACGGCCGGCTTTGCCGGAAGCGCTGACGGCGGCTGTTGATTTTGCGTTTCGGAAGGAGGCGGCGTAGGACGTGCAGTTTTTAGGCGTACAGATGAACCCCCAGGCCGGTGGCATCGGCGGCATGGCCGGACCTTCGGCTGCAGCGGGAAGGGGACTTCCTGTCGGTATCCTGACCGCCAGGGGGGCGAATTTCAGTCAGTTCAATGTAGGGCAGAACCTGTTCGGCCAGGTGACGGGCCGCGGTCAGGACGGCAGCTATATGCTTCGCTTCGGCAATACGACGCTGCGGGCCAATTCCGGAACTCCTCTGAGCGTGGGACAGCAGCTCAACGTTACGGTGACAGGACAGCAGAACGGTCAGATTACGCTGAATATGTCCTCCAGCCTCTTTTCTTCAATGGATACTCAGGTGGTGGGCCAGACGCTGGTTAAAATGAACGTGCCTCTGACCGAAAGCAACCTGAGCCTTGCCAACTCCATGCTCGAACATAATTTGCCTTTGGATAAGCAGAGTTTTCAGAGCATGCATAAAGCGGTCTCCCAGCTTCCTCCCGCCCCCAATGCCAATGTCGCCAACGCCAGAATCGGAGCTGCCTGCTTCCTTCAGGCCAACGGCATCCCTCTTACTGCGCAGAACATAACCTCGCTGGGCAATTTTATTGCTTCGCATCCGCAGATAGGCCAGCAGCTTTACAGCCTGCAGGGAGAAATTAAAAAGATTCATTCGGAGTCCGGAAAAATTTCAGAGGCTTCTTTGGAACTTTTGGAAAAAGCTCCCGGAGTATTGGAGAGCGCGTGTATCGCTCCCGGCGGCGTGAAAAATACCAAAAGCGCCCGCAGCCGCGGCAAAGCTCTCTTTGACAGCGCTAAAAGGGCCGGCATCGAAACTGCTTTGACCTGGGTCGGCGACGACGAGGACAAATGGGAACTGCTGGAATATTTCCGGCGGCTGCACGAGTCCGCCGAAAAAGAACCTCAGGCTTTTGGACAGCTCCTTTCTTTTATGCAGAGCGCTGAAGAGAATTTTCAGGCTCTGCAGCTGCTGAACCGCGCCAAGCTCGATCCCTCTCTAGCCTATTACTACCTGCAGATACCTCTTCGTTCCGAGCTCGGCGAGTCGGCGGAAGTGTGGATCCGCTACCGCTGGCAGGAGGATATGCGCTTTATCGACGCGGATAATACCAGGATCGAACTTTTGGTAAAGACCTATGCTCTTGGCAGTTTGTTCTTTGCTCTGGATATAAACAGCGGCTTGATCAAGCTGAGCGTCAAGGTCGAAAACGAAGACGTTCTTGAATTTGTGCGTTCCTATCTGCCGGTATTGGAAGACCGCCTCATTCAGGAAGGCTGGCAGACCGAGCCGTTTGAAGCCGAGGTGGGAGAGGTCGACGGCAATCTGCATATAGAGAGCATAACGGAAACGGCGGATATTTCTTCTATGGAGAGCTGCGATGTCCAGGTTTGAGGAAGATATAAACAATCCCGAAGAAGAAGGCTATTCTGTTCCCGATGAAATACGGAAGGGAGTGGGCGAGGGCAAGAGTACGGTTATACCTCCCACTGTTTACGGAGTGATAGATACCGTGATAGACTTCGCTCAGGAACTGAACGATTTGGCCTGCGAGGCTTACAATCTGTAAAATTATCACATTGGGTATTTAATTGGTAAAATTTGTTTAAATTCGAGAGTGTTTTTGTAAAAATTTGGTAAAAGATTTCGTATAGATTGTTATACGAGAAATAAAAACTTCAAGACGGTATTTTTCTTGCTTTCTCTTTAAAAGGGACGGAAAATTTATCATAGAAAGAAAAATTTGGGTTCGTATAAGAACGCGGACCACATGTCGGAGGTGTAATAATGCTTGAAGGGATGAGAATGGCTGCTCAGGGTATGATGACCCAGGCCGCTAAACAGGATGTCATCACCAATAACTTAGCTAACGTAGGTACCGCCGGTTTCCGCAAGGAAAGCGCTCAGATTACCTCCTTTAGCGAAATTCTTAACCGTGAAGTCGGCGGTCCCGACGGAATGACCCAGTCTTCATACGAACTTTCTACCGCTCCCGGAATGGAAATCTCCGGCGGTCTTCGCACCAGCTCCGTAACCCACAGCGCTCAGGGCTCTCTGAAAGAGACCGGCAATCCTTTTGATATGGCCTTAGACGACAACGGTCGCGGTTTCTTCACCATTCAGACCAAAGACGGCCTGCGCTTCACCAGAGCCGGAAACTTCCACCTTTCCACCAACGGTGAATTGGTAACCGCCGACGGCGCTCAGGTCATGGGCCATCGCGGTCCCATCAAGCTGCAGGGCAGCAACTTCACAGTCTCCAACGACGGCGTTATCTCCAGCGACGGCAAGCCCATTGACAAAATCCTGGTAGCCGTTTTTGAGAACGACGATCAGCTTAAGCGCACCGGCGACAACCAGTTCGCCGCCGGCTCCAAAGTCAGCGCGACCAACGACTTCCAGCTCAAGCAGGGTTATGTGGAAATGGCCAACGTCAACGCCATCAACGAAATGGTTGACTTGATGATGGTCACCCGCAACTATGAGGCCAACCAGAAGGTTCTGCAGGCCAACGACAAGATGCTTGAGAAGACCGCCAATCAGGTCGGCGTAGTCCGTTAATTTTAAAAGATTGAAAATTCTGCCGGTTTTTATGATATAATATATAAAAACCGGCAACCGTGAACCGTAACGGTTTGCTGTTAATAAAAGGTTTGGAGGAACATAAATTATGATGCGTTCGCTTTACACTGCTGCTTCCGGTATGATGGCTCAGCAGATGAATATGGATAATATTTCCAATAACCTGGCCAACGTGCAGTCCACCGGTTTTAAGAAATCCCGCGTAGACTTCCAGGACTTGCTCTATGCAACCATGCAGGACCCCGGCACCGAAGCCACCGCCGGTACCCAGATCGGTATGGGCGTCCGCGCTTCTTCTACTGAGCGCATGTTCTCTCAGGGCTCTCTGCAGAAGACCGGCAACCCCTACGACGTAGCCATTCAGGGCGACGGCTTCTTCAAAGTTACCATGCCCGACGGCAGCTCCGCCTACACCCGCGACGGCGCCTTCAAGTATGACGGCGACAAGGGCCAGCTGGTCACCAGCAGCGGCCAGACCTTAGGCATCAACATTCCTAAGGATGTCACCAACATCGAAGTTCGTCCCAACGGTGAAGTCTTCGGCGTCCGCATCGACGGCGACGGCCAGCCCGAGAAGATCGCCCAGGTCAAGCTCACCCGCTTCCTCAATCCCTCCGGCCTCCAGGCTATCGGCGGCAACCTCTATGTAGAGACCCCCGTCGCCGGCGCTAAGACCGAGTCCATCCCCGGTGAGGACGGCTTAGGCGTATTGGCTCAGGGCCACCTCGAGAAATCCAACATCAACGTAGTCGAAGAGATGATTTCCATCGTACAGGCTCAGCGCGCTTTCGAAATGAACCAGAAGGGCGTTCAGGCCGCCGACGAAATGATGAGAATGACCAACCAGCTCCAGAGCTAATCAGCTTGCAGCTTGTAATTAAATAATATTTTGCGTGCCGTTCTGCGGGCTGTAAACGGTCTGCAGACGGCGGATAAATTTGGAGGAGATTATGCAAATCGAAGGCTTTACCCCCGAACCTTTGGCTCAGGCCGCTACTGCTTCGGCTCCTTCCAAAGCTCAGGATGAAGCTAAGCTCAAGGAAGCCTGCCAGCAGCTTGAAAGCGTATTCCTCAATCAGATGCTTGCTCAGATGCGCAAATGCGCCGGCGGCGAAGGCGGAGGCCTTTTAGGCGGCGGCCAGGGCGAGCAGATGTTCCAGGGAATGCTGGATCAGGAAAGAGCTAAAGTTTGGTCTCAGGATGGCGGCGTAGGTTTGGCCAGCATTCTGTTTGAGCAAATGAAGGGTCAGCAGCTGTAATTATGAATATAGGGTCAGGCTGTTTCACCGTTAAAAACGACGGCTTATTTTCGACCCTATAAGAATATGTAGAAAAACGGAACAGTTTTTTGCTGCTCCGTTTTTTTGTTAGTATTGCGTCATATAATTAATCTTCAGTTTCAGCAGAGCGGTACATTCAGTTGAGAGACAAGCAGCTTAACATAGAAGCTTTATGGTTCGAATATAAAAAGAGCGGAAGTCCTGAGCTTCAGGAGCGGCTGATAGAGTATTATCTGCCGTTTGTTAAGTCTTTAGCTATAAAGGTTATGAACGGTATACATGCTCATGTGGAACTGGACGATTTTGTCAGCGACGGTGTTTTCGGTCTTTTAAGGGCTATAGACGGTTTTGAGCCGGAGCGCGGCTTTAAATTTGAAACTTATGCCACTCCCGTCGTCCGAGGGGCTATTTTTAACGGTATGCGCCGTATGGATTGGCTGCCGGAGAGAATGCGCAGCAAAACCAGAGCCCTGCAGAAGGCTATTTACAGTTTCTCTTCGGTCAGCGGCAGGCGTCCTACCGAGAAGGAACTGGCAGAAGAACTTAACGTTTCCGCTTCTGAGGTTTTTGACCTGATTTCCTGTCTGGGCTGCGTCTACATGCTGTCTCTGGATCAGCCTCTGAACAATTCCGAGGATAATGAAACCTCCATTGCCGATATGATAGGCTCCGATGCGGATTATAGCAGTCCGGATCGGGAGCTGGAATTTTCTGAGGAGCGCCGGCGCATTCGCTCGGCAATAAACTGTCTGAATGAACGCGAGCAGCTTTTAATCAAGATGCACTATTTTGAAGGCGTCACCTTTGAGAAAATTTCCCGCATATTGGGCGTCTCCAAACAGCGCGTTTCCCAGATCCATTCGCGGGCCGTCAAGCATCTCAGGGACTGTCTGGGCGAGGAGGCTATTGAGCCGGAGGTGATGAGCGGCTTTTTAGTCGAGGGCTGAAGGAACCGCAGTACCGCTGTGGAAACTGAAAAGTAATAAAATAGGTTTTCCCGCGCCTCTTAAGGTGCGTTTTTTTTGTTAATAATTGTTTAGGAGCATAAATTTATGGCTTCCAGAAAACGTAAATCTACCGATAATATTCAGCGCAAGGCCGTACGTCAGGCAGATGCCGAAATTCGTGAAATATCGCCGCAGGAAAAACGCCGGCAGTTCTTTCTGAACGTCGGAGTTTGGCTGCTGGTTATAGTATTTTGTATGACTTCCGGTATTATGTGCTTCAGCATAGGCGATAAGAACGGCGATCAGAACGATCAGGAACAGGCTCAGACTCAGCAGAGAGATGAGATTCAGAGCGAAATAGACCGTTATACCCAGGAAGTGGCCAATGACGCCCAAAATGTCGAAGCTCTGGCCAATTTGGGCTATTATTGGCTGCAGAAGGGCATGGCTTCGCCTAAAGCTGAGAGCCTCAAAAAGAAGGCGGCCAAGGCGAAGCAGGCTGACGGCGATAAGGACGGAGGCGAGGCTGAGGAAAAGCATGAAGTTTCCAAAGAAGAGGCTTTTGCCAATGCCCGCGATTATTTGACCAAAGCTCTCAATCTCGACAAAAATCACATATTCGCCAAGAAGAATCTGGCTGATCTCGACGCTGAAGAGAATCATTACGAGTCCGCCCGCAAGGCCTACAACGAAATTCTGGCTTTCTGCAAGGAGCCTGTCAAGGTTAAAGAGGGCGAAGATGAGACCAGCGTTCAGGTCGGCCGCAACAATCAGCGCGTCGACGTAGATCTCAGCTTAGCTAAGCTGAATATGCGCGACAATAAGCTCGAAGAAGCCGTCGCCTGTTTGGATGACGCCGTAAGCGTAGACCCCGGCAACATTGAAGCTTATACGATGAAGGCGTTTATTTACAGCGAAGCCAATCAGTTCCCTAAGGCTCACGAAGCTTATAAATCTGCTTTGGCTATAGCCGTAAATATGGGCGAACTGAACAGCGCTCTCAATCTCTATTTGGGAGAGGCTCAGCTCTATAAAAAAGAAGGCAGCAAGGGAGAAGCTAAAAAGTCCTTAGAGGCGGCCTTGGCTCTCTTCCCGGAAAACGCCGGTCCGCAGGCTGCGGCCATACGCAGTATGATTCAGAGCCAGATTGATGAAATCGACGGCAAAAAGCCCGCTTCCGCCAAGAATGCCGCGCCAAGAAAGGCAAAGACCGTTACCGCTGAGGTTAAACCCGCCGGAGAAGAGAAGCCCGCCGAGGAAGCCGCTCCCGCCGCTGAAGAGAAGCCCGCTGAGGAAGCCGCTCCCGCCGCTGAAGAGAAGCCCGCTGAAGAAGCCGCTCCCGCCGGAGAAGAAAAGCCTGCCGAGGAGCCCGCTCCCGCCGACGGTCAGAATGAGCAGTAATCTGGACCTCTGAGGTTCGCTGAAAGCCCTTTCCTTTATACTGCCGAAGTATGAGGAAGGGCTTTTTCTTTGTATTTTTGAGGTTCTTCGCTTTGCTCATAATAGCAAAGAAAGCGCTCAGAATGACAAAGAAGCTGAAAGGGACGCCGGAAGGACCGCTCGACTTGGCGGCCGGGAAAATTTATGCGGATGATACGCCGCTTAATCTGTATTTTGAAAGCGGGTTTTTGTATAATAAAGAAACGCGCCCTTATTGAGGGCTGCCTGCTGCATGAAATTTTTTTATTTAATTCATTTTTGAAAGGAACGGCTCTTTAGAGCAGAGCTTATTTTACTATGGCTAAAAATATTGCTGCCCGCAGCAAGGATTATCCTCAGTGGTATTTAGATGTTATTAAGGCCGCCGAGCTGGCCGATTATTCGCCCGTGCGCGGCTGTATGGTTATCCGTCCTTACGGATATGCGCTCTGGGAGGCTATTCAGCGCGATTTGGACCGCCGCTTTAAGGCGACCGGCCATGTCAACGCTTATTTCCCTCTTTTGATTCCGGTCAGCTTTTTGGAAAGAGAGGCCGAGCATGTGGAAGGATTTGCCATGGAATGCGCGGTGGTAACTCACTCCTCTCTTAAAAAGGGCGAGGACGGCCATTTAACCGCTCAGTCGGAGTTGGCAGAACCCTTTGTGGTTCGTCCCACTTCGGAGACGATTATAGGCTCGATGTACTCTCAGTGGATACAGAGCTACCGCGATCTGCCTCTGCTGGTAAATCAGTGGGCCAATGTGATGCGCTGGGAGATGCGCACCCGTCTTTTCCTGCGCACTGCCGAATTCCTGTGGCAGGAGGGCCATACCGCTCATGAAACTGCGGAGGAGGCCGAAACGGAAACCCGCAGGATGCTGGACGTATATGCCGATTTCGCCCGCGATTTCCTGGCGATGCCTGTGGTAAAAGGACGCAAGTCGGAGAGTGAAAAATTCCCCGGCGCCGTGACGACCTACGCCATAGAGGCTCTGATGCAGGACGGCAAAGCCCTGCAGGCCGGTACTTCGCACTTCCTGGGACAGAATTTTGCCAAGGCCTTTGATATTAAATTCCTGGATCGCGATAATCAGCTGCGCCATTGCTGGACTACCTCCTGGGGAGTTTCAACCCGTCTGATCGGCGGTTTGATTATGACTCATTCCGATGACGAAGGTTTGGTGCTGCCTCCCAGGATCGCTTCTGTTTTGGGAGCTGTAGTGCCCATCTACCGAAGCGAAGAAGAAAAAGATAAAGTTTTGGCCTACTGTAAGCGTCTGGCCTCGGCTATATGCGGCGAGAAACGCGTGAATGAAGCCTTTGAGCGCGAAAAGGGCAGGGAGATAATTTCTGTATTTACCGACGAGAGCGCCAACCAGAAGCTGGTTATAGATCTGCGCGAAGGCAGAGCTGTAGAGAAGCACTTCCATTGGGAGCAGCGCGGCGTGCCTTTCCGCTTCGAAGTCGGTCCCCGCGACGTGGACGGCGAAGGCTTCGTCCTTAAAGTCCGCCATGACAACAGCAAGCATTTCTGCAAGCTGGCTGAAGCCAATGCAGAGTGGTTTGCCGAGCGCTGCCGTGAGGTTCAGGAAGCTATGTATCAGAAGGCTCTGAAGTATCAGGAGGAGCATACCGTCGAGGTCAGTTCCTATGAAGAGCTGAAAGAAGCTCTGAAGAAGGGCGGCTTTGTGCGCTGCTGGTTTAAGGAAGACGCCGAGGCCGAGGCCAAAATCAAGGAGGAGACCAAAGCCGTTGTGCGCTGCATCCCCTTTGAGCAGAGCGGTGAAACCGGGAAGTGCATTTTCACCGGACGTGAAACTAAAGAGAAGGTTCTCTTTGCCATGGCCTATTAAGTTAAGACAATAACTTGCTAAAAATGGTATAAGAGCATTCCTGCATTAGGCTTGTAAATGTTTCCTCTGTCATTCTGAGCGCAGCGAAGAATCTGTCAAGCCTGTTTTACATGTTTTTGCTGTGTAGGTTTTGTTTTGCACTTCGCTCCGCGCTCGCCGCACCCGGAGCTCGGACGCTCGCTTCAGTGCAAGACAAAACCTGTGCGAAGCATATCTGCGGAAAGCCTGTTTTACATGTTTTTGTTATGCCGGTTTTCTTTGTCGCTATCGCTCCGCGCGAAGCTGTGCTCGAATCTCCGCGTACGCGTCAAAGAAAACCTTTATTAAGCGTGTCTGCTTAAAGCCTGTTTTTGCTTAACTTACCGACAGCAGACGGGCAGGAGGTTCTCTTTCTGCAATAGAAATTTCAAAGCCGAGTTGTCTTTCTTGCAAAGGTTCATTGTGACAGAAACTACTTTTTAGGGACGGCGGAACTGAATTTATGTTAAAAATTATCAAAAAACATATCTGTATAGAACTGACGGAAGATATTGCTGCGGGCATAAGACAGAGTCTTCAGGCCCGTTATAATTCTCTGCTTTACCGTGTCCGTTTGGAATATATCAACCGTTTGGGATTGGACAGCGAAGTCTGCGACATCAACAAGTCCTTTAAGGATTCTCCTCTGCTGCTGGGCGAGCTCTATCTTCCCGAACCGGGAACGATCTTCTATATCAAAGCCAAGCGCGGCGGCAATCTCATTCAGGCCGGCGTCATCACCAATGACGAAAACCGCGATACAGATGAATTTTTCAGTGAAGTCCGCGATCTTTTAGCGACCTACTGCGACAGTCTGCCTTCCTGGCGTATAGACGAGGATCTGCTCCCTCTGGAGATCGAGGACGCTTTTGTCGAAAACGATCCGGCTACGACGGAACAGATTACGGCGGCCAAAGCTTTGATGGATCGCAAATCCCGCGACCTGTTGGAGCAGATTAAAAACGCCGGTTCCATCTTTATGAAGGATATCGCCGGCGAAGAGCGCGACGTAGTAGAAGAGTGCATTCACAGCTTCAAGGATTTAAGTCTGGTGAATATGGACTGTGCGGTGCTCTGTCGGCGCAGCGGTCAGCAGATTCTGAGAGTCTCAGATAAATCTACCTTGAATGAGGGACCGCAGAAGGCTTTTAAGTGCTTTATATGCGGCAGTCCCATTTCCGACGAGCTTACCGAAGAGGTACTGGCCTGCACCGAATTCGGCGGCGAGATGCTCAAGGATCGCACATGGCTTCTGGTCTTAGTCCGCGGTATTTTGGCGGAATTGGGAGTTCCCAGCTCTGAGCTGAAGATTTACCGCAGCCAAGGTCTCCCGGTGCAGATTTTCCTGTCCATTAACGGTCTGCGTTATCTGCTGGTGCTGTGCACCGAGCCTTTGACTTTAGATCAGGCCTATATGATCGGGGCGCACATTACCGCTTATCGCTTAGACAGCGCCATCATTATCTCCACCGAGAAGATCACGACCCTCATGAAGGCTCATCTCAAGCAGACCAAGACCGATGTCAGGTTTGATTTTATCGACGATATCAACGATTTGAACGTGAAGCTGCAGGAAGTCATTTCTAAACAGCAGCGCGAGCATCTGGGCGCCCTGCTCAATGACTTTGTGGGAGTTACCAAGGTCGATATAGCCTCTCTGGTTCTGCAGCGCATGCTTCCTGTTGCCGAGACCGAAGAAGAAATCCCTGCCGAAGCGGTAAGCGAGGTCTCCGAAATTAAGTTCGAAAGCCCCGCCGAGGAAATGCCTGAGGCTTTGGATATGCCGGATTTCCCTAGTATTCCGAACGATGCGGATATCCCTGAGAATTCGTCATTTGCAGAGCCTGTCGAAGGACCTAAGCCGGATACCAAATCGAATAAAAAGGGTAAAAAGCATAAATAAGGCCCATATTTCAGCAGATACTGCTCTTTATAGGTGAAAACGGATGGCTCTGCGCTTTATTCAGCAGGGCCATTTTATGTTTTTTTATAGAATATTTGCTGAAATTCAGGATATATATTGTATAATTAACTCTGCTGAAGAAGTTGGCCTTTCCGCATTCCGGCGACTGTCAAGGGCCTGTAAAATCTATAAATTCGGTACATAGAGGGAAGAGGCATATGAAAGCTATCATTATGGCCGGCGGTGAAGGAACCCGTCTGCGTCCGCTTACCGTGAGCAGACCTAAGCCTATGGTTCCGGTTTGCAACAGGCCTGTAATGGAATATACTCTGGAGCTGCTCAAGCGTTATGGCATAACTTCCGCCATAGCCACGCTTCATTACAAAGCCGAGGATATCTCCGCCTATTTCGGCGACGGCAGCGACTTTGAAATGCATATGATGTATTCGGTGGAAAAGGCCCCTATGGGGACGGCCGGAAGCGTCAAGGAAATAGAGCATTTGGTCAGCGACGACACCTTTATCGTTATCAGCGGCGACGGTCTGACCGATATAGATTTGGGCAAGGCTATTGCCTTTCATAAGGAAAAGGGCTCTGTCGCGACCTTGATACTCAAGCGCGTCAGCAATCCTTTGGAATACGGAGTGGTTATTACCGATAAGGAGGGGCGGATCGAGCGTTTTTTGGAAAAGCCCTCCTGGGGAGAGGTCTTTTCCGACCAGGTAAATACCGGCATCTATATTCTGGAACCGGAAGTTTTCTCTTTAATGGAGCGCGGCAAAGTTTACGATTTCTCCAAGGACATTTTTCCTAAGCTTTTAGCCGATAAGAAGCCCCTGTTCGGTTACGTGGCCGACGGTTATTGGTGTGATATCGGAGATATCGAGCATTATGCGGCGGCTCAGCGCGATATGTTCAACGGCAAGGTGCTGCAGGAGATGGTAGGGGAGCGCCGCAGTCCCGGTATATGGATCGGCGAGGGTACAACTGTTGATCCGACGGCGGTATTGGAGGCGCCTCTGTGTATAGGACGCGACTGCCGAATCGGCGCCAACGTCTATCTTTCCTCATATAACTGCATCGGCAATAACTGCATTATAGAAGAAGGCGTGCAGCTGGTGCGCAATATCGTTTTCAACAACGTCTTTATCGGGCGCAAAACCAACAGCGTCGGAGCCATCATTGGCAGAAAGTGCACGATAAATGCCGGCGTTACTTTAAACGACGGCGTGGTAATAGGCGAAAATGTCTTTATCGGCAGCGGCGCCGCGGTCAGGCCGCAGATATCGGTCTGGCCGGACAAGCATATCGCCGACGGTTCCATCGTTTCGGAAAACCTGGTCTGGGGCTGCAAGACGGCGGAGACGCTTTTCGGACGCAACGGCATTACCGGACTGGGCAATTTGGAGATAACCCCCGAGGTAGCCATGAAGCTGGGAGCGGCCTTTGGCACTATGCTGCCCAAGGGCTCGACGGTGGCGGTCTCCCGCGACGCTCATCCCGGCTGCCGTCTGCTGACCAGATCGCTCATCAGCGGTCTTAGCTCAGTAGGAGTCAATGTTTTTGATCTGCGCATGCTGCCGGTTCCGGTAAGCCGCTATACCGTAAACAACAGCGAGGCGGTAGGCGGTATCCACATCAGGATCTACCGCGACGAATCCAGAGAGATTGAGATCGAATTTTTTGACGAGAACGGCATAAATATCGAGAAGACCCGCGAGCGCAAGCTGGAAAACCTCTTTGTGCGTCAGGATTTCCGGCGCACCGATATCGACGAGGTGGGTCTGATAAGCTATCTTGACGACAGCGTCAGCCGCTACATGGACAGTTTTATCGATAGATGCGATATCGATGACATAAAAGCGGCTAAATTTAAGATAGTCGTAGACTATTCCTACGGAAGCGCCTGTCAGGTTCTGCCCTTTATCCTCAACAGGCTGGGGGTGGAGACCGTCTCTCTGAACGCTTACGTCGATTACCATAAAGCCAGGGAAGCGGCGGCCAATCAGGAGGAGGCTTTAAAGCAGCTTGCCGAGATTATTAAGCCGGTGGGCGCGAATTTGGGCGTTCTGGTAGACGCCGAGGCCGAAAAGTTCTCTTTGGTGGATGAAACCGGCAATCTCATTGTCGATACTAATTTGCTGGCTCTGATGGCACAGATGGTCTTTAAATTCAATAAAGACTCGTTAGTGGCCGTGCCGATAAGCGTTCCAAGCGTACTGGAGAAGGTGGCTTCTCAGCAGAAGGGGCGCATCGTGCGCACCAAGACCGATCCGCGCTCTATAATGCACAATGCGGCTGTCAGCGGAGGGCGCATAGCTTTTGCCGGCAATGCCAGCGGCAAATTTATCTTCCCCAGCTTTTCCTCCGGCTTTGACGCCATGTTTGCTCTGGCGCAGATGCTGAAAATGCTCTCGCTGCAGAAGTGCGCGCTTTCGGAAATTTTCAGGTCGGTGCCGCCCCATCATTCCGTATTCGGACGCATTGACTGCAACTGGTCGGAAAAGGCCAAGGTCATGCGCCTTTTAATTGAGAGTTACCGCGACGAAAATCTGGAGCTTCTGGACGGCGTGCAGATTCGCTTTGCCGACAATTCATCGATGCTCTTCGTGCCTCATCCCTCGATGGCTCATATCAACGTCTGGACCGATTCTTCTTCCAAGGAGAGAGCTGAAGCCTTGATGGAGAGAGCCCAGCTCATAGTTAAAAAGTTTATTGAAGCGGATGAAAGTGAATTTTTAAAGAATCTGAACAGCGATAAGGAATTCATCGCTTCCGGAAGCGGCGCTGTTCTTCCCGAGGACAGAGCCTTCCATTTTTGGATTACCGGGCGCAGCCTCGGCATCAAAGCGGTAAGTCTGCGCTCCTTTATCGATATTCTGCACTATATCGACGCCGATTCTCTGGAATATCACACCGAACGCGGCGATTTCAGCAAATGGATTAAAACTGAGCTCAGGCGTCCTTTAATAGCTTTCGACCTGGAGCAGGTAGGCAAGGCCGGTTATAAAGGCGAGGACCTGCGCCGCCATATTCTGGAATGCTTCGGCGAAAGCGGCGAGAGCGATTCAAAATATGATGATTGCCGCCTGGAAGAAAGCGATCTCGGTTCGCTCCTGTCAGATTTGCACAGAAGCAGCGAGGGAGAGATCCTGCCGGAGCTTGAAGGTATAAAGTTTGCCGATATGGGTAAAAATACGATTTTGGCCGAGGACGGCGGCAGCCTTAGCTGAGCGGAGCCGGCGGTTCTTAAGTTTGCTGCCGAAAGCTTTTTGTCTGCATTATAAACAGGAGGGACAGCCTAATGTCTTTTTGGGATGATACTCGGGAAAGTGTCCGGGAAAGAACCACCAACGGTGATATAAGCACGGAACTGTTTAAGATTATTACCGGATTTTTCCCTAAACCTATTCCGGTGGTGCAGCCTACCTTTTATTTGGGGCACGGCTATATCCTATGCTACGATTATATGGATTACATCGATAAGCTGCTGGCTTGTGAAGCCGCGCTGGAGAAGGTCTTTCAGTATGTCCTTTATCTGCGGGAAACCATTTCCTTATTCGGACGCTTCATAAGAAACGCCGTCGGCCCCATTGAGGATTTTCTGTCGGTAATGGACGACATTTTTGACGATTGTGTGCGCGAGCTCAGCAATACGGAGGATATTGACGAACTGGCGGAGGACGAGGGGAGCCTGGGCGGCGAAGAGCCCGCCGAGGATGAATTTAAAGCCGAGCGCGAGGAGATGACCCGTCAGCTTCTGGAAAAATTTACCGCAGCCGGAATCAGCGAAAACGTTTCTAAATCTCTGGCCGAGCGTCTGGCCGCCATGTATGAATGCTGCGTTTTTTATGTCCGTCTGGTCAAGGAAGTCAATTCTCCGGGTATTGTGGGCGAAACCGTGATGTTTATGGGCATTTGCGTAGAAGTGCAGTATCTGCTCGACACCAGAATGCGCCATCTGCTGCTGGAGGATGTCTTTGTAAAGAACGTCTCCCCCTTCTCGACGGGAATTTTGCCTTGGATCAGCCATGCTTTAGGCGAGCTGGTCAATAAGATCGGCGCTTTCAGCTGAGAAGTTCGCATAAAGACTTGCGCTTAAAAGGGCGGAATTTTATAGGTTCAGAGTGAATAAATTAAAAAGAGCGGCGCAAGTTTGTGCCGGTACGATTTATAAGGGAGTTTGTTGATGAATTCAGGCATTATAACCGTTACTACAGATTTCGGCATTACCGACCCCTGGACGGCCATTATGAAGGGCGTCATGCTGAGAATCAACAGCCGCGCTAATTTGGTGGACATTTCCAACAGCGTGCCCCGCTGCGATATTAAGTGCGCCGGTTATCTGCTGGGTTCATGCGTCCCTTGGTTCCCTCGGGGAACGGTTCATCTGGCCGTAGTCGATCCCGAGGTGGGCGGCGCGCGCCGGGCCATTGCCATTCAGGGAGAAAACCATTTTTATGTCGGCCCCGACAACGGCATTTTTACGCTGGCGCTGCGCCGGGATAAATTCGTAGGGGCGGTGGAAATTCAACCGGGCAAATGGACTCTGGACAACATCAGCAAGACTTTTGAGGGGCGGGACATTTTTGCGCCTGTCGCAGCTCACCTTTCCAACGGCGTCAGTCTGGAAACTTTAGGTACGGAGATCAAGCGCGAGGATTTAGTCAGTTTAGAACTGCCCGGCAATGAGAGGCACGGCGGCTGTCTGCGTACCTCGGTTATGCATGTGGATAATTTCGGCAATTTAATTACAATGCTGAATGTGAAGGATCTGGACAGGCCGGTGCTGTCGGTAAAAATCGGCGACAGGGTTATCCCTATGAAATTGACCTATTCCGACGTCCGGGACGGAGAAATTCTGGCCTACTGGGGTTCGTCGGGTTTTTGTGAAATTGCGGTCAATAAAGGTTCGGCAGCTGAAGAACTGGGAGTTAAAAGCGGAGATCTCCTGGAGATAAAACTGGGAAGATAGCCGAACGGAAACAGGCTCAGATAATATAAAAGCCGGAGTTTCAGAACTGAAAATTCCGGCTTTCGGTTTTGAAAGGCCCCTGTTTTTAAAATATTTTGTACTGATTGTGAATCTCAATATTGGTAAAGCGCTGGCAGTAATTCAGGAAGCTTATTAAGGCTACGATTAGGGCTATGATCCAAAAGAATGGGCTTCTTATAAGCTTACCCCAGAAACCGCGTTCCGGTTCTTCCTCATCATCCTCTTCGTCTTCAATGTCCTGCAGCTCTTCAGGGTCGTTGTTTTTAATTTATTCTGCCACTTCGGCCTCCTATAAAATATTTAATATTTTTAAGTATAAGTTAAAAAAACGGGTCTCTCAATATTCTACTGATTTAAATAGACAATGAATAGAGAATTATTTTTCAAAAGACAGTCTCAGGCCCCTCTATATCAGGCTCTGTGTGATTATGCGGCTGAAAGGAATATTCCTTTTCATATGCCCGGTCATATGCTGGGGCGGGGGGCCTGCCCGGAACTGAAGGATCTCATGGGAGAAAAGGCTCTGCAGGCTGATATTACTCAGGTTCTGGATATGGACGACATTCACCGTCCGCAGAGCTTTACCAAGGCGGCTCAGGAGCTGGCAGCCGAATGTTTTGGGGCGGAGCAGACCTGGTTTCTGATCAACGGCTCTACCTGCGGCAATCAGGCTATGCTCATGGCCTCTCTGCAGCCCGGCGAGGAGGTCATTCTGCCCCGATGCGCTCACCGCTCTCTGCAGGCCGGTCTGATTTTTTCCGGCGCCGTGCCTCGCTATGCCGCTTCTCCTTATGACAGGGACGGCGGAGTGAACCTGGCTGTCGAGGCGGAAGAGCTGGAACGTCTGCAGAAACTACATCCTCGGGTAAAAGTCTGGGCGGTAACGGCGGCTACTCCCTACGGAGCCTGCGCCGATATGAAAAAAATCTGTGACAGAGCCCATTCCTGCGGAGCAGCGGTTTTGGCTGACGAAGCCTGGGGACCTCATTTCGGGGCCTGCGAGGGACTGCCGCTCTCTGCGATGGCTCAGGGCGCGGATTGTGCGGTTCAGAGCGCCCATAAGCTTTTGGGAGCTTTGTCGCAGGCCTCTCTGCTTCACTATCAGGGCGGCAGAGTAGATCGCGGGCGGCTCCACCTGGCGCTGAGGATGCTGCAGAGCACCAGTCCCAGTTATCTGCTGCTGGCTTCCCTGGATTTGGCCCGCCGCCAGCTGGCCTTAGAAGGACAAGAGCTTTGGAGCAAAGCTTTGGAGCGCGCCATGGATCTGCGGGCCTTTGTCAGCGGACTGCCGGGCTTCAGGGTTATGGAAAAGGGCAGAGCCTATGATTATGATTTGACCAGAGTGGTCATTAGCGCTTTGGATTTGGGAATCGACGGAGTGCAGCTGGAAAGAATCCTGCGCTACCGCTTTAAGGTGCAGCCGGAAATGTCGGATATGCGCAATGTGGTTCTGGTGGTTACGCCTTCTCAGACGGAGGAGGACCTGCGCCGTTTAAAGGCGGCTCTGCAGGAAATTTCCGCATCTCCCTACGACTGGATCGCCAAAGAAGGGGTTAAAATGCCTTTGAAGCTGGTCGAAGAGCTGGGCTTCCCCGGTTTCCCCGAGATGGTTTTAAGTCCCCGGGAGGCCTTCTTTACGCAAACGCTTTCGGTCCCTTGGAAGGAAGCGATAGGCAAAGTATGCGGCGAGCTTATCACTCCTTATCCGCCGGGTATTCCTCTCATTTGTCCGGGAGAGCGCATCGAAGCCGGGCATTTTGCTTATCTGCAGGAACTCAACCGGGTCGGCATTCCGATCGACGGTCTGCAGGACCGGAATTTTGAAAAGGTAAAAATTCTCAAGGTTTAGGATTGAAATATTTTTCAGATATAAGAAAGGCGTCAGCACTGTGGCTCATAAGTACGAAGATACTCCTTTGGAAATAGCTGCCGATAATTTGGAAGAACTGCTGGAGGTTTTTCCGCCGGCCTGGCGGAAGGCTTACAGGAGCTTAAAGCCCGACGACAATGAACTGATCGAGTTTGTGGCCGATTTGGGGCGATTTCCTCTGGTTCGTTTTCAGAATGAAACCCTTCAGCTTATCGATCGCAAGGTCGACTATGAGGATTTAAACTATATAACCGAACGGGTAGGCGTCTTCAGTCCGGACAACCGAGCCGGAATCAACGAGGCGCTGCATCGCATTTCAGCGATCCGCAGCCGCAGCGGCAAAATTGTGGGCATTACCGCCAGGGTCGGCAGAGCGGTTTACGGAGACGCCGATATAGTGAAAGACATCTTAAAGGCGGGCCGGAGCATTTTGCTTTTAGGCAAGCCGGGAGTAGGCAAAACTACGGTGCTGCGGGAGATGAGCCGGGTGCTGGCCGACGACATGCGCAAAAGAGTGGTAATTGTCGATACTTCCAACGAGATAGCCGGCGACGGAGATATTCCCCACCCGGGCGTGGGCGGCGCCAGGCGCATGCAGGTGGCGCAGCCTTCTCTGCAGCACAATGTGATGATTGAAGCTGTGGAGAACCATACTCCCGAGGTGGTGATTATAGATGAAATCGGTACCGAAGCCGAAGCTTATGCGGCTCGCACTATCGCCGAGCGCGGAGTGATGCTGGTGGCCACCGCTCACGGAATTAAGCTGGAGAATCTCATCCGCAATCCCAGCCTTTGCGATTTAGTCGGGGGCATTGAATCGGTTACTCTGTCCGACGAGGTCGCTTTTAAACGCGGCGGCGGCCACAAGGAGATTTTGGAGCGCAAGGCGCCGCCCACCTTTGACGTGGTTATTGAGCTGCGCGACCGCAACACCTTTGCCATTCACAAGCAGGTGAGCGCTTCGGTAGACGCCATTCTGCGGGGCGAGGAAGCTGCGCCGATTGTGCGCGTAAGAGGCGGAAAAACTCAGAAAAGCGAGATCGTCTGCGAGGCGCAGGGCGATGTCAGGACGTCGGAAGCGAAATCGGCGGCGGAGAAGGGGACGGACAGTTCAAAGACTGAGCCGGTTTTAAAGGGCGGCGCCGACGGGCTTTCCAAGCGCAAGTCTGATTTTGTTTTAAACGGCGATGAGAGCAGAGTAGGGAAGCTTAACGGCTTTTTGGAGGAGCGCTTCGCTCACCTGCGCTCGGACCGTTATGCTGACGGAGAGGGCAATATTTTGCTGGCTCAGACGGAGGCCAAACCCCTGTACGGACGTGAAATCGGCATTTTGCCGGTTTCGGTCAGCAGAAACCGGTTGGATAAGCTCATTCATCTTATGGAAATACCCGCCCGCCTGGTCAGTTCCTGGAAGGAGGCCGAGGTAGCGGTTATTCTGGAGGAAAGCGGATCTGTTGAAGGAGACCTGCTTCGCGAGCTGCAGCATAACAATATAAGCGTCTATTATCTCAAGGACAAGGGCTGGCCCCGTTTAAAGGAATTTTTAGAGGATTATTTTGACTGTGCGGTTCTCACAGACGAGGAACTGGCGGAAATCGAGGTCCGCGAGGCGGTAGCGGAGGTCCTACACAGCCATAGGCCTTACAATCTGCTGCCTCAGAATAAAACTCTGCGCGCCTTGCAGCGGCGCATTGCCGGAGCGGCAGGAATAAAGGCGGTATCCTTCGGAGCTGAGCCGGATTGTTATGTGCGTTTGTCTCTGGGCGGCAAAAATCTGCGGAAATGAGGAAAGAATCGTGTGTGCTGAGGTTAAGCGGGGACTTTTTATTACCTTGGAGGGACCGGAGGGAGGCGGCAAAACCTCTCAAGCCAAGGCGGCGATAGAGTATCTGCAGAGCCTGGGCTTAAAGGCCGTCTATTCCCATGAGCCCGGCGGCACGCCGCTGAGCGAAAAGATCCGCGCTCTTTTGATAGACCCTGAAAATAATATGGCGCCGCTTACCGAGCTTCTGCTTTTTGAAGCTTCCCGCTGTCAGCATGTACAGGAGTTCATTCTGCCTCATCTGCAGGAAGGCGTTTTTGTGGTCTGCGATCGCTTCTGCGATTCTTCGCTGGCCTATCAGGGGGCCAGAGGACTGCCTTTGGAATGGGTCCGGGATTTGAATAATTTATGCGTAAAAGGCTGCTGGCCTGATTTGACTTTGCTTCTGGACGTCGGCTACGAGGCCGGGCGCGAGCGTCTGCTGCGCCGTTATGAGGGCAAAGCGCAGTCGTTTGACCGTATTGAGCGGGAGAAAAGGCAATTTTTTGAGAGTCTGCGTCAAAATTATTTAAATATGGCGCAGGAGGATATAGAGAGATGCGGCGATCCTCTGCAGTCTCGCTGGCGTTTGGTGGATGCCGCCAAAGATTTTGATTCTGTCAAAGAGCAGATTCGCGGACATATAAAGGAAAGGCTGCAGCGGGGCGGTTATCTGCCCGCTGAGCATATATAAAGAGTATGCTGGAAATAGTCGGTCATAACGGAATATTGGAGCGTTTGCGCCAGGCGGTCGTCAAGAGGAGCCTGGCCCCCAGCTACCTTTTTGCCGGTCCTAAGGGCGTGGGTAAGTTTTTAACCGCCCGTTATTTCTGCATGTCTGTATTCTGCGAAGCCGGTTCGGAGGGGCGTCCCTGTACGGAGTGCTTTAACTGCCGACGGGTTTTAAACGGGAATCATCCTGATGTGCGGTATCTTACCAATGAAGAGGGCAAGCTGTCGATAGGCATAGACGAGGTGCGCGAGGGCATTGAGAGCGTGCAGACCTGCTCCTATGAAGGCGGATACCGTTTCTGGGTAATTGACGAGGCTCAGAGGATGACTGACGAAGCGCAGAGCGCCATGCTGAAGACCTTAGAGGAGCCGCCGCCGACTCTGATTTTAATTTTAATTTCTCAGGGCGAGGAGCAGCTTTTGCCTACTGTGATCTCCCGCTGTCGGAGGATAAATTTCAAGAATCTGTCCGGAGCGGAGCTGAAGGCTTTTTTGGTTAAAAAGGGCTATCCGGAGGATAAGGCCGACGTGGCTTCGCGCATCAGCGGCGGCTCGGCGGGAACGGCTCTGAATTTCCTTCAGGACAGCGAGCTTTGGGACAGGCGTTCGGCTCTGTTCTCGATTTTGGATAATCTGGTTCCCGGCGATTTGTGGCAGGCTTTGGATTCCGTTACCCAGGTCGAGGATCTCTGCAGCGGCAAGAGCAGCCGTGAGCATATGCTCTTTTGCCTGGATATGGCGGCTTCCCTTTACCGTGACGCTATGCTGCGCAGAATCGGAACTGCAGACAGTCTGCTGATAAATGCCGACTGCGCTCAGATTTTAGACCGCCTGACCTCCGTCTATGACGCCCCCGGTCTGGAAAGGGCCGTCGAGGAAGTTTGTTCCTGTAAATTTAAGCTTGAACGCAATGTAAATGCGCGCTTGGCCTGGCAGAGTCTGTTTATTAAGCTTCAGGAATTTGCTCTCTCCTGAATTTTGTACCGGAAAGGCGGCTGTTTTTGCTGTCGGTCAGCGGCTTTTTCCCTGTCATTCTGAGCGCAGCGAAGAATCTTTAAAACATGTTCTGCTTGTTTTCGCTGTGTCGGTTTTGTTTTGCACTTCGCTCCGCGACTCGCCGCATCCGGAGCTCGGACGCTCGCTTCAGCGCAAAACAAAACCTGTGTAAATCATGTCTGCCGAAAGCCTGTTTTGTGTGAACCGGTGCGCGATAATTCCCCCTTGTTATCATGTTCAGCATGTTTTAGCTGTGTCTGTGTAAAGCATGTCTGCCAAAAGCCTGTTTTTGCGTGAACAGGCGCGCGGGAATTCCCCTTGTCATTCTGAGCGCAGCGAAGAATCTTTAAAACA
>JAFTAM010000096.1 GCA_017458675.1 bacterium
TAAGCGAGCGCGGAGCGGTAGCGACAAAGAAAACCGGCATAGCGAAAACATGCAGAACATGCTCTAAAGATTCTTCGCTGCGCTCAGAATGACAGGGGAAACATTTGCAAGCATTGGTAAAACAAGTTAATGTGCCATTTTTAGCAAATTATAGCCTTAACTTTATGACATTGTGCTTTACATAGGTTTTGTTTTGCGCTGAAGAGAGCGTCGTGAGCGAAGCGCAGCCGCGGAGCGAAGTACAAAACAAAACCGGCGCAGCGAAAACATGCTGAACATGTTCTAAAGATTCTCGCTGCGTTTTCAATGACAAGGGAAACATTTACAAGCATTAGCAAAACAAGCTAATGTACTTTTCAGCAATATTTTGTCTTAACTATATGACATCGGCGTCTTATTTGTCATTCTTATGAAATTTCGGAACCGGCAGCGCGGCTATATGTTTTTTCAGAACTTCCTTAATGAGGTTGGGCTTGCCTTCCGCTTTCTCTGAACCGGCGGCCTCGGCTGAGTTCGTCTCTGAAGAAGAGCCGTCATGCGAGCCTGAAGCTGAACTGTCAGTTTCTTTGCCGGACGTATCCTGCGCGGCGTTTATCTTTCCGCCGTCTTGGGCGGCTTCACTCTGCCGTTCGCAGCAGGGCCATTCGGAAAGAGAGGTTATGTTTTCTTCGGTAATGCCTAGGAGTATGTTTCTGCCGTCAACTTCCAGGAGCATCAGACTTTTGTTGGGGCCGAAGGTCTTGCGCTCGACAATGTTCAATCGGTTTTTAGAGCTCACTGTGTTGCCGGTAAATTTGCCTATGAATGGCATGGCCGCTTTGAGGACTATCCAGGTGAGCAGGCAGACTACGCCTAAAAACACCAGCATGATGGCCACTCGCTTGAAGAACGTCGATTCTACATGCGGGGCCTCTTTATCCGGAGAGGGCGGCCAGGGGGTGTCCAGAATGGAAACTTTCTTCTGAGAGCCGGCTGCGTTTTTAGCAGGTTTCTGAGGCTGCTGCTCCGGCGTAGCCGCGGCCTGCGGAGAGGCCGTCTGAGGAGCTGGCGTAGCCGCGGCCTGCGGAGAGGCCGTCTGGGGAGCTGGCGTAGCCGCGGCCTGCGGAGAGGCCGTCTGGGGAGCTGGCGTAGCCGCGGCCTGCGGAGATACGTTTTCGGCGGCAGGCGGTGCCGCGGCTGCGGGAGCAGACGGCGACTGCGCCGCGGTTTCGTTAGATTTGTTCCTTTTATTCAGAGACTCTTTGTCGGCCTGATCGATAATTTTTTCTATTTTGGGGTCGGGAGCTAGCTTCAGCTCCTTGGAAGCGTCCGGCGGATTGGCTATGCTTCGCGCGGCCTCGTGAAAGACGTCGAGACCGGTTTTATCCGATTTTACCGGGGTAGAAAAGGTGGGGATATCCTTATTCTGGATAAAACCCAGCCCGACGATCATAATAAAGGCCAAAAAGCAAACGGCGCCGACCGAAAGAAACGAGCGCCGTTTGCCTTGGAATAAATCTTTAAAAAAGCTTGAGGATTTCATTGATAGACTAATTCGATAATTCTTACGGCGTAACAGCCGTCGAGTTCTACAACTTCACCTCTGGCGATCAGACGGCCGTTGATTTTGAGATCTATGGGCGAACCGTCTTCCTTGTCCAGCTCCAGCAGCGAGCCTTGGGTAAGCTTTAGAATTTCACTCATTTTTTTGCTGGTGCTGCCCATTTCCGCTTCTAAAATAAAAGGCACATCCTGCAGAATACTTAAATCTTCAGGACCCTCCGGACCGTAGTTGGCGGAGAGGCTGCGCTGACCTGCGGCAGGAGCTTTGCCTCGGTAAGAATTTCTTCTGGATAAACCGTCCACTTTAATTCTCCAATAGTTCGATTGATTTCAGCGTTCTGGCTGCTTGCGGGGATGTTTTTTTATTTGTCTTTTCAATAAGCGGAAAAGGCGGCGGCTTTTGCCTCAGCGGATGATTTCGGTAACTCTCACGCCGTAGCGGCCGTCTATTTCCACTACTTCTCCTCTGGCGATCATGTGGTTGTTGACAATTAAATCTACAGGAGCGCCGGCTTCCTTATCCAGGTCTATGACGGTGCCTACCGTAAGGCGCAGAACATCGCGGACTAAGCGGTCGGCTTTGCCTAATTCCGCTTTTACCTCTACCGGTACGTCGCGCAGCAGGTCTATGCTGGAGGCTGCTCCCGAGGGCTGGGCGGAACCGTCCAACGCTCCGAACTGAACTGAACGTGGGCCTTGCTGTTCATTCATCTGCTTCTTCATCTCCATCTTGTAATACTTTGTTGATCTTGCAGGCCAGCTTGAAGTCCTTTACGCCGGGGTAGCCTAAGAACTTCGTCTTATTGTTGACCTTTACTCGCAGCGGCTGAGATATTTCCGTATCCAGGCGAATGGTATCGCCTACCTCCAGGCTTAAGAGTTCCTGGAAGAGCAGCTCTGTCTTTCCCAGGCTTACCGTTATGGGCAGGCGCGCATTCTGTAAATGCTTGGTCATGAAGGGCACCATCTGCTGCTGAGGACCGGAGCCCGGACTGGTTTTGGACAGTCTGAATTCGTCAAATGAGGTTTTGGGAATTATATCGCGCAGATAGCGGAAGGGGAGAACCAGATCGATGGCGCCGGTAGCCGAGGCCATTTCAGCCTGGAAGGGCACTACTACCATGAGCTCCGAGGGACTGGCGATATGAACGGCCATAGGATTGAATTCAAAGGAATTGAGCTGCGGCTTGACGGCTTTAATGTCCTTCCAGGCCTGAGCGTAGGCGTCTAAAAGTCTGGTTAAAACCTTCTGCAGAATAGCCTTTTCCAGGTCGGTAAAGGAATTGCGTATCTCATCCCGAGGAGGCTGTCCCTTGCCGCCCATGAGGCGCTCAAAAAGGGCGAACGCCAGGCCGAATTCGATATCGATAAAGCCCTGAACATCGGAATCGATGTTGAAAATCAGCATGGGAGTGGTTTCCGGCAGGGTGTTCAGGTATTGGGTGTAGCTTCTGGGAACAATCTTTAGAAGTTCCATATGGAAGCGCGTCTGCAGAATACCCGCCAAACCGGTAATGACCGCTTCTGAAAAAGATACAAAAACTTTTTCCAGGAACTTCTGCTGATCGCCGGTAAATTTTTCGGTTTTGCGAAAATCGTAAGCTGAGGCTCCGCTTTCTCCCCGGTTGGAGGATGTGAGTCTCATTATTTCATCATAGCTGCCCGCATCGTCACGCAAAAAAAGTTACCTCCGCTCATTCTCGCTAGCTGCATATTCAGAATCTGTGCCTTCAAGCCCGCTGTTCATTATCCTGCTCCCGATTCTGCAGAGCGGTTTCGCCTCCTGACGCTCTGCCGACGGCAGCAAAAAAAAATCCGCCCTTATGCTGCGAATGCAGATAAAGGACGGACCTATTTGAAAACTGTATGTTTTCGGCTGCAGGTTTAAGGACTAACGGATCAGGCCGATAGCGGACTGAGTGAGAGAGTCCATAGCTTTGAAGGCAGCGAAGTTGGCTTCATAGCTCTGCTTGGCCATACCGATGGCGGCAGCCTGCTGGGCATAGTCAACGTTGGCAAGCTCTAAGCTTCCGGCAGCGATGCGGCCCATAGCGCCCTGGCCGGCAACGCCTACTACAGCTTCACCGGAGTTGTCGGTCTTGCCAAAGCTGGTGGTTCCGGTCTTCTTTAAGCCGCTGGCGTTGGCGAAAGAGGCTACGGAAACCTGAGCGATAGGCACGGACTCGGAAACGCTCTGACCGGTGATAGGATCGGTGATGGTCTGTTCGCCGTACAGTTTACCGGTTTCATCGAAGTGGTAGCCGGTGTACTTGCCGCCGTACAGCTTCGTGGCCGGATCCATGTGCAGTTCGATGGGCTGAGGATCGCTGCAGATGTTGCCCTGCTCGTCCAGCTTATAACCCATAACGTTCTTGCCTTCGGTGTTGGTCAGCATACCGTTGTTGAAAGCGAAGCGACCGTCGCGGGTGTAGTGAGTCTGGTTGCCGTCGCTGACCATGAAGAAGCCCTGACCGTCAATGGCGAGGTTGGTAGGATTCTCGGTCTGGAAGAGCTGGCCCTGGCTGAAGATGATGCCGCTGGACTGAGTCTTGGCGCCGCCTCCGCCTACGGTCTGTCCCATGATGTCGTTGAACTGAACGGTCTCAGCTTTGTAACCGGGAGTAAACTGGTTCTGTAAGTTGTTGAAATATGAATTCAACATGCTTTGATTCTGCTGAATCGCATTGGCAGAGTTATTAAAATCGAACATACTGCTTTTTTTGCCTCCTTAATCCGTGCGGACATTTTCTGTTAAGGCTGTAGGCGCTTTTAACGGAATGCCCTTTCTATCTTTCATTATGAAGAATAGCAAGACCTTATTGTCACACAATAAACATAATATTGCAATTATGTTAACAATGTAGCCCTAAAAATTAACGCTTCGAGCGTTCCCGAGGATTTGCTCCTGTCCGGAAACGCTCTGGCGGCTGTGCGGTCAAATTATACTAAATTTTCGTCAAATTCGATGCCGATATGCTTCAGGCGCAGGCCTTTTCCTTCGATCTTGTCGCGCAGATCGGAACGGCTTTCGGTCAGGACCTCGCGGGTCTCCTCGGAGTTGGTTATAAACTGAGCGCTGAGTTCGCCGTCCTTGTCCTGGGTGAGCTTAATCTTCAGCTCGCCTAAGTACTCGGGGTTGAGGCGCAGCTGCAGCTCATCGCGGTTGGCGAAGTTCTGAATCTCCATGTGGGTGACGATCTGATCGATGACCTGCTGGCGTCTCTGAGTCTGGGTGAGCTGCTGAGTCTTATTGGACTCTTCGGTCTTGGCGGTGTTGAGAGCCAAAGCCTCAACCTTATCGCCGGCGGCTTCAGCCTTGCTGCCGGAGGAGGCGGCCTGACTGGCTTCGGTGTTCATGGTCTTGCCGGTCTCTTCCTTGCCCTTCGCTTTGGCCTTGTCGGCGATGGCGCTGAAGTCCTGCAGGTTGGTCTGCTTGCTGACGTCCTTGGGCTGCTGATTTTCAGCCTTGGGAGCGGAAGCGTTCTGAGCCTGGGTCTGCAGAGTGCCGTCGGCCTTAGCGGCGGTGTCGAGCTTCAGGGCCTGCTTCTCCGCGATATTGAGCGTATCGGGGTTGCGGTACATCATATCGTAGAGGAAGGCTTTGCTGCCCATGGCTCTGGGATTCTGGGCCATCTTGAACTGGTCGGCTCTGGCCTGGGCTTTGGCCTGGGCTTTTTCTTCCTTGTAGCGCTCGGCGGCTTCCTTGGCGGTCTCTTTCTTGGAGATGAGCTCGTTTTCGGCGGCTTCGTCGGCGGTAGCGGTCTCTAAGCAGCTGTTGAAGGCTTTGGAGTTGGTCTCTTTGGACTTGCTCTCTTCCTTGCTGCCCTTGACGTTGCCCGCTCCGAGCAGAGAGATAAACATATTGTTTTCCATAATTGCTCCTCTTTCATCTGCGGCCTTCGGGGAGGCTGGCTTTAAGATTAAATATTAGTTGATGCCTTTGTTTTCCTGATAGTAGCCCAGCACTTTGCTGACGTAATCCTGGGTCTCGCTGAAGGGAGGCACTCCGCCGTACTCCTGTACGTTGCCGGGACCGGCGTTGTAGGCGGCGATGGTCTTGGTCATGTCGCCGTCAAACATTCTGGACAGCTGGCCGAGGTACTTGGCGCCGCCCATAATGTTCTCGCGGGGATCGTAAGCGTTCTTGACGCCTAAGTCGGCGGCGGTTTCCGGCATGAGCTGCATTAAGCCCTGGGCGCCGCAGTAGGAGGTGGCTTGGGGATTGAAGGCGGATTCCTGACGGATGACGGCTTTAATCAGGGCGGGCTCCACATTGTATTTATTGGCGGCTTCCTTGACGATATCGTCATACTGACCGTGATCGCCGGGGGCCGTGCTGCTTACGGAATTATAGCTGTTGACGGCGGTAGGGTTGAAGCGGCTGCCTTCGGTCATGGAATTGATCATGCTTTGGAATGAAGCTGAATCCTGAGCGCTGACGGTATTCTTCGCGGCTGAACTGCGGCGGGAGCTGACGCCGTTCAAGGCGTTGTCCAAAGAGTTCATCTGCTGCTCTATCTGGTCTATTCTTGCGAAGATCGACATTGTGATAACCTCCTTCTGTCGGTTGGCCTATTTATTTTGCGGACGCGGTTCGGGCGAATTTAATGGTTGCCAATTCGTCTATCAGAGTAGCCTCTTCGTGCTCCATCTCCTCTTTCCACCGCTCTTGGCATTTTTCTTTGTTTTTTTCGTAGCTCTGTCTCTCCTGAGCGGCTTTAAGCAGGTTCTCTCTCTGTTGAGCGATGCGTATAGCCACCTCTTTGAGACGGAGGTCCTGGTTGACAATCTGACCCTTTACGAAATCGATGTGCTGAGGGAAAGCCCGCAGCGCGTTGATATCCAGGGTTCCGTTTGCCTGCCTGCGTTTTAATTCGCTGTGCAGATCTACAAGCTTCTGCTCCAGAGCCGCCTTGACCTGACGTTCATGCTCCTGCTGCTGGAGTAATTTAGCTAATTTATCTTTTTCGTCGTCCTCAGCCTGGATTTTAAGTTCCAAAACCTGCTGAAGGCGATATTTAAAACGTTTCTGCGCCATATTTTACTGACCTCCGAACATCTGCAGCAGTCTGCTTCTGGTTTCCTCGAACGGGGCCGGTTCATAGATGCCCTGACTTAAGAACTTCTGTACTTCGTCAATGTGCTCGATGGCAAAATCGACCTTGGGGTTGGCGCCCTTCTGGTATGCGCCGATGCTGATGAGGTCTTCGTTGTCCTGATAGGTAGCCAGCACGTTGCGCAGCACGCCGGCGGCCTTCTGAATCTCCTTGGAGTTGACCTCGGTATAAAGACGGGATACGGACTGAAGTACGTCAACGGCAGGATAGCGGTTTTTATGGGCAATTTTACGGTTAAGGACGATGTGGCCGTCGAGAATGCCTCGGACGGTGTCGGCGATGGGCTCGTTCATGTCGTCGCCTTCTACCAATACCGTGTAAATGGCGGTGATCGATCCTCTCGCCGAGGTTCCCGCTCTTTCCATGAGTTTGGGAAGGAGGGCAAAGCAGGAAGGCGTGTAGCCTTTCTGAGCGGGCGGCTCGCCTACGGCCAGACCGACTTCGCGCTGGGCCATGGCGAAACGGGTTACCGAGTCCATCATCAGCATGACGTCGCAGCCCTGGTCGCGGAAATATTCGGCGATAGCCGTGCCGGTATAAGCGCCCTTTAAGCGTACCAGAGCGGGCTGGTCGGAGGTAGCTACCACTACTACCGAGCGTTTCATGCCTTCAGGCCCCAGGTCGCGCTCAATGAAGTCGCGCAGCTCACGTCCGCGCTCTCCGATGAGGGCCAGCACGTTTACCTGAGCTGCAGTATTGCGGGCGATCATGGAAAGGGTGGTGGATTTTCCTACGCCGGAGCCTGCGAAAATACCGACGCGCTGACCGGCGCCCAGGGTGAGCATGGAATCGAGAACGCGCACGCCCATGGGTAGAGCTCGGTTGATGCGCGGACGGGTAATAGGGTTGGGGGGCTCGTTATAGATGGAATATTCGGTCTCGTATTCCAGGGGGCCAAGGCCGTCGATGGGGTTGCCCAGACCGTCGAGCACGCGTCCCAGAACCTTCGGGCCGACCTTCACCGATAAGGGCTTGCCTGTAGCCCGGACCTCGCAGCCGGGACTTATGCCGCCCAGATCGCCCAAGGCCATGAGCATAACCTTGTTGCCCTTGAAGCCAACCACTTCGGTACGGATGGGCTTTGAACCCTCGCGCTCGTAGACGAGGCAGAGCTCGCCCATTTTAACCGCAGGTCCTTCGGATTCGATGGTCAGACCGATCAGCTGGCTGACGCGTCCGTGCATGCGGATGGGCTGACAGCGCTGCAGAGCTGTTCGGTAGGACGGGAAAAGAATGCTGGGCAGAGGTTCAATTTTAGGGAGGGGCTCTTTCAGCTTCTGTTCCTTGGCCTGCAGTTCGGGATCGACGGGCGGAGCCTTAGGAGCGGCTGGAGCGGCCGGCTTGACGGGTTCTGCCGGTTTGGCTGCCGCTGCTCCGGTCTTGGAGCCGAGAGCGGCAGTCTTCGCCGGAGTAGGGCGGACAGTTCTGGATGCGGGTTTAACCGGCGTCTGTACCATCTTCATCCTCTCCTTTATTGCTCTTGCCGAAGGCTAAGTTGATGGCGGCCAGCTGAGTCTCCAGGCGGGCGTCGATATTGCCCAGGTTGGTTTCAATAATGCAGCCGCCGCGGGTCACCTTGTTGTCTGTTACAAGTTCAAAATCTTTCAGCCCCTCTACCATTCTCATCAGGGAAGAGCGGTCGTTGTTTACAATGTGATAGTCGTCAGGATTGACGTGAATTTTTACCTCTTCGCGGTCTTTCATACCGCTCAGAGCTTCCTTGACTACGCCCATAATTACGTCGCCGCTGGTAGTGACTTCCAAGCCTATAATCTTTTCGGCTATGCCTATGGACAATTTGGCCAGCTCCGGCTCGGTAGCTTCAATGAGCTTAGTGCGCTCCTTGATGCATTGGACATACAGGTCCCGGGCCTGAAGCATCAAATCTACGTACTCGACGTGGGCCAGCCTGCGGCCTTCGGCCCGTCCTTCTTCAAGGCCGGTCTGAAAGGCCTGCTGCCGCATATTTTCGGCTTCGACGGCGGCTTGCTGCTGGAATTTCTGGATCTGCTCGTTGGTCTGCTGGAGAAGCTGCTGAATCTGGGTATTAGCCTGCGCGATCATCTCCTTAGCCTTAGCTTCGGCCTGTTCGATAATGATCTTATCGACGGTTACCGGAGGGGGCGGCGGAGGCGTGCCCGGAGGCGGCGGATCTCCTGTTGGGATAGATACCGAACTTGTCGTTATGGGAGGCAGCTTATGCTCCGGCTGGTCGGCGCGTCTGTTGCCTAAGACTCTGCCCATGGGATTGCTGATGTGCTGAGGGGCTGCCTGAGGGACAAATTCCTCCTCCGGAGGCTTGGCGGCGGTTCCGCGGAAGATTTTTCCCGTGCCTGCAGACGATACCTTAGTCGCTCCGAAATCGGTAGGACGGAACTCCTCTATGGGCTCCTCCTGCGCAGCCTGGGGCCGGCTTTTGACTAATGCAGAGCGCCTTGGCGTATTGGCCTGCGTTTCAAACGCGGTATTTTTGTTTCCCTTGAAGAGAGCCAGAGTAATTCACCTTCCTTTGCTTTTTACAATATTATAACAAATTTTTATAAATTATCTGAACTTAATTTTACCTAATGTTACCAAACCGCGCAGAATATTTCGGATCTGCTGCTGGGCCTGTTTGATTTCATCCCAGGATACCTGGCCTAAGCTTTCCACGTCGTCCCGCAGAGCTCTGGCCACGTCCGGCGACAGGAAGCGGTAGACCCGTTCCGATAAGCTGCGATCGGCGCCCTTCAGGGCCAGCACCAGGTCTCTGAAGTCGGTGAGGCGCAGCACCTGCTGCAGCGAACTGTCGTCGATGTTGTTTATGTCCTCAAAATCGCAGAGTTTAGTTTTAAGATTGGAGGCCAGCATGGGATTATTGTGGGTAAGTCCCATCAATACCCGTTCCTCGGTATTGCGGTCGGCCTGATTGAGAATTTCCAGCAGAGTTTCCTTGCCGTCGCTGTGAGCGTAAGGACCGTCCTCTAAGGCCTGATGGAGGCGCGATTCCAGAACTTTTTCCAGTTCATCGAGTATTTCCGGGTTTACCGGTCCCAGCTCTGCCAGGCGTTTGGCTACTTCCGGCTGTACCTGCGGAGTTAAATCAGCTAAAACTGCCGAGGCCTGGTTAGGCTGCAGATAGGAAAGAATTACCGCCAGAGTCTGGGGGTGCTCTTTGCGCACCAGCTGCAGCAGCTGGCGGGGATCGACGCGGCGCAGAAAATCCAGGGGACGGTTTCCGCCTCCGGAAGCTATGGCGGTTTGGGCGAAGCCGCCGCCCAGTTGAGGAGGAGGTCCGAAATTGGTGGGAGCCAGACCGTGACCCATTTTGCTTCCGAAACCTGCAAAGGGATTGCCAGCATTTCCGCCTCCTCCATCCTGATCCAGAAATTCCTGGATAACCTGGGCTCGGGTCTCCGGAGATATCTGCGGCAGCTTTGATATTTCGGCGGTAATAGACTGAACCTCTTCGGGAGGAAGCTCTTTAAATATTTCGGCGGAGGCTTCCGGAGGAAGAGACATCAATAAAATGGCCGTTTTTTGTTTGGGTGGCAGGTTTACGGACATATTCGGCTCCTTAAATTTAAATTATCAAAAGACATATCTCGGCCTATACCGCTTTTTCCCCTTCGAGCGGAAAATTGTATATCTTGCCTGTGCCGGCGGCTTTTGTATTATTTAATAATATCCTGCGCTCAGCTGACGAAATATATTTAGCTCAAAAGAGCGCGCTGTCGGCAAGTTAACCAAAAGCAGCTTTAAACATGCATGCTATGCACAGGTTTTGTTCTGTACAAGAGCGAACGTCCGAGTCATATGCAGCTGCGGAGTTAAATGCAGTACAAAACCGACATTGCGAAAACAAGCAGAACACGTTTGATAGATTCATCGCTGCGCGCTCAAAGACAGGGCAAACGTTTACAGGCATAATGCAGATATGCCGCAGCGCCATTTTCAGCGCAATACTGTCTTAACTTAATGACTTTGCAAGGCGCTGCGGCGAAAACACCGCACAAAAGCGTATTCCGCCGGCCGGGAGAACGTCGGGCCGTTTGATATCGGCGATCTTTGCGGAAAAGCGCTGAAGCTGAATTATCTGAATTTAATTTTCCCTATTTTTACCAAACCTCGCAGACTGTTGCGGATTTGCTGCTGGGCCTGCTTTATTTCATCCCAGGCTACATGTCCTAAGCCTTCGACGTCGTCTCTCAGGGCTCTGGCCACGTCCGGCGAAAGGAAGCGATAGACCCGCTCCGCCAGGCCTCGGTCCGCCCCCTTCAAGGCCAGGACCAGATCTCTGAAGTCGGTTATGCGCAGAAGCTGCTGCATTGAGTTATCGTCAATATTGTTGATATCTTCGAAATCGCAGAGTTTAGTTTTAAAATCGTCGACTATCTGGGAGTTTCTCTCGTTTAATCCTACTAAAATTCTTTCTTCCGTGCTGCGGTCGGCCTGGTTGAGTATCTCCAGCAGAGCCTCCTTGCCGTCGCTGTGAGCGTAGGGACCGTCCTCTAAGGCCTGATGGAGACGCGATTCCAGAACTTTTTCAAGCTCCTCCAAAACCTCCGGATTAACAGGGCCCAGCTCGGCCAGGCGTTTGGCTACTTCCGGCTGTACCTGCGGAGTCAGATCGCTTAACACCGCCGAGGCTTGATTGGGATGCAGGAAGGAAAGAATGACCGCCAGAGTCTGAGGATGTTCCTTGCGCATGAGCTGCAGGAGCTGGCGGGGATCGACCCTGCGCAGAAAATCCAAGGGACGGTTTCCTGTTGTGGGAGCAATGGCGGTTTGATCGAAGCCGCCGCCGAACTGAGGAGGACCGAATCCGGCCGGAGCCAGGCCGCCTCCCGGCTTGAAGCCGAAGCCGGCAAAGGGATTGCCTGCGCTGCCCCCGTCCTGGTCTAAAAATTCCTGGATTACCTGGGCTCTGGTTTCCGGAGATATCTGCGGCAGCTTTGATATTTCGGCGGTAATAGACTGAACCTCTTCGGGAGGCAGCTCTTTAAATATTTCGGCAGAGGCTTCCGGAGGAAGAGACATCAATAAAATAGCCGTCTTTTGTTTGGGCGGTAAATTTACGGACATGTTATCTCCTTGTAATTATCGGTTCGGCGGGTCGCAAGATAGAATATTCTTATCCACTTCGACCGGAATAATCTTTATCTTGTTTGAGGAGCGTTTTTTTGCCGTTTTTCATATTATTGCAGGCTGCCTTGAGATAGGCTGCGCCGTACGGAAAAATAAAAAGAGCGCGTATGTCCATTTTGCAATGCACATACCGCTCTTCTGCGGATAGCTTTGCGGAGGTTTAAGGTCAGCGCTGCTGACTTCCGCTCAGCCAGGTGCTCTTGAGCTTTTCAGCCAGCTCGTTGGGACGTTCCTTCGCCAGTTTTTCCAATTGATCGGAGGTATTGACTCTGGTTTCACCCATGGCTTTGGACTTGCCGGATTTCTCGTTTAAGAGGTCGGCGATATCGGAGGAAGCTGTTCCGGTAGAGGAACCGAGTATGAGCTGAGATTGATTTTCTTTGACCTGACGCTGCTTGGAAGCGTAGACGGCTACGATGGCCATGAGCAGCACCGCCGGTACGAAGAGGACCGCAGCCAGAGTAGAAGTGCTTATGCCGGTGGAGGGGGGAGCGACGGGAACGTTTCCGCTGGCCATAGCGCCTGCCATTTCGCTGTAAACGCCGTCTAAGGAGGCGGTCGCGAAAGGCACGCTCTTAACGGTCACGGAGTCGCCGCGGCTTTCGTTGATGCCTATGGCGTCTTTGACCAGATCGGCAATGGCCGCCTGCTGCTCGGGCTTGAGGTTGTCAACGGCTACGGATACTGTTAAGCGCTGAATGCGGGGAGAAGTATCGATGTTTTTGGAAATGGTCTTGTTGACTTCGTATTTTTCGGATTCCTCTGATTTTACGTAGGTACCTTTTTTGTCGTTTTTGTTGTCAACCTGAACAAAACCGTCGTCTTCGGCCGCGTCTTCGGAAGTGAGCTGAATGAAGCCGTCGGCCTGCGCTTCAAACTCTGAGGACATCTGTACGGAACCGTCGTCGCCGGAACCGGAGGAGGACGAGGAGCCTCCGCCCTTGTCATATCTCTCTATGCGTTTCTGGCCGCCGACCTTGACGCGTCCGCTGTCGTCGGGACCGCCTACGACCTCGCGCTGAACTTCGTTCTGGGAGAAGTCAACCTCAGCCGTGACCTGAGCGGCGAATTTCTGAGCGCCCAGCACCTTAGCCAGCTGCTGCTCAACCTTGTCTTTTAAATGTTTTTCCAGGGCCAGCTTGTATTCGAGCTGGTTGTTGGGGGCCATGCCCATGCTGCCGGCGCCGTCCAGGGCTAAATTGGCGGTTAAATCTTTGCCGTTGGTATCTACGATCTTGACGTTTTCTGCTTTGAGGTTTGGAACAGAGTAAGCCACTAAGTTGACGATACCGGTAATCTGATCGCGGGTGATCTGCTTGCCGGGCTGCAGTTTCAGCATGACTGCGGCTTTGGCGCTTTCCTGACCGTTGTCAAAGAGCGTCTTTTCGGGGAGTCCTAACTTTACATAAGCGTCGGCTACGCCGTCCATCTGGCGCATGGATTCGGTGAGTTCGCCTTCCAGAACCTGTTTGCGAATATCGTCCTTTTCTTTCTCGGACATGGTATTGATGCCGCTGGAATCGGGTTTGGTGGCGGCGGTCATGACCGAATGGCGGGGCAGACCGTTGGAGGCCAGACGAGCCTGGGCGCTGACTTTGTCTTTAGGAGCGACTAAGAGATTGTCATTGGTCTGAGCTACGCTGTGAGGGATATTCCATTCCTGCAGCTTCATGGAGATGTCTTTGACGTCGTCTTCGCTGAGTTTCGTCGCGTACAGCTCTACGGGCTTGTTGGCGGAGCTGTAAAGGTTTAGAGCTACAAAACCGACTACGGCAAGGATCACTACAACTATAAGCGCGATCCTCACTTTGGGATTCATACCTGACCATATCGCACCAATTTTGCCCATTGGGCTGCTGTTTGCAGCTGCGCCTCCCGGGGGTTTGCCCAGGGGACCTCTTCCTGTGGCGAGCGGACCGCTGCCGGTCCGCATGCCCGTTTGGATACCGGTGGCCATAGTTTTGTTCTCCTTCCGATGGAAATTTAAACTGGAATTATGACATTTCTTCCGTCCGGGGATTTGCTGTTACAGATCGCAGACGGAAAGACTGCTGTATTAGCTGTTAAAATGAGAATTCCCATTTATACAGGTTTATTTCCTGCTAAAATTATAGCATATGCATAAATTATTCTGACTCTGTTAAACTAAAAAATATTGATAAAAAAATAAAATATCCCTTCTGTGCATCGGCATAAAAGGGATATTTTGTTTACTGCGTTTATTTGCAGATTGCTATATTATATAGCGGAACTATACAGCGCAGCGCCTGAGAATTATAACTGCATCTGGAACAGCGTGGTAGCTGAAGAGCAGAGCTTGGAAGCGATCTGCGTGGTGAGGTGCAGCATAACTTCGGACTTGGCTCCGGCAACGCTCATATCGTGAAGGTTGTTGAGGCTTCCGTCGAGCAGCTTGTCAGTGCAGGCCTTGGCGTTGTCCATGGTGGTGCTGACGTTGGAAAGAGCGTCACCGAGCATGCTGGAGAAGGACTTGGCATCCGCTTCGGTGGGGGCGTTGATGGAACCGATAGAACCAATGCTTGAAGTTCCGGAAATCGAACTGACGTTCATGGGAGCGTTCATCTGAGAAGCCTGGTTTAAATTGCCGATTCCCTGAATAGAAAATGTACTCTGCATAAGCGACCTCCTGAGGCCGTATTAAAGACCTCTGAAAATTAGCGGCGTAAAACTATTTGCCGATCTCGAGAGCTTTGGAAGCCATGGACTTGGAAGCTTCCAAAATGGTGGCGTTGGCTTCGAAGGCGCGGCTGGCCATCATCATGTTGGTCATTTCAGAAATGACGTTGACATTGGGCATAGCCACATAACCCTTGTGCTCGCCCTCTTTCTGGGCTTTGGGGTTGCTGGGGTCGTATACCCAGCGGAAGTCGGAATTGTCAGCCTGTACGCTGGAAACCTCGACGCCCTGAGTCTGGGGAGCATCATCGAAAGAGCAGGCCTGGAACTCTTCGTTCCAATCGCCGACCTGTTTCTGGGTTACTACGGCAACCATGCGGCGGAAAGGAGTGCCGTCAGCAGTTTCGGTGGTATTAACGTTGGCGATGTTAGCAGCGGTAACATCCATCATTTTGCGCTGAGCGGTCATACCGCTGGCAGCGACGTCAAAACTGTTAAAGAAATTCATTATTTATTTCCTCCTGCCTTATTTATGGCGCTGACTTAGCGGCCGGCGTTGTCTATGACATACTTCAGGGTGCCGTACACGCCCGAGATTTTGCTCGCTAAAGCGTTGTACATGATCTGGTTCTTGGCAAGGTTGCTCATCTCATTGTTGAGGTCCACGGGGCCGTCCTGAGACTCTACGGTAGCATGCAAAGACTCGGCAGTATAGCCGCCGCTGGCGTTAAGGCGGAATTCAGGGTCTACAGCGGTGCTGGCGACATTGAAACCGTCGTCATCGCCGTTTTCCAAAGCCATAACCTCTTTGAGGTGGCTTTCGAAAACTACTCTTTGAGCGTCGTATCCCTCAGTATTGACATTGGCTATATTGCTGGAGATGACCTGCTGGCGCAAAGAGGCGGCATCCAGAGCTTTTTCAAGTAAAGTGGTGTCAACTAACTTCACTGGATTCATCAGTTTATTCTCCCTCCTGGTCCGGTAATCCGCCTTAGCGGAAGGTCGGAAATCCTTATCTTTTTCTCGCTAACATATTATTATGGAGCTATTGAATATTATTTGTGATATTGTTAACAAATTGTAAGCAAGCGTTCCCATAATCTTAGATTGTGAATCGATCGTCTGATTCTCGACGATTGGGAAATTATGCACATTTATCGGGAATCCGACAGCGCAGAAGAGCATCGGCGGCATGAGCGCATTCGGTTCCGCCGCAGACTGAATTCCTTCTCTGAAGTTTAAGCGCATTCGGAAACCGGTCCTCAGACGCAGAGCTTAAAGACTATATAATTATATACGGATTTCCGCTGCTGAGGCAAGAGTCTGCGCGCCTGTTTTGAAAGAGCCGGCTTCATTTTGCATGAATGAGCGCAGCTCCGATACCGCAGAGCAGTTCTGTTTAGGCCGCGCCTTTCCGATAAGCGGGCGCGGCTCTGATTCTGCTTGACAGCCGTCAGTTTAATAATATTAAAAGATTACGGCCGCTTACTTTCAGCCGAGACGCAGTCCGCAATTTTTTTTGCTTTAGGCAGAGCCGTTTTCTGCAGGCTTTATGTTTGAGATCTGTAAAATGCTGTTCTGTTAATAATGGCGTAAGGATAAAAGATTTTGAAAGCTATTGATAGGGCGGAGCCTTCGTTTCTGCCGAATTTTAAAGAATTTTTGGGAGCTTCGGCCTTTTTTCTGCCGCTGATTTTTCTGGTTGTTTTTCCTTCCTTTGTCAGCGCCGGAGTACAGTCCGGAGGCGAAGAAACGGTGTTTTCCTCCTACTTTCTGGGCAGCGATCGATCTGACCTTTGGAAGCATACCTGGGATGCCTGGTGGGTAAATTCCGAGCTGCAGCAGGGCAGGTTTCCGCTGCGCTCTTCGCTGCAGAATTTTCCCGAGGGCGGCAAGCTGTATGTCATCGATCCCTTTAATTCGCTGGTATCCGGACTCATGTCCAGGCTGATCGGTCTGACGGCGGCTTTTAATCTGACTCACCTGCTGCAGCTTTATCTGTCCTGCATGGGGGCCTGGCTGCTGGGCTGCTGCATTTGCCGAGATAAGGCGGCGGCGCTGGTGACCGGCGTTATTTACGGAATTTCGCCGTTTATTCTGACCAGCGGCGTTTGCAGCGGCATCTGCGAAACTACCAATCTGGAGTGGCTGCCGCTGAGCCTTTTGGGGCTTATCGTCTGTTTCCGCACCGAACGTCCCGCCGCAGCGGTAATTTTTACCTCGCTGAGTCTTTGCCTGGGAGCGCTGGGCTGCTGGTATTATTCCATGACCTGCATTATCTGCGTGGTTATTCTCTGCCTTTGGGCGGCTTTTGTCAAAAGGCTTCCCATACTGGGCTGCGAGGAGAAGCAGAAGCTTAATTGGTTCTGTCCGCTGATCGCCTGTTTGCTATCTTTAATAATGATCTCTCCCTGCGCTCTGGCATTTGCCGACAGCTTAAAAGGAGAGGGGTCGCTTTTGGCTCAGATTGACATTACCGAAAGGCAGCAGGCCGGTAATTTGGAGTTTTTCCATAAGGAAGGCCATTTTAAAAACAACGCGCCTTTGCTGGGCTATTTTGTACCGGGAAAGGATAATCTCTCAATCGCCGACGACGTCGACCTGCGCATGAAGACCGTCTATATAGGCGCCGCCGCGCTGCTGCTGGCCGTTCTGGGCTTTTGCGGAGGAGGCATGGCCTGTCGGTTCTGGGCTCTTCTGGGAGGCGTGCTGCTTTTGATGTCAACGGGGCCTTATTTCACCTACTGGGGAGAGGATAGCCTTTCAGTTCCCGTAAATCCGATATATTGGGCGGCTTATAATTTTGTGCCAGGCTTTAAGATGGCGGTAATTACCGACAGGCTTTCCATCGCCGTGCAGCTGAGCGCTGCGGTGCTGGCTGGAATAGGCGTTCATTTGCTGAGAGCCGGACTGAAGAAATACTTTATATATGCTGTCTGTCTGCTGGCCCTGACGGTTGTGGCCGAAGTCGTCTTTGTTTCGCCCGTTCCCTTCCCGCTGCCTGCGGCGGCTTCGGCTATGCCGCGTCAAGCTGAGGCTCTGGCGAAAGAGGAGGGGATGGGCGGCGTTATTCAGCTACCCTTAAACAGAATCGGCGGGCAGATGCAGCCGGGCGAATATTACTATTGGCAGACTTTCCACCGGAAGCCGATGCCTATTTCTTTGACGACCCGCTTCCCGAGAAAGCTCTTTAAAAATATGCTTATGGATACTCTCTATTTATGCGAGGATTCCAGTTACGGCGAGCCTCTGCTTTCCGAATATCTGTTTGAAGGGGCGGAACAGCTCCGCAAGTCGGGCTTTGAATGGATCTGTGTAAACGGCAATCTAATGAACGGCGTCACTCTGCGCAAGGTAAGATCGGTCCTGGATCAGATATTTCCGAATAAGCAAGTTTTTCCTGACGGAGCCGTTCTCTATAAAATTGAAGTTAAAAAAGAGAAGGGAGCCGAATAGCCGTTAGGATCTGATTTTATTCCGGAGATTCTTCATAGCTCTCGTTTTCAGCATTCTCGGTTTGGTACTGCGAAAGCGCGTCTAAAAAATCGCCTACGATTTCCTGGTATTTCTCGTTGCCGGCTATAGTGTTGACGATTTTATTCTGCATCTGCAGATATTCCGGCCGGGAGGTCGTTTTTTCACCAAAGACCTGCTTGAGAGCGGAATTGACCAGGGTAGAAAGCGAGTCGTAAAAGTAGCTGGGGGAGTTGGGATTTAATTTAGACAGCTCTTCTGAAGCATTGGCCAGGAAAAGCTGCTGAGGGCTTAAAGCCTGCTCTCCCTGAGCCTGAGCCGATTCCTGAGCTTCAGCAGCCTCCTGGGAGAGAAAGACGTCGTCGGCGCCTTCTGCGGCGGTTACCGCCGAAGTCTTTGAAGGGTGGGAAGTCTTTTTGGCCATGCCCAATATGCCGCTGCAGAGCGAAGCCAGGTTTGCAGTCTGTAAAGGATCCAAAAAATAAAACCTCGTGAAAAAATGTAAATCGGTATTTTTATTGGCTCCGTCGGCGTTATAAATATATTTTATGCCGCTTCAGGGAGTCAGAAGCATATTCGACGCTGTCTATAGGGTTGTTATCAATATAAATTTGAGGAAAGTAAATAAGCAAAGAAAATCTTTCCCGTCAATTTAACGTAAAAAACTGTTATAATTGAGCTGGCTGCGGCGCCGCGGAGCGGCGGAGCTCTGCCGAACTTAGAAACATGAGCAAACTGAGATACTGGATAAATTCTGCGGAAATTAACGCGGAAAAGAGCTTTGAACCTGGGATAACCCACCGAAAGCGCATGAGCTTCGGAGGATGGTCTGCGGCCTTATGCTTTTTTCTGATATGCATAATCTGCTTCTTCCTGCTGCAGAACAGTTTTAATCCCTTTAATAATTTCCCCGGCGGTTATGAAGCGGAAGCGGTCTACTGGCAGCAGCATAAAATTGTTCAAGACTGGCAGAATTTTGATTTCAAGGCTCTGCTATCTGCGGTCTTAAGACAGGATATTCCTGATTTCAACGGGATTGGCTTTATGCAGATAATTTGCGCCCTGCCTGTTCTTTTGCTGGGCTATTCCTGGGGCAACCGCCTTTTGTTCGCGGCGGTGCTGCTTTTAAACGGCATAAGCGCTTTTAAGCTTTCGAGCTGCTTCTGCAGGAATAAGACTGCCGTCGGCTTCGGCGGTCTGCTTTTATTCTTAAATCCGGCTGCCTTGAGAGCCCTTTCGGCTCTGGACTACGGCGCCGCCTTTATGGCGCCTTTATTTTTTACGCTGGCGTTCTGGATCGCTTTTTTATACGGCAAGAAAAATAAGTATTTTTACGCTTTCCTCGTTTCCTGGCTGCTGTGCTGCTTCTGCTGCGCGCAATACGCGTTGTCCGCGGCGCTTTACGCGGGATTGCTGCTTTATTTATATCATAAAAACGAACCTGACGGTCTGCCTGCGGGATTTCCCAGGCAGATTTGGCCGGCTGCGGCGGGAACGGTTTTTATCGCCGTCGGCCTTTGCTCTCCTTTAGGCGGAGAGTTGGCTGATTTTGAATTGGCATATATATATGCGTTTTTATTTTTTGCGTCGCTTTTCATAGCGCTCCATTTCGGCAAGGCTGAGATTTCCTTATTTTCTCAGCGCATTATCGCCTTCGCCGTCCTTCTGCTTCCCTTGACGCTTATAAACAGCGGATCGGCGGCTGCAGCGGCTTTGGGATTTATTCTGCCGGCTCTGGCCCTGTCCTGGACGGATGTTTTTTCGCATCAGCTGGACCGGAAGCATTACGGCTCGGCCTTTTTATGTTCCTGCGCTCTCGGAGCGGCCATATATTTCCTGTCATATTTCAACGCCGCGCCGCTGTATGCTTTTAACTCAGAAATTGCGCCCTTTTACAGTCTGCTGAAAGAGGCCGGGCAGGATAGGAATGTTGCGGCGGCGGAACTGCCTTTCTGTTCTCTGCCGATATACCGCTTCGCCCAGTTTCAGCACGGCTGCCGTCTGCAGGATTTCAGCGGCAGGGAGGGTTTCAGCCATTTTGCTTATGTGCTCGGTCATCTGGATAGGGAGAATCTGCAGAATGACAGGATTTATCTGGAGCTGGCTGAGGATCCGGAGCTGATAAAGCGCGAGCTTAAGGCTATGAAAGCCGGGGGCTTTACCTATATTATTCTTCATGAGCGCGCCTTTAATATTATAAATCCGAAAAAAGGATCTCTTTTGTATGATAAGGGCTTCGCTGCTCTTTACAGGCTTCTGGGAAAAGCGGCGGCTGAAGACTATGAGCCTGTTTCCCGATGGCGCTGGGGACGCGGCGGTAAGGATACTCAGGCTCTGAGATGGTACAGAATGTCGGTATTTTACATAAAATAGCCGCTAAGTTTTAATTTAGCGGTTTAAAATAAAGGATTATTATTTTTATTTAAATATTTGAAAGCCTATGTTGATTCCAGATAAGCGCACGGCAGATGAAGTTTCAGTAAAGGGAAGAGGCTCGGAGACCTTTTTTTGGAAGACCCTTGCCGCAGTTTCAGCGGCCTCTGCGCTGGTCGCCGCCGGGCTGGCCTGGTCTATGTGCCGGGATGTGACGCCCTTGGCGGCTATGGCCCGCTATGAAAATGAGCCGAAGCTGAACTTAGGGACTGCCGCAGAGGACAATTTTAAAAAAATTACTTTGCTTCAGATTATCGACGGCATGAATCTGCTGAACGGAAATCCCGAGATAATGCTCAGCGCCGATCAGTCCAGGCAGATCGCGGCGACTCTGCCCTTGGTGAATCAGATAATTGACGACGGCATGGCCGGCGACAATACTGTATTAAAGGACGGCTCGGATAAATATCTGGACAATGTTCCTTTTATGGTTAAAAACAGTCTGTGGAATACTCTCAATGACAGGCAGCGCCTGGAAATTGTCAGGCTGCTGGAGGCGGGAAGGCTTAACAGCACCGCTCAGGAGGTTTTAGGCATTCTGCCGGATTTTTACAAGAGAATTTGTCTGGATGTGGGCTTAACCGACGAATTCAGCGAAAACGGACTCTCGCCTATGCGCAAGCGTCTGGATAAGCTGCGTGTGATCCATTGGATTATCGGCATCATTCTTTTGGGCAAGGAAGGCAGGTATGCGGTTACGGCCGACCAGGCCAGAGTTTTAAAGCCTATGATCGCTCCTTTGATGCTGGAAGTAAACAAGGCTCCGGGAGTTCGTCCTTCGACCTATTTCCCTATTTTGGAATCTCAGGTCTGCAGCGTGCTCACTGACGAACAGCAGACGTATATTCTGCAGCTTCTGTGGAACAACGCAATTTTTGATAAGATTTTCAGTCCGGTATTTGTTTTCAACCAGTTTGACAGCTTTTTAAACAGCCTGGTTTACGGATCCTATTACGAGGTCCCCACCGTCGACAAGCTGCTGCAGGGCGAAGACACCGACGAGGACGACATCGTGACGGTATTGTTCCCGGTGGCGATCATCGATACCAGTCTGTACCAGATGCTGTGCGGCATTATGTTTGTTCTGGAAAATGACGACGAACTGAGGTTTACCGACGAACAGGTGAACGATTTAATTTTAATCCGCGATGAGATTGAGGAATGCTTCCGTGAGGATCACGGCCGCGACCGCAACTTGTATATAAGAAAGGTCGAAGCTAAGGTTCTGAGCTTCCTCAACGACGCACAGGTACAGAAGATCAAGGACGTTTTGTCTGTTACTTATGTTCCGGAAAAGCTGGCCCGAAATGAATTTGAAAAATTTTTGTCGGCCAGGATGGATCGCAGACGGTACGTTTACGAGGGCGAAAATGAAGAGGTTCTTAAACTTTGCAGCCACGGCAGGAAATAAGGCTCGGGGTTATTGACGGCAGAATCTGAGGTGGATTTATGAGCGGCGACAGCAGGACAGAATTGAATAAAAACGGAGACGACGTCAAATCCGGAGTCTCCTGCGGCAAGCCGGCCGAGGCCTTGACTTCGGCTGAAGCGGAGGTTTCAGAGGCTGCGGCCGACGCAGACGGAAAAGGCGAGGCCGCCGATACGGTTAAAGCGTCGGCGGAGCTTCCTGCCGAAGCCGAACCATCCGAGCCGCCGGCGGATGCGGACGAAGAAGCCGGCAATGAGGAAAAAGTCAAAGCGGAAAACGCGGCGGAGGCTGCCGGCGGCGCTGAAAAAAGCGGCCGAACGGATGTCGGAGGCGAACCTGCTGCGAATTTGCCGACAGAGTCCGACGCTCAGACGAAAAAGGAAAAGTTTTGGAATAAGAGCAACATCGCCGGCCTGATTTTTATTCTGGCTCTGATAGGCTTTAATTTGATAATATACAGCGGCGCTTTCAACAGCAGCGGAGATTCGCCGGAAAATATACCGGCGGCGAACGGAGAAGCCGGCCCTCCCGGCCCTATGAATCAGGGACCGCCGCCTCTTTCCGACGGACTGCCTCACGATGACGACGGCAAGCCTCATCCTCCTGCCCCGCCTCCGCCTCCGGGGCAGAACGGAAAAGCCGATACAAAATGGACGGACAGCTACATTAAACCTAAAAATGGCAATAACAGAGGCTTTCTGTCCGGGCCGAGCGTTCTTAAATGCATCATATATCTGGCTAATACGGATAACCGCAGCTTAACTCTGACGCAGGATCAGCGCCGCAGATGCCGGGAGGAATTAAAAGAACTGATTGCCGAGCGCACCGAATATAACAGGCTTGCCGCAGAGCTGGCTTCTTATTTTACTCCTCAGCAGCTTGACTGGTATAATAAGCACCGCGGCGATCCGGAGGTCCCCGAGGATAAGAAAAAGGGCGGAGCTTTCAATTATTTAATAGACGCTTCTTTGGAAATTCTCAAGGACAGAGCGGGCAGGAACAAAGCGACAGATACCGTTTACAAACACAGTTTTATTGATACTATGCTCAATGATATTGTGGCCTGCATTATTAAATGCGAAAAGGAAGAGGATTTGAAGCTTACGCCGGGGCAGGCGGCGGCCATGCTGCCTATTATGCCTCAGCTTGTTAAGCTGGAAAAGAAAATGGACGAGCGCGTGCGCTTCAAGCTCTGCATGGTATTCAGCGATGAGCAGGCCGAATGGCTGTCCAAACACATGAATGAAATCAATATCGACAACAATATGGTGATGCTTTTGTATGCCGATTTGACGGTGAGCAGAGACGGAAACGGAGAACAGGCCGCCCGGCCGTCCGAAGCTGCTGAAAACAGCGGCGGACAGCCCTCTCGGGAAGGTACGGAAAAACCTGCGCCGGCGCCCGCCGAAAATAAGAAAAGATAGAGAAGGCAGCGATTTATGGATAAAATAAATAAGGGAACCAAAAACTGCGGATATGCGGCGGAAGAGGCCGGGCAGATCAGGGCTTATGTCCCCGAGCTTGAGCCGGGCAGCGAAGAAATAACCATAACCAAATTAGTCAACGGCCGGCTGGCAGCAGGAGGCTGTCTGCGGCCGGGAAGCCGTGAGAGCGTAGCCTACAGGCTGGCGGAAATAATGGTCAGCGCCAAAAATTTATATACCGAGGTTCTGCCCGGGTTTATAGAGGGCGCCGAAACCGGCGGTGAGGAAGCGGAGGAGTACGCATCTGAAAGCGAGCGCGTTTTCGACGATTTAGCCGGAGTGCGCATGGCCTTTATTCACATGCGCGATCTGATCGCCGACTTTGAGGATGCTTTTATGGACGCCATCGACGATATGCATAGCGATGATAATGAGGATGAGGACGGGGAGACCTTTGCCCCTGAGAATTTTTTTGAGGATTAGTCTTTTCGATCTTTGCAGAGGCGTATGGGGAGGAGGGCGGCTGTGAATTGCATGCTTGATTTTTATGAATCGGAAGAACTGTTCCGCCCGCTCAACGAGCAATATGCTCTGAATAACGGCGAGGCTGACGACGCTGATATAAAAAAAATTATTTATGATATTTTAAAGCGATTTTACGGTTACAGATCCTTCAGAGGAATGCAGGAGGAGATTATTCTGCATCTTATTAAGGGCGGAGACGCAACGGTTCTGATGCCTACCGGCGGCGGAAAATCGCTTTGCTATCAGATCCCTTCTATCGTGCGCCCGGGGATGGGACTGGTCATTTCTCCGCTGATAGCTCTGATGCAGGACCAGGTGACCTCATTGATAAGCGGCGGCATCAGGGCGGCCTTTTTGAATTCGTCGCTGACTCCGCAGGAAATTCGCCGGGTCTATGCTCAAATTTACGGGGGAAATCTGGATATATTATATATCTCGCCTGAGCGGGCCGTAATGGACGGCTTTATGGATAGGCTCAGGGAAATTAAAATATCTTTGATCGCCGTAGACGAGGCTCACTGCATTTCCCAATGGGGGCATGATTTCCGTCCCGAATATACGCAGCTTTCCTCTTTGCGCGAGGCCTTCAGGGACGCGCCCTGGATCGCTCTGACCGCCACCGCCGACGAGGTTACCCGCCGCGATATCGCAAAGCAGCTGCAGCTCGAGGAGGCGCGCTCCTTCATAACCAGCTTTGATCGTCCCAATATCTGCTATTACATAAAGCCGCAGAGTTCGTCCCCCCGAGAGATACGTCAGGATTTTCTGCGCTTTCTTAAAGAAAAGCATCAGGGCGACGCCGGGATTGTGTACTGCATGACCAGGCGGCAGGTGGAGGAGACGGCGGAATGGCTATGTGAAGAGGGATATGAGGCCCTGCCTTACCATGCCGGTCTTCCGGACAGCGTGCGGGCGGACAACCAGAACCGCTTCCTGCAGGAAGAGGGTATTATTATGGCCGCCACCGTGGCGTTCGGTATGGGAATTGATAAGCCGAATGTCCGTTTTGTAGCTCATTTAAGCCTGCCCGGGAGCGTAGAAGCCTACTATCAGGAGACCGGCAGGGCCGGACGCGACGGACTGCCCGCCTCGGCCTGGATGGAATATAACTTGAGGGATATCGCGATCCGGCAGTCGTTTATTGAAAACTCCGAATCCGACGAGCTGCATAAAAATATAGATAGGCGCAAGCTCAAAGCGCTGCTGGGGTTCTGCGAATCGGCGGAATGCCGCCGTCATGCCCTGCTGGCCTATTTCGGCGAGGACAGCCCCAGAGACTGCGGCGGCTGCGACAACTGCCTGGAGCCTCCCGAATCCGTGGACGGTCTGATTCTGGCGCAGAAGGCGCTCTCCTGCGTTTTCCGCACCGGTCAGGTCTTCGGCGTAAATTACCTCATTGACGTTTTGCTGGGAAAGAAAAACGAAAAGATTATCAATAACCGTCACGATAAGCTGACGACTTACGGTATAGGCACGGAGCTTTCCCCTCATCAGTGGCAGTCGGTCTTCCGCCAGCTGACGGCGGGAGGATTTCTGAAGGTTGAGCTGGGTGAAAAGTACAGCAGTCTGAGGCTCAATGAAAACAGCTGGGATATTTTAAAGGGCAGGACCTCTTTGAAGCTCAGGCTGGAAAAGAAGAAAAGCAAGGTCAGAACCGTCAAAGCCGAAGCCGGGCTCAAAACCGCCTCCGGGGAAAATCGCGGACAGTCTATCGTTTTGTTTGGACTTCTGCGCCAAAAGAGATTGGAATTGGCGCGCCGCGAGGGTATGCCGCCTTATGTGATACTGCATGACCGCTCGCTTCTGGAAATTTCCAAGCAGCTTCCGCAGAGCCTGGATGAACTCCAGAATGTTTACGGTTTCGGCGAACTGAGGATAAAAAAATACGGTCAGGAATTTCTGACCGTAGTCAAGGATTATCTTAAAGATAATCCTCAATAGCGCGGCAGCCCTTAAGGCTGAGCTTCGCCTTCATGCTGATGTTCATGAGCCTCTGGCGCGGCCTCGGCTTTGCTTTCATGCTGATGTTCATGAGCTTCGGGCGCGGCTTCGCCTTCTTGCTGATGTTCATGAGCTTCGGGCTGAGCTTCGCCTTCATGCTGATGTTCATGAGCCTCTGACGCGGCTTCGCCTTCGCCGCTGTGCCGGGCATGTTCATGATGATGCTCCTGCTCGGCGTTTTTCAGCAGTTCGTCGCGGCGCTCCTTATTGCGTTTGCGCGGATCAAACATCTGTTCAGGGTGCTGTTTGTATTTTACGCAGCGGGCCCGGAAATTTTTGGCTATTGCGTTGTCCGGCTCGAGGATGAGCGCCTTGTCAATTTCTTCTATGGCGCCGTCGAAGTCTTTGCTGAAAAATAAGGATTCCGCCAGGATATAGTGGAGGTGGTAGGTGTCGGGAATATTTTTGATGGCTTGGCGGTAGATCTCGATCTCTTTGTCGTATTCGCCTTCAAAGTAGGCGAAGGCGCCCAGCTCCAGGTAAGGGGTCAGCAGCTCGGGATCCAGTTCCATGGCTTTGGCAAAGGACTGCTTGGCCGCGTCAATGCTGCCGGCTTCGATCATCTGATGGCCGAACTCGCACAGCTCAACGGCGTCGGCGATCCTTTGCCGCTTTTCCAGGGCGGGAGGCAGAAGCCAGAGCATAACGGCTATGCCGACGACGGCCAGTACTGCTTCTATAATCTGAAGCTTCTTTTTTTTAGGGTCCTTGTAATAGGCGAGAAAAGGCATAAGGCGTTTTTCCTCAATAATTATTTGCAATTTAATGAAAATGACCGATAGCTGCTGTCAGTATCGGCCATAGGTGAATCTCCGGTTCAGAAATTATTTATCGTCCTTGCCGCCTGCGGCTCCGATGGTTTTCATCAGCGGGAAGAGCAGGACGTCGCGGATGGAATTCTGCTCGGTTAAGAGCATGACCAGGCGGTCTATGCCCATGCCCATGCCGCCGGTGGGAGGCATGCCGTACATCAGAGCGTTGATAAAGTCTTCGTCTATGGGATGAGCTTCTTCGTCGATGTCCTTCTGGGCCTGCTGCTCCTCGAAGCGTCTGCGCTGATCGAAAGGATCGTTGAGCTCGCTGAAGGCGTTGCAGAGTTCGCTGCCGCAGACGTAAAGCTCGAAGCGTTCGGTCAGGGTGGGATCGGAAGCCTTGCGTTTGGCCAGGGGCGAAAGCTCGGTGGGATGGTCGGTTACGAAGGTGGGCTGAATCAGATGCTCTTCGCAGGCGGCCTCAAAAATTTTGTCGATGAGGTGGGCCAGCGTATGCTCCTGATTGCCCAGCTTGACGCCCAATTCCAGCGCCTTGGCCTTGGCCCGTCCCGGCTCGCGAAGCTCGGCCAGGGAAATATGAGCGTATTCCTGCAGCAGAGAGTCCATGGTGCGCCTGGGGTAGGGAGGACGCAGATCGACTTCGTGGCCCATGAAAGTTACCTGATGCTTGTGGAGGACCTCATTGCAGCAGTGATCGATTAAGGCTTCGGTCAGATCCATCATGCCTTCATAGTCGGTCCAGGCCTCGTAAAGTTCGATGGTGGTAAACTCGGGGTTATGCCTGGTATCGATGCCTTCGTTGCGGAAGATGCGTCCGATCTCATAGACCTTTTCCATGCCGCCCACGATACAGCGCTTTAAATGGAGCTCGGTAGCGATGCGCATGTACATGGTAGTGTTCAGGGCGTTGTGGAAGGTGACGAAGGGACGGGCGGCCGCGCCTCCAGCTACCGTTGACATAGCGGGAGTTTCGACTTCCAGATAGCCGCGCTCGTCGAGATAGCTGCGGATAGCCGAAACGATGCGGCTGCGCTTGATAAAGACCTCGCGCACTTCTTTATTGGCGATTAAATCGGCGTAGCGCTGTCGGTAGCGGGTGTCGATGTCGCTGAGGCCGTGGAATTTTTCCGGCGGAGGAATCAGCCCCTTGGCGGCTATCGACCATGAGGTGACGCGCAGGGAGAGCTCGCCGCGCTTAGTGCGGAATACGGGTCCCTCGACGGTAATCAGATCGCCGATGTCGGCTAAGGAAAGGCGTTTATAATCTTCCTCTCCCAAAACGTCCAGCTTGAAATAGAGCTGAATGCGATCGGAAAGATCGGTTAAATCCAGGAACGAAGCTTTGCCGTGGCCGCGCCAGGCGGTGATGCGTCCGGCCAGGCTCACGCTTCCGGGAGCTTCTTCTTCGATCTGCAGGTTTTTATATTCTTCCTTTATGGCAGCGGCGTTCTTGGGACGGGTGAATTTGGTCATGAGATAAGGATCCAAACCCTGCTCCTGAAGAGCGTGCAGGTGCTGCAGTCTAACGGCCTGCTGCTCGCTGAGGCTCAGCTCCGGAGCCGGCTGCCATTTTTGCTTTTTTTCCTTTTGCGGCTGATCCATAATTGTTTTCCTTGTGTTAAAAATAAGTAGCCTAAAGGGTTGAATGAGAATTATTTTGCACTGTCTTCCTGCTTTTTCTCTTCATCTTCCTTTGTCACTATTACAATGTCTTCGATTTTCCAGGAAATTAAGCCTGAAGGGGTACGGACGTCAACGATATCGCCTACGCCGTGGCCGATCAGGGCTTCTCCTAAAGGACATTCGTTGGAAATGCGGCCCTGCTGAGGATTGGCTTCTCTGGTACCGACTATCTCCATGGTGTATCTTTCCTCTTCGGCTTCGGGGTCGGTGTTGACGAAGGTTACGGCTGTGCCTACCGATACGGCGTCCGTGCTGAGATCTTCGATGGTGATGACCTTGCAGTTCTGCAGGGTATGCTCTATATCGCTGATTTGACCTTCGATGAGTCCCTGCTCGTTTTTGGCGCTCTCATATTCGGCGTTTTCGGAAATATCTCCGAATTCGCGGGCGACTCTGATGCGGTCGGCTATCTGACTGCGTCTGACGGTTTTTAAAAAGTTGAGTTTTTGTTCGAGATCCAACTTGCCCTGTTCGGTCAGGATGGTGGGTTTTTCGTTAGCCATTTTGTCCTCCGGCTGAAATACAGCTTAAAATTTTACAATACGGGGCCTGAAATTCAAGCGCTTTATTAAATCCAGATAGTCTTGGGGAGTGACATCGTCCCATTTTTTGCCCAGCATGGAGATCATTACCGCTTCCATAACGTTGGTTCCGAAGGAACGTCCGCTGAACTCCGGCGTAGTGGTTACCAGGCAGGAAACGCCGCGCTCTTTGAGTTCTTCAACGTTGGCTGAGGTGACGGTGTTGGTTATGATAATTTTGCCGTCCAGGCGCTCCGGCATGCGCCGGCGGATAAAGAGAAAATCGCCGGCAATTATCTCGGCGTCCCGATAGTATTTATCCGTCATGGGCGTCGGCTCAATGGAGTTCTGCTTGCTGCCGGTGGGATAGACCATGCTTATGGGCATTTTGCAGATATCGGGCAAGAGTTTGTCGGCTCTTTCGGCCAGCTCGTCCAGATTGGTGACGGGCTGATCGATATCCAGAGTAAAGATCATGTCGCCGTAAGTTACCTTGGCGCCGAACTTATCCAGGGATTCGGCCATGCCGAAACGGTCCATGGCGCAGACCATCAGAACTTTTCTATCTTTGAAGTTTATGATGTTCTCTTCGGCCAGGATACGAATGGTTTCTCTTTCCAGAGTATTCTTCAAGCCGCTGCCGTCGACGACGGGAGTTTTTTTGACCAATTGGAGCAGCCGCAGACCGTCGCGCAGAGCGTAGCGCTTGTTTTTGCTGTAAATGTAGACGTCCAGACCCCCCAGGCCTATGGCGTCGACTTTGCCGTCCAGTTCCTGGAGCATGGCCTTGGCTCTGCGGATATCTCCGTCGGTTCCGCGCCGGGAAATTTCAAATTTCTGCCCCAGCAGCTCGGCAGTAACCTTGTGATCGCGGGAAGCCGAACCGATGCTGACGCTGACGATATGCTTGATATTTTCTTGAGGCAAGTTTATGCTTTCAGTGCTCATATGGAAAACATGCGCGAATCTTTGCTGCGCTCTTTCGATAAAGTTTTGACCTGCTCTATGCGGTCGGCGGTTATGGGCTCGTCGAAAGCCCGCAGACCGGCCAGCTTAAAGCCGTGCTTCTTGGCTAAGCGGCTTATCTCTTCGACTTTCTCTATATGCAGGCCGCGCCCTATGGAGTAATCTTCGAAGCGTCCTTCCATGGTTAAGATCATGGTTTCAGCCATGCAGGCCAGGCAGATGCCCTTGGGAAAGCCGAAATCGAAATTAAATTCGGGATTCTCTCCCGGAGGCACGCAGACGCCGCCTTCGATCACTAAAATATCCGGTCTCAGCTGAGCCACCTCGCGGCAGACGTCGTGGGGCACGGCCACGTCGCAGATGACCGCTCCGGTTTTAAAGACGTTGGGCTTTAAAATGTCGCCGCCCGAGGAGGTGCAGGACACTACCAGATCGGCCTCCTGAATGGCAGTCTCCATGTCTGTGGATATTTCCAGCTCCAGTTGGGGGGCGAGTTCATGTATCTCCTGAGCGGTCTTAGCCAGGCGGCTTTCGCTGCGGGCCAGCAGGAGCAGCTTGCCCAGCTTGTTTTTTGCCAGAATTTTGGAACAGACGCTGCCTATAGAGCCGGTTGCGCCTACCACGGCGGCGGTGGCTCCGGCTATGTCTTTGTCCAGAAGCTCATAGGCTTTGGCGGCGCCTTCGATGGCGGTGGCCACCGTATAGCTGTTGCCGCTGGTAATGGCAATCTCCATAGCCTCGGCTATTTCCAGGCCGGCCGAACCTACAACGGAGGTGTAGCCGCCTAAGCCGACTATCTGCGCGCCGTCCTTTTCCGCCAGTTTACAGGCGTCCATAATGCGCCCTACTACAAATTGGCGATCGAGGCCGGTAATTTGGGTGGGGAGGAGAGGAACGGTATAAAAATCGCCTTCGATGCCTTTGCCGTCATAGGCCGAGGTTATGCCCGTCACATGGGAAGCGTGATATGAGGGCGTCCATTCCAGCACTTTTTTGATGAGCGGTTCTCTTTTGCCTGAAACATGAGGCAGATGGCGGACGATATCGCGCATGCCTAAAGGATGAATAAGAAATCCGAAGCGGTTCACGGCTAAGCCTGTCCTTCAACGCGTTTTTTCATGCTCTTCAGCATCATGTCGGAGTTTTCGGTAACCTTGATTTCCAGAACTCCGCCTATCAGGTGAATCAGCTCGGGAATGCCGAAATCGTAATCGACGGTTAAGGTAATTTTGCAGCCTTCTTCGGTGGGCTCAAAGATCCATTCGCCTTCAAACTTATCCAAATCTCCGTCAATGAGCTTGTAGCTGACGATCATATGCTCGTCGTCGAACTTATCCTGTTCGGTCCATATGATTTCCGTGCCGTCAATTTCCGTGACCCAATCGGTAACGGTGCTGTTTTCGCCTCGGTCAATTACGGTTACGCTCTGCACGTCGGGCATAAATTTAGGAAAGCTTTCCATATCCTTGGCGAGCTCATAGGCTTGGCGGGGATCGCCTTTTGCTTCGATACTGCGGACTACGTAAGTCATCTTGCCTCCGAAAGTTTTTGGGTTAAAAGTTTAAAGTTTCTGCCTGCTGCCGCTTAATCGTTAAATTTGCCGGCAAACATGGAGCGGGTCTTGGCTAAAGATTCCTCCAGAGATTTCAGGCAAAGATCGATTTCTTCCCGTCCTATGGACAGGCAGGGTTCAAAGCGGATGACCTTAGGCTGATTCAAGGTATAAACCGCGATAATATTGCGGTGGGCCATCTCGGAAATGACGGAGCCGGCGTATTCTTCTCTGGTGGTTTCTATGCCCAGAAGCAGTCCCAGGCCGCGTACCTCTTTTATTATCTCGCCGTACTTGCCGGCCAGCTCCTGCAGGCGTCCTTTGAAATATGCTCCGCTTTGGGCCGATTTTTCGCAGAGGTTTTCCTTTTCGTAAACCTCCAGAGTCGCCAGGCCGGCCGTGCAGGCCAGGGCGCTGCCGCCGAAGGTGGAGGTGTGGATGGTGGGACGTCCCTTGAAGGCCTGCCAGACGTTGGGAGTGCCGATAAAAGCGCCGATGGGAATAATTCCGCCGCTCAGGGCCTTGGCCATGACCAGAATATCGGGAACCACGTTCCAGTGATTGACGGCGAACATTTTGCCGGTGCGTCCGAAGCCGGTCTGAACCTCGTCGGCGATCAGCAGAGCGCCATGTTTATCGCAGACTTCGCGAATTTTCTGCATATAACCGTCGGGAGCAACGTGAATGCCGCCCTCTCCCTGGACCGGTTCAATGATGACGGCGGCCACGCTTTCGTCAACGGCGCTTTCCAGAGTCTGGAAATCGCCGAAGGGGACGTGGCGCACTTCGGGCATTAAAGGAGCGAAGGGAGCGCGGTAATTGGGGCGGCCCGATACGGCCAGGCTGCCGGTCGACTTGCCGTGGAAAGCGTTTTCCATGGCTACAAAGACGGTGCGTCCGGTGCGCAGTCGGGCAATTTTCAGAGCGCCCTCGACGGCCTCGGTGCCGCTGTTGCAGAAGAAGGTAAATTTCAGGTCTCCCGGAGTAATTTCCGCCAGCTTCTTGGCCAGGCGGGCCTGGGCTTCGGTAAAGAATACCTTGGCGGAGAGAGACATTTTATGGAGCTGCTTTTCGATGGCTTCAATTACATGAGGGTGCGAATGGCCGATGCAGAAGACGCCGTAGCCTCCGGCCATATCCAGATATTTCTGGCCGGTGTTGTCCCATACCCAGCAGCCCTCGGCATGATCCTCTACCGTCCCCAGTCCGGTAATGCGGATGACTCTGGTCAGATCGGGATTGATATACTCGCGGTACATACGGGAAATTTCTCTGGTCGATAACTCTTCTGTCATATAAAACACCCTATTTCAGCAGCTCGGTATGAACCTTGCAGAAATAAATAATATCTGCAGCTCGGCGGCTGCAGATTCTTAACTGATATAAGCTGTCTGCAATTCTCCGCTTTATTCCCCTTTCCTTTAGAATAATAATTTGAGGCTTTCAAGCGGCGGGTCATAATTATTTATGCAGATAGGAGGTTGCGGCAGCCGCAGAAAAATAGGCGTCTATGCCGAATTTGATTACCCGCCGCTCATATATGTGGATCGCTTTGCTGCTTCTGCTTTTTGCGGGCGGATGCGGCGGCGCGGGCGCGCCGGGAAGGCCCCTGTACAATCAGGCGCCTTTTGCCGCGGGTACGGGAGAAAAAAGCCTCAGAGTCATTAGCCTGTCGCCGGCGGCGACGGAGACGATCTGCGATCTCAGGGCCGGCGATATGCTGGTAGGCGTTACCGACAACGACGATTATCCAGAGTTTGTCAGGAAAATTCCCAGCGTGGGCGATATGAATCCCAATCTGGAAATAATCGCCGCTTTGGAGCCGGACGTAATTTTTTACGACGAAGGGCTGCTCTCCGCAGAGGCTCAGAGCCGCCTGAAGCGGCTGCGCTTTCGCAGCGTTCCGATAAAGCAGAACTCCGTGCAGGATATAAGGCGCAATCTGCTCTTTATCGCCGAGGTCCTGAACCTTCCGGAGCAGGGTCGGAGAGCGGCGGCAGAGTTCGATAGGCGCATGGAGCGTCTTCGTTTAAATAAATGTGAGCTTGAGCGGAAAGAGCTGAAGCTTTTTCTGGTCATCTGGCCCAACCCGCTTACGACGGCGAGCGGCGGTTCCTTTGTGGGCGAGCTCATCGGTTTGGCGGGAGCGCGCAGCTGCTACTCGGAAGCGGGACTGCAGGATTATCCCGTCGTTTCTATGGAAGATCTCTTAAAGCGCGATCCGGATTTGATCGTTTTGGGCATGGATTCGCCCTTTGACGCAAGCCGCGCCGGCGGCTGGCCGTCTCTGCGGGCGGTCAGAAGCGGCTGTGTGTTTGATATACCGGGAAGTCTGCTCTTTCGTCCCACCCTGCGCTGTTTGGACGGGGTCGAAAAAATGCAGGAATGCTGCCGCCAGTGTCTGGAAAAGCGCCGTAACACGCCGGAAGCCGCTTTTTGACAGAGTTTATGTTTATGCGTTATCGAGGTCTGCTGTTTATAGCTCTTTCACTGCTGCTTCTGCTGCTGTCGGCGGCCATAGCGGCTTCTTTCGGCTCAGTGCATATTCCCTTCGGGAGCGTCTGCCGCGGCTTTTTTTCCCTCGATGTTCTGACGGAGGCGGAAAGGGTGATCATTTTTGATCTGCGCCTGCCCAGAATCGCTCTGGCCTTCGGCGTGGGCGCGGCCTTGTCTCTTTCGGGCTGCGGTCTGCAGAGCATTCTGCGCAATCCTCTGGCCGATCCTTATATAGTGGGGACCTCTTCAGGGGCCTGCCTGGGCGCCGCGCTGGCTATTGTATGGCATGTCCCCCCGCTGTTCGGAGTATGCTCTGCCGTTCCGGTCCTGGCCTTTGCGGGCGCGGTGCTGGCCATGGGAGCGGTCTATTTCCTGGCTAAAGTCAACAATGTGCTTCCGGTCGAAAACTTTCTGCTGTCCGGAGTTATAGTGGGATCGTTTATAGGGGCTTTGGTCAGCTTTCTTATGACCGCCGCCGGAAGCGATCTCCACAGAGTCATTTTGTGGATGGTCGGCACGCTCGGTCAATCTGAGCCTGCCTCTGTTTGGATGGTTTTTTCCTATCTGCTGGCCGGCGGACTGGTTCTGTGGCTTAACTCCGGAGCGCTGAACGTCATGGGCATGGGAGAGGAGAAGGCCCAGACTTTGGGCGTAAATGTGGAGAGGCTGAAGCTGGCGGTAATTGCAGCCTGCTCTCTGATGACGGCGGCGGCGGTCTCCGCCGCCGGCATGATCGGCTTTTTGGGTTTAGTCGTTCCTCATGTTTCCAGAAGCCTGATCGGTCCCGAACACCGAATTTTGCTCCCTGCCGCTCTGCTTAACGGAGGCGCTTTTTTAATATTGGCCGATACGCTGGCCAGAACGGCCGTATCCCCCCAGGAGCTCCCGGTGGGAGCGGTTACCGCCCTTTGCGGCGCGCCCTTTTTCTTTTGGGTCATGCACAGAAAGATGAAAAACTGAGGTAAAGGAAGTTGAGCACGGAAACTGGCGGCGGAGAAGCGCCGAAAACGGCGCTGCAGGCTCTGAGCCTGAGCTATGCTTACGGCGGCGGACCTTTGATCCTGGACGGTCTGTCGGCGGAAATAAGGGCGGGAGAGTTTGTAGGAATTTTAGGGACCAACGGAACAGGCAAATCTACCTTTCTGCGCCTTATGGCCGGACTTCTGCGCCCCCGGTCTGGCAAGGCCGTTCTCAAGGGGCGCGATATCGCTTCTTTAAGCCGCCGCCAGATCGCCTGCGAGCTGGCTTTTGTGCCTCAGGAACCTTCCGTATGGCTGCCCTTTACCTGCCGGGAGGTAGTGAGCATGGGCAGATACGTCAGAAGCTCGGGCTGGAAATATTCTGCCGAGGATCTGGAAATTGCAGAGAGATGCATGCGCGAGACCCGCACCCTGGAACTGGCCGATCGCAGAGTCTGCGAGCTTTCCGGGGGCGAGCTGCAGCGGGTCTGCATCGCTCAGGCCCTGGCTCAGGAGACCGAAATTTTAATGCTGGACGAGCCGACTTCGCACCTGGATATTTCCTTTCAGCTTGATATTATGGAGCTTCTGGCCGAACTGCAGCGCCGGCGCAATCTGACGGTAGCTGCGGTGCTGCACGATCTCAACCTGGCTGCTCAGTTCTGCAGCCGGCTGCTGATTTTGAACGGGGGCGGGGTTTTTGCCGACGGCAGTCCTGCCGAGGTTCTTACGTCTGATAATCTGCGCCGGGTATTTAAAGTAGAGGCGGATATTTCTTCCGAGGGCGCAGGACCCAGGATCTGGCTGCGCTCAAGCAGCCGATCCGAGTTCTGAAGGGGACGGAGCGGAAAAGAGTAAATTATCTGCAAATTTGCAATGAGGCAGGAGCGCTGAAGATTATGTCAAGGAAATTTTTGTCTGGAAAATACGGTAAGTCTCTGCTGTTTTGGATGTGTATGTGTCTGTGCCTGGCTCTGCCGGCGCTGGCTTCGGTCATTTCCACCAAACAGGAAATTCAGATCGGCAGATCGTCCTCGGCTCAGATTGAGAAGAAATACGGCTTGGTAAACGATCCCGCTTTATGCGGAAAAATTGAAGCTCTGGGAAGAAAACTGGCCGCCAATTCTCAGCGCGATAAGATCTCCTACAGCTTTAAGGTCCTCAATCAGGACGTCGTCAACGCCTTCGCCTTTCCCGGAGGCTTTGTCTATGTCACTAAGGGCATATGCAAAGTTATGAATCTCAATCAGTTGAGCTTTGTCATGGGCCATGAAATTACCCACGTGGAAAAGCGCCATTCTGTCAAAGGCATAGAGCGCAATGTCATGGGGCAGATGGGCGGTTCGCTCCTGGTCAGCCTTTTGGGCGGAGGCAGCCGAAAGCAGATGAATACTCTGGTCAATATGACCAATTTTGTTGTCAACAACCATTACAGTCAGGATCAGGAGCGCGAGGCCGATGAAGGCGGCATGGAACTGATGAGCGCGGCCGGCTTCGATCCCCAGTATGCGGTGGAGGCCCTGGAGGTACTCAAAAAGAATGACAGCGGCAAGGGCGACAGCCAATTTATGAATTCTTTGCTGAGCAGCCATCCTCTGACGAAGGAGCGCATTGAGAGCGCCAACGGCAGAGTGGCCGATCTTCGCAAAAGATACGGACTGCAGGCCGGGGCCTCGGGCTTCTGATTAGTGCGCAGGAAATTTTTGCTTCCTTATGGTATAAAATTATTCTTTGCTTTATCTGCAGATACTTTTTCAGGTGAGGGTTATGACGGACTTAAAAGGATGGGTTAAAGGACAGAGGATAATCAATGAATCCGATCCGCATATGGGTCTGGGAATTGTAGATTCTGTACAGGACGGCCTGATAAAGGTGTTCTTTCCCGCTAAGGCTGAATCGTATCTTTACCGTTTGAAGACCGCGCCTCTGCGCCGCATAATCCTCCGTGAGGGCCAGGCTGCCGCCAGCCGCGGCGGAGAGCATTTTCGGATAAGCAAAACCGAAGAGAGAGACGGCCTGATTTATTATTATAACGAAGACGGTTCGATAGTTCTGCCGGAATTTGATTTGGACGATAAGGTCCCTCTGGCCAGCTCCCTGGGGCGCATGCGCTACAGCAACGTGGGCTATCCCGAGGATTTGGATCTGCGTCTGGAGGCCCATGCGGTGCGTTCCGCGATGTATTCTTCCTCTTCTTATTTCCTGGGAGCTTCGCGCATAACCGTACTGCCTCACCAGCTTTACACCGTGCAGAAGGTCGCTTCCATGCTCAATCCCCGAGTGCTGCTTGCCGATGAAGTGGGCCTGGGCAAAACCATTGAAGCCGGCATGATCTTCAGCGCTCTGCGAGCTGGCGGCAGAGCCTCGCGGGTGCTGATAATTCTGCCCGACAGTCTGGCCAGTCAATGGCTGGCGGAGATGGCCCGACGTTTCAATGAGGTGTTCCGCCTTATCGGCCGCGAGTGCCTGGAAGAGGAGAATAATCCTTACGGCGGCTCCCGCCGGGCTATTACTCCCTGGACGGCTCTAAAGGAAGGGCTGCTGGAGGAGGCCTGTCAGTTTAAATGGGATATGCTGATAGTGGATGAAGCCCATCATCTTCATGAGGGAGAGGAAGCTTATGAAGCGGTAAAGCGCCTGGCCCAGCTTTCGCGCAGCGTGCTGCTGCTGACGGCTACGCCCTCCCGAGGCGGCATTGAAACCGAATTCGGACTGCTGCGCATTTTGGACCCGCAGCGTTTTTCCGATTTCGACAAATACTGCACCGAGCGCGAATTCTGGCAGTGCGGTTCCAGCTTTGCCAGGTTCTTATGCGGCTATAGAGACAACGCCATGGCTGAAAATTTGCAGGCTTTGGACGGCGTAAGCGGTCTCTATGCCGAAGATAAGCAGATCCGGGCTTTGACGGAGAAATGCCGCATATCTTTAAAGGACGGAAGCTCAGAAGAAAGAGACAAAGCGTTCGAGGATTTGCTCGGCGCCATGATTGACCGGCACGGTCCGGGAAGGGTGATCTTCCGCAACAGGCGGCTCCGTCTGTCCGGTCTCTTCTGCGGGCGTCATATCAACGCCGTGGTTCTGTCGCGCCGAATATCCGACAACAGCTATGCCGCTTTCCGCGAACTCACCGATATTCAGTCCAAGCAGGATCCCAGAGTACTGTGGATAGCTTCGTATATTCTTACGCATCCGGGCGAAAAGATCGTTTTAATTGCCAACCGCATGCATCTGGTGGCGCTGCTGCATGAGCGCCTGCGCGATGTTTTCGGCATATATTCTGCCGTTTTCCATGAGGGCATGAGCGTTTTTGACCGCGACAAACAGGCAGCCTGGTTTAACGATCCCGAAGGAGCGAATATTCTGCTCTGCAGTGAAATAGGCAGCGAGGGACGCAATTTCCAAAGCGCGCATACCCTGATATTCTGGGATATCCCTCTGCCTCCCGACGTGGTGGAGCAGCGCATCGGACGTTTGGACCGCATCGGTCAGACGCAGCCTGTGGAGGTTTATGTGCTCTGTTTCGCAGGCGGCAAAGAGGAGAGGCTCTTCCGCTGGCATGAGGCCGTCGGTTCGTTTGACGGCCCGGTAGTCGGCGGCGACGATATTATCAACGACGTCGATCTGCTGGATAACCTCGGCGCTGATAATTTTGACGATATCATTAAAAAATCTCTGCGCTTTGCCAGGGCTTACCGCCGTGAGGCGGAGGCCAATGTCGATTATCTGGTCGATATCAATTCTTTTGACGAGGCGAAGGGCGGAAAGCTCAGGGATATGGTGCTGGAGGAGGACGCCGGCATCGGTCTGGAAAGCGTTGTCATTAAGCTTTTGGGACGCTTCGGCGTAAATGTGGACGATCAGTCGATACCTCACTTGTATCGCCTTTCTTCCGGCAAGGAGCAGCAGATCGAAACTCTGGCGCGCATCAATGAAAATGGCACGCTGGTTACCTTTGACCGCAGCTATGCTCTGGCCCGCGAGGACGTCGAGTATCTTAACGGAGCGCATCCTATGGTTAAGGAGCTGTTATCCTTTATGCTGGACGGTACGGAGGGCAGCGCTTCGGCGGTTACCTGGAGGAACGCTCCGAGCAGCGGCGTGATAGTGCAGTTTTTATTTATCTTTGAAGCTCTGGGCCCCGATTATCTGGAGATAGACAGATATCTGACCCCTCTGCCCTTAAAAATTAACGCTCTGCTGAACGGCGGCATCTATAAAGGAGATATTCCTGCCGGCGCGGATTTAAAGCGCATTAAGCCTGCTGCGGCAGCGTCGGTGTGGGAGCAGATCGGCGAAAAGGTTGAGGCGCTGTCGGAGAAGGTTTCCAATCTGGTCAATTCTCTGGTGACGAGCACCCGCGCTCAGGCGCTGAAAAAAGCCGAGCGTCTGCTTGAAAACGAGACCTCCAGACTTATTGAACTGCAGAAGGTCAACCCGGGAATTTCCGATGCGGAAATCGCCGCTCAGAAAAAGCTCGGCGAGGAGATCTGCGAAGCGATAAAAAATGCGGCTCCGCGTCTGGACGCCGTGAGATTGGTGGTTTTGGAAAAGAAGTAGCTTCTGACGGAACGGAGGAGAGGCTGAACCGGACTGCTGAGCTCAGCCTCGGACCCGGGACAGGCAATAATGTCGACGAGCTTTTCCGGAACGGCGGAACGCTTGTTCCGAACGAAAGAATCCCTGCCGGACCGGCAGAGGCGCGCGGCCGATAAAAAAAATCATTTTTTTTGTCTTTGTTTATTGACATAATGGCGTCATATAAATATAATACCTCTGCCCGGTTGGTTGCGACGGAGCATAGCGCAGTCTGGATAGCGCACTTGCTTTGGGAGCAAGGGGTCGCCGGTTCAAATCCGGCTGCTCCGACCATTATTAGGGTAAGAACGAGCACCCATAGCTCAGGGGATAGAGCAACTGCCTTCTAAGCAGTGGGTCGAAGGTTCGATTCCTTCTGGGTGTACCAATTTTATACGGTGGATATAGCTCAGTTGGTTAGAGCGCCGGTCTGTGGAACCGGAGGTCGTGGGTTCGAGTCCCACTATCCACCCCATGATATCTGGGTCGCTAGCTCAGTGGAAGAGCATCTGACTTTTAATCCGAGGGTCACAGGTTCGAGTCCTGTGCGACCCACCAGAGCATCTTTAACAAGGTGCTCTTTTTTTTTGTATTTTGAAGACGTAAATGGGAAGGCGCGGCCATGCTGCGGTGCTGCAGCGGGAATGTCCGCAGATTTAGTAGAAATAGCTTTGCTCAGATTAGCATTTTTTTTCGAGGTAGGATGATGAAACAGAATATATTTCCGGCGGCGGCTTCCTTCAACGATGAAGAGAGAGCCAGGATAGTTATAAGATGTCTGTCCGGCGAGAAGGAAGAGGATTTGGCCAGAGAGATCGGCACTACCCCCGCAGTAATTGAAAGCTGGGTGAGAAAGGCCGGCGACGCCGCTCAAGGCAAAAAACTGACCGAAGAACAGCAGGTAGCCGAGAAGGATATCCAGGAACAGGCTGCCGAGCTGCAGGAGACGATAGCCCGTCTGCAGATGCAGATCGAACAGACCCGAAAAATGGAGGAGACGCGCCGCATAATACTTGAGGCCCGTACCTCTTCGGCGATATTTAAGAATTAACAGGCGCCCTTTGCTCTTTGAAAGGTTCGGCTCTTATGAATCTCAGTTCAAAAATTGCAGGCGGTCTTTTAGCCTTGTTTATCGGCGGCGTTTGGGGATTGCCTGCCCTCGGAGACGATATTTTCGTTAGAAACGTTCCCTTTAAAAGAGCGGTTTATGCGGAAAATGTCTTATATGTGCCCATGGCGGATTTTATGAGGGCGCTGCGTATGCACTGGGCCGTCGATCCCAACACGAAAAGGCTTTTGTTCAGGCCTGATTTGACGGAAGGCGGAGATACGCTGCCCGAAGAGCCGATTTTTGAAGGCGAATACGAAGGTACGGTTTTTCCCGTTAACGGCCTGACGTATGAGGGCGAAATCTGGATTCCGGCGCGATTTGTGGCCGAGCGTCTGGGCTTTGGGGTAAACAGCAATGCTTCTACGGGCATTATAGATATTGTCAAGTCCAGAAGTATAAGCCAGGCTGACCGGGACTGCGCCAGAGAGCTTCAGGAGGAGCATGAAGCCAAGGTAAAGAGGGCCGAAGAAATTTTGGCCGCCCGCCGGGCCGAAAAAAAAGCCAGGCTGCAGCGGGAGGCTGAGGAAGCTGAGGAAGCGGCCAGAAAGAAGGCTGCCGAAAAGGCTGCCGCCAAGCGCTCTCCCGTGAAAAAGTCCGCTAAGTCTGTCAGCGAGGGAAGTTTCCCGGCTGAATTTGACGAGTATGAGGATACTGGAGAGGCGGCGTTGAAGCCGCGCAGGGCACAAGCCGTTTCCGAAGACGGCGGTTCATATCCCCGGTCAAAGTCCGGGAGCGGCGCAAAGACTAAGAAAAAGGTTCAGGCCTCCGCCGCCGGGAAAACGGAGCTCACCCCAGCCGCAAAGGAGACTGCCGCCGAGAAAGCCGATACAGATACTGAAGCGGCGCAAGGCGATAAAGAGGCGAAGGATATTCCTGCCGCAGCCTTTGTCACCTATATGGCGCCTTTGGCGGCGGCGGATTACTCAACCGGAGATTTTAAACTGTCTGCGGAGATCTGCAACCGCGGCGAAACTGAGGCCCGCAATGTCAGCGCCGTATTGAGCGTTTTCGATTTTAACGGAAAGACGATCATAAAAAAGAGCGTTCATGTGGGAACTCTGGCCCCCGGGCAGAGCGTCGTCGTAAAGGAAAGCGGCCGTCATCCTCAGCGCGGCAGCATGCCCCGCGGCAATTATGAACTGAAGGTGGAACTTAACTGGGATTAGCTTAAAAGCATAAATGCAGTTTGGGCAGGTATCTTAAATGTATCTGCGAAGCTATTAAGGTTATACGAACTTTTAAAACTTGTTTTTTGTGTCTATTCAGGTTCCAGGCTTTTTTGGCATACTTTGACCGGGTTTAATATCCCCGTGAAGCTGTACAGAAAAAGTGCCGTTCGGTGCATTCGTATCACGCGTGGTGACGTGAGTAGAAACACAGCGGAGGAAATTTATGATCTCAGTTAACGATTTCCGAACCGGTCTGACCGTCAAAATTGACGGCGACCTCTATCAAATCGTAGAATTTCTGCATGTAAAGCCCGGAAAAGGCGCAGCTTTTGTCCGTTCTAAGATCAAAAACATCAAGACCGGCTTCGTTATTGAGAGAACCTTCAGAGGCGGCGAAAAGATCGAGAGAGCTCATATCGATCGCCGCAAGATGCAGTACACCTATTCTGAGGGAGATATGTATCACTTCATGGATATGGAAACCTATGACGATTTGGCCATCAGCGCCGATATGCTGGGCAAGGACAAGCAGTGGCTCAAGGACGGCATGGAGGTCGATGTCGCTTTGTACGAAGAGAGTCCCATAGGTATTGAGGTTCCTAACTTTGTTGAGCTGGTTGTCACTCATACCGAGCCCGGCTTCAAGGGCGATACCGCCACCGGCGCAGTCAAGCCCGCTACCGTGGAAACCGGAGCCGTTGTCAACGTTCCTCTGTTTGTGGAAATCGGGACCAAGATTCAGATCGATACCAGAAGCGGCGAATATCTGCGCCGTCTCAGCTAGAAGCTTTTAAAGAGAGCCGTCCTGCCTCTGAGCGAGCAGGGCGGTTTTTTTGTGTTCAGGCAGCTTTGAGCAGCTGGGTGAGCACGGAGGCTGCGGATATTTTTGAAGGAAGGAGAAGAACCTTACAGAACTTTAAACAGTTATGTTTTGTAATTTTCGTCGTCATATATTGTTATCCTGTGCCGGTCTTTTTATTTTGGGACTGAGCGCCTGCGGAGGCTCGCAGGTGACGCATTACAGCGCGCAGATTGGCCGCTTCTGTGAAAATGGGGTCTCTTTTACGGTCCCTATGATTTCCCGAACTCAGAGCATGTCCGGCGAGGACAGATTCTGGGAGCTCAGACGGGGCATCGGCGAAGCGGTGGTCGTGGTTTTGGCCGAAGCCGAATCGGCTTCCGATTCCAAAACTTTCAGAAGCAATATGACCTTGACCAAAGTGGATTTGGAGGGGGCCAAGCTCAATGCGGAGGTCTTCTGCAAGGAGCAGACCGAGGCTCTGCGCAAAGAGGGCTTCGCTCAGAAGATAGAGAGCGGCAGCGACGGAGTCGGTCCCTGGGTGAGCTTTTCTCAGGAAAAAAACGGTCTGCCCATAGCCTGCAAGGCCTGGTTTTTTGTCTATAACCGGGATAACGCTCAGCCGGAGGGCTATGTGCTGCTGGGATCGGCCTGGCAGGGAAGTCCGGCTTTAAAGGATACCATGACTAAATTTGCCGAGGTGGCCGCTACCGTTAAATTCGGGAGTTTTGAATCCGGTTTCGTCAAACATGCCGCCGCCCTGAGCGACGCCGCGGCCTCGCTGTCTGAGGGCGGCTTAAAGAGCGTATCGGCGGCCGCGGATAAGGCGGCTGCGCCCGAGCCAGGCAAAGGAGCGGAGATAACCGGCAATAATTCTGAGGCGCCGTCCGCCGAGCCTTCCAAAGAGCAGGCCGATTAAATTCCCAGCGGCAGAAGCGGCAAGGCGGCGTCTGCCGTTCCGAGCGGAGAGGCTGTAATTGAATCGCTGGATCTTTCGCCGGATGGGCAGGACGGCAAAAAGACTCTCATTCTGAGCGGAGCGAAAAATCTTGCGTATTTGAGCCGCTAAACTCATTAGGCCGGATTCGACAGAACGGCCGGTATCGTGCAGTATTTGGAAAGGCGGTGCGCTTTGGCGGACGTCCCCGATAAATGGAAGGTTTGTGCTCTTTGCCGTCATTTGGAAAGCGTAGTGAGCGACCAGGATATAGAGGGTATTATCAATACTGAATATACGGTTTTTCACTGCCGAAAGCTGGACGCATACCGATATGAGCAATATCTGCTGACGCCGCCGGCGGAAAGCACCGAAGAAATGGAAGCGGGAAACAGGGAGGAACCCTGTCCCTATTGGGAAGCCTGGGAGCAGGAAAACGCCGAAGCCTATGCAGAGATGCCTGAATGTGACGGCGACGTTTCCGACAGCGATATGGCCAGACTGCTCCGAGATCTTATGGACGCCTCCGGCGATTGAAATTGTGCATAGCTGCTGCAGGCCTTCAGTTCAGAAATTTCCTGCCGCAGAGTGAGGATATTATATGGCAGGAATTATCTCTGAGATTGCCGGCTTGAAGAAGCTGGGCGAGCATACCCGCCGCGGTAAGCACTCTGAATTCGGCGAGGTTGTGGTCAGGGAGCTTACGGGCGTCTCTCTTAAGGAGGCTGAAGCCAGATTTGAACAAATCCGCAGATGCGCAGTCCCCAATCTTACGGTCCCTCATGCCGTGTGTGAGGAGGAGGGTCATGTTTATGCGGTGCGTCCCTGGGTTGAGGGCCAGCCGCTCAGGCCTGTCATTAAAATTGACCAGGCCAGGCAGATTGCAGAATTGGCGGCTTCTATTCCCGCAGACTTTGCCGTCTACGATTTTTGTCCCGAGCATTTAATCCGTCAGGGCAAGAAAATTGTTTTATGCGATCCCGGTTTTTCGGTCAGAGGAAGGCTTCCCTACTGCGCCCCCGAGCAGGTAAACCGCGCCGAAGTGACGGCCGAAGCCTTTTATTATCAGTTGGGTGCGGTTCTGTACCATTTGTTGGAGGGCGAGGCTCCTCCCGATCCGCAGACTCTGCTGATCCCCAATGTGGAGCTGCCTGAACTTAAAAAGGTGTCCGGAGCGGTCGCTTCGACCGTCAGAAATATGTTTGAGGCCGATCCGGCAATGCGCCCTCTGCCTTCTGAGCTGCTGAGCGATTTTATGGATCTGCAGGGGAGCGGCGGCGAAGACTCCGCCTCTATGGAGCGGCGCTTTAAGGAGGCCAAAGCCCAGGAGCAGCCGCCTGGACTTACAAAATTTGAACTGCAGAGCGGATTGCAGAACGATCTCTCGCTTTCGGAGGAAATCTGCCGCTGCATCAATCTTAAGCTCAAGGCCTTCTTCGGCAAAATCGACGGAGCGGCGCTGGCTCTGGTTGCGCTGCCTCTGCTGATCGGCGGTGGAGCGGGATATCTGGCGCTGCGCGGCCATTGGTTCGACTATCTCGACGAACAGCCCGCTGCGGCGGAGATCAGCGAAAAGGCTCCTCCTTCAATGGACAATCTGCCCTCTTCCTGGGTTTCCCCTAAGGATAGAGCCCGCATGATTTTAATTCAGGCCGGTCCTTTTTATAAGGGTCCCGTGCCGGATATCGGAAAGTCCTCACAGCCTAAAATCACCGATTTAGAGGCTTTTTATATCGACCGCTATGAGGTCACCAACCGCCAGTTCAAGAAATTTGTCGAGGAAACCGGCTATAAGGCTCAGGGAAGCTGGCAGGAGGCGGCCACAGACGACCGTCTGGATCATCCGGTCATCATGGTCTCTTATTATGACTGCGAGGCCTATGCCCATTGGGCGGGCAAGCGTCTGCCTACGGCGGCGGAATGGGAAAAGGCCGCCCGCGGCGGCGATCTGCGCGTTTATCCCTGGGGCGGAACCACCGCGGATTTAAGTAAATTCAACTGCGTGGAGAGCGGCATAGGCAACACCGTACCGGTCGGCTCCTTCCCAAAGGGAGCTTCCCCTTACGGAGTGGAGGATATGGCAGGCAACGTCTGGGAATGGGTTGATACCTGGTTTATCCCCTATGGGGCTTCCGACAAATATACTCCGCTGTCGAAGGTCATTAAGGGCGGTTCGCGCAGCGACAAGGCGGCCGACTGTATGCTGATTCAGGAGAGAGGCGTGCTTCCGGAGCAGGGACGCTTGGTAAATTCCGGATTCCGCTGCGTTTTCGATCCCTTGGGCAAAAAGACCGATCTCAAAGATCGGCAGATCAAAAAGCTGCGTCCCTTGGATAAGCTGCAGCCTAAAAAATCTGACAGAGACGAGCCGGATCGAACGGCGCTTCCTTATGAGGGCGCCGCTTCCCCCGGATACGGCGCGGAGGGCGATTACGACAGCCATTTTGACTCTCCGTATGAAGGCGGCTACGATAACGGCGGCTCCGCTTATTACGCTGATGAAAATACGGACGGCGGAGACGCGGAGAGCGAAGGCTCGGCGTATGACGCAGCGGGGAATGGCGAAGCCGCCGAGGAAGAAGCAGCCGGAAAGAATGAAGGCGGAGCGTTCTCCGAAACGGGAGAGGATAAGAGCAAAAAATATAAGTTTGACAATGGCGATATCCCTGACGCTCCTGACCCCAATAAGCCCAGACATACGGTAATTCCCGACATAGAGAGCGGAACCAGCAGCGGTTTTGTCGATGAAGATCAGGTCAATTATCATTAAATGCTTCGCTTCGTTTATTTGCCTGCGCCGCCAGAGGCTGGCTGAGCCTGTGCGGAAGCGTTTTGCTTCCTCAAAAGGCTTTTCGGAAGCAGCGGCTTTATGCTCTCTGCTTATGCTGCTTTTTTGCTTTTCAGCGGCGGGCTTCTGCGGTCCTGAAAGTACTGAAGACGGCCCGGGGGCGGAAGAATTAAAAGCGGCTGAAAGCGTTAAGAGATCAGAGCCTGGAGACGGCGGAGCGGAACATGAAAAAACAGATGAAAGCGAAGCCTTTGACGCTGTCGCCGCTCTTAAATATCCGGTGCGGATTCTGCTGGCTGTAAAGAAAGAAAGCTTCTGCATTAAAGCGGCTGAGGCGGTTACGCCCTCTTTTAATGAACAGCCTGCCGCTTCGGAGAGCGGCGCCGAAGGGAAGCTTTATGTCAACGGCCGCCCGCATGAGGGCGACAGTTTTGAATATTCCTGCAGCGAAGGAGTGACGACGCTGGCTTGTTCGGGAGCGCGATCTGCTTTAGAGTTCGACGGGAACATATTTCGCGGCTGTCTGGAGCTGTCCGGGCGCGGGGGCAGAACCGAGGTGGTCAACGTCGTGGCCTTGGAGGATTATCTGCGCGGAGTTGTCGCTAAGGAGCTGCTTTGCTCGGAGCTGGAAGCTATGAAAGCTCAGGCGGTGGCGGCGCGGACTTATGCCTATGCCCGAAGCGGGGCCGCAGCCGGCGGCTGGGATCTGCGCTGCGATACTTCTTCTCAGGTTTACGGAGGCATTAAAGCCGAACGCTCTATTTCCGATCTGGCTGTTGAGCAGACTCGGGGGCTGGTGCTGGCCTATAACGGTTCGCTGGCTTCTCAGGCTCTGTATCATTCGGCCTGCGGAGGACATACGGAAAGCAGCGGCTTTGTTTACGGAACCGCGCCCGTCGAATATCTGCAGGGAGTAGAGTGCGCCGGCTCTGAAGGACGCCCGGCCTGCGCCGCTTCGCCTTACTCTTTTTGGCGCGCCGAATGGAGCCGTGAAGAGTTAGGGCAGGAGATAGCGGAATATTTGGGAAGAAAAGCTGAGGCGGTGCGGGGAATACGTATTTTGGAACGCGGTCCCTCGGGAAGAGTTTCCAGGCTGGAAGCCGTTTTTGAAGACGGCGGCAGCGCAGTTCTTGAGCGTGAACAAATACGCCGGGCTCTGCGCTTTACCGACGGCGCAGGACGGCGGAGGAACCTTCCGTCGCTGAAATTTGTTGTAGAGGCAGACGGCTTTTCGCAGAATTTACAGTTTGAGGACGACGATATTCCTTTCCCCGAAGCGGTTTTTGAAAGCGGCGGAGAGGCGGAGAATAAAAGCGGTTCCGTAGTCATTGTCGGAAGCGGCTGGGGACACGGCGTGGGAATGTGTCAGTTCGGAGCGATGGGGCTGTCGGCCCTTAAATTCTCTTTTGAGGATATTTTGAAATATTATTATTCAGGTACAGAGGTTGTCTGTATAGACAGTCTGCATATTTAATTTATATATAGACAGGAGAGCTGAGATAATGCTTTACAGAAAAGGATCGACGGTTTTTAACGAGATTATTGAACAGCCTAAAATGTGGCGGAGCGTTTTGAGCGCTATGGAGGCCAGGCGCAGCGAGATATTTGCCTGGATTAAGAGTCAGAATTTCGGTCAGGTTATTTATATTGCGGCCGCTGATCTTTACAACGCAGCTATGTCGGCGGCGAAAATAACTCATTTGGTTTCCGGCTTAAATTCGCTGGCGGCTTCTCCCAGTGAAATTATGTACGGACGCAGGCCTCCCTATGACGCCCGTATCCGCACTCTGGTTGTAGTTCTCTCTTCTCCGGATGTAAAACAGGAGCTGGTATGGGGCATTGAAAAGCTCAAGCAAATGGATCCCAAGGCTCAGTTTTTAGCCCTTGAGGTTGAAGAAGCGGCGATTGCTTCGGAAGGCCTGGTAAATTACAGCATTTTGTTCGCCGATGTCAAAGATGCGGCCAAAACTCCCATTCACAAGGTCAGCGGCCTGCTGTTGGCTTCCTTTGTCCTTGTCGGATGGCTGTCCGGCAAGCAGATGCTTTTGGACGAGCTCAACCGCCTTCCCGATATCGGCGAGGCTCATATAAAGGATTGGCAGGTCAAAGCTCAGCAGTTAGTTTTAGATAAGCCCGTTCATATGGTATTCTTAGGTTCAGGTCCTTTTTACGGTATAGCCCGCGAGGCGGCCAGCCTTGTAGCCAGAACCGCCGCCGTTCACAGCGGCAGCGACACCTTTGCGGAATACCGCCACGGCGCCTACGGCTGCACCACCAATCAGTCCCTGATAGTGGGCCTTATGTCAAATACCTTTAAAAATATCGAGAGCCGCATTCTGGCCGACGTCGGCATCTGCCGCGCCCGCAGGGTGGCCGTGGCCGAGGAATCCAGTTCCGAGCTGATCACTCGCTGCGACGATATTTTGGAACTTAAATCGGGAGTGAGCGAGATCGCCAGAGTTCTGCTCATGCTTCCTGCGGTCCAGTTTATTGTGTTCTACCTGGCTATGTCCCGAGGCATCAATCCCGATAATCCCAAGCATCTGGATCATCCTGCCATTGCGCTGAAAGAACGTCCGGGCGCCAAGTAAAATACTATGTTTTTAGCCTTTTATACGAATTTAGCCGAGTTTCTGGGAACGCGCAGCGGAATCTTCGCGGCCTTAATCCCTCTGATTGCGGCTATGGCTCTTATTAAATGGTGGGATTCCAAATTGGGAGTCCCTCCCTATGCGAGCCTGAGGAACGAACAGAAGATCTGGCTGACGCTGCATTTTCTGCCTCCCCAGGCCTCTGCCCGCACCGCCTCCTGTCTGGGAGAGGAAAAACTGCGGATCTGCATGGACAGTTCTAAAGAGACCGCCGACAGTACCGTCAGATACAAGAAAGAACTTATCGACGATTTTTTAGATCGTTATGATAAATTGGGCAAGGAAGATCTGGACCTCAGTATAGTCGGCTGCAGCGACGCCTTTGAGGCTTTGGCTCATATTTATGAAAACCGCGAGGAAGAGCTGTCCGCCTGTCTGCTGGCTGTATGGCCGCTGCAGGAGGATAAGGCAGCCGAACCCTCCGAGAAGAGCTCTGCCGGGGAAGATACCGATCCTGACGCAAAGTCCGGAGAGGCAGCTTCTGACAAGGCTGTTCCTGCCGATAAGGCTGAGCCTGCTTTGCCGGAAGCGGCTGCTCCGAAGGCTGAAGCCGACAAGTCTCCGAATGCCGAGGCGAATGAGGCTTCTGTAGCTGAGGAAAAGGCTGAGCCGAGTGCGGCGCCTGCGGATAAGGAGACGGCTGAAGTCTGAAGTCGGCTTCTGCTGAAAGGCCGCTGCATTTATTTTATGCGGCGGCTTTTTTTTTCGGTTTCCTGGCCGGACCGTCATGCTGAGCGAAGAATTTTGCGGCTGCAGTTATCTCTGTCGGTTCTAGGCGCGCCGTGCAAATATTTTCTTATTGAAAACAGACAAAGAGGGAGTCTTTTATGAGCGATATGCTTTATAAGCGCTGGCTGGAAATGCTGGAAAAAAAAGAAGGTTTTGCCTTAATTACGGTTATTAAGGCCAAGGGCTCTACTCCCCGCGGAGCGGGTACAAAGATGTTGGTCGACAGCCTGGGGCGCGCTATAGGCACGATAGGCGGCGGCTGTCCGGAGGCCGAGGCCTGGCAGGAGGCTAAGCTTATCGCTTCCGAGGGCGGCTACTGTCTTCTCGATATAAATCTGGCCCATAGCGGCGATATTATCAAGGACGGCGGCGAGGCTATGATCTGCGGCGGCCGCCTGCAGGTCTTTATTGAGCATATCGCTCCGGACAGCGAGAAGAGCAGGCTTCTGCAGGCTGCTCTGGACAGCGTCCATAGGCGCGGCCTTAAGGATATTATAGGTATCGTCTGTTTGGGCGTTAAAGAAGGCGAGGACAGCGAGGAGCTTTTTCCCGCTCCGGCTATGCGCTTTATGTATTCCCGCACCGAAGGTCTGAGCGGCGGCGCCGAGGAGTGGAATAAGGCTGAAAATGCCGATTTAAAGAGACGCCTGACCGAATCGGCCGCCGAAGTTGAAGCGTCCGGTCTTCCTAAACTGGCCGAAATAGAGCATAACGGGCGCGTCCTGGAGTTTTTTATAGAATCATTTAAGCCTTGCAGGCGTTTTTATATAGCCGGAGCCGGTCATGTTTCCCGTCCCCTGAGCGCTATTGCCAATATGTGCGGCTTTGCGGTCCACGTTAACGACGACCGCCCCGAATACGCCGATCCCAAGATGTTTGCCGAGGGCGTCAGAGTCGGGTCTCTGCCCTTCAAGGATTTTTTTGCTCCTGAGCGCTTGCAGTTGGATGAAAACTGTGCTGTCGTGCTGGTAACCCGCGGCCATAAGCATGACGGGGAATGTCTGCGGGCTTTGATCGGCTGCCATGTCGGCTATCTGGGCATGATCGGCAGTCAAAGGCGTACGATTTTAATTAGGGAGCGTCTGCTGCGCGACGGCGTTGATCCCGAGTGGCTGGCTCAGGTTCATGCGCCCATAGGCCTTGACATTGGCGGTGAGACTCCCGAAGAGATCGCCGTCGCCATCATGGCCGAGGTCATCGCCGAATTCAACGGCGCTTCCAAAGCCTTAGAGGCGGGGCTGAGCGTAAGGCTGCGCTCCAAACTTCCGGATAAAGCGGACAGCCGCGCCTTTGAGTGTCCGGTTTCTCCCCAATGTAATTAAGCTGAGCAGTTTTTAACTCTGTAAATATGAACGGCGGCAGGTTCTCTGCCGCCGTTCCGCATATTGCGCCATTTTTTTGTCGATATAGCGCCGCGAAGACTTTGTCAAACATGTTTTGCGTATTATCGTTATGCCGGTTTTGTTTTGTGCTTCGCTCCGCGACTGCGCTTCGCTCACGACGCTCGCTTTAGTGCAAAACAAAACCTGTGCAAAGCGTGTCTGCTGAAAGCCTGTTTTTGCTCAGCACGCTCGGCGTGTTTTCGCTATGCCGGTTTTCTTTGCCGTTACCGCTCCGCGCTCGCTTCGCTCGAATCTCCGCGTACACGTCAAAGAAAACCTCTATTAAGCATGTATGCTGAAAGCCTGTTTTTGCTCAGCATGCTCGGCGTGTGTTCGCTATGCCGGTTTTCTTTGCCGTTACCGCTCTGCGCTCGCTTCGCGCGAATCTCCGCGTACACGTCAAAGAAAACCTCGATTAAGCATGTCTGCTGAAAGCGCGTTTTGTCAGCAAGCTCTGTTTGTTTTTGCTATGCCGGTTTTCTTTGTCGTTACCGCTCCGCGCTCGCTTCGCTCGAATCTCCGCGTACACGTCAAAGAAAACCTCTATTAAGCATGTCTGCTGAAAGCGCGTTTTTGTTCAGCATGCTCCGCGTGTCATTCTGAGCGCCGCGAAGAATCTTATAATGCCTGTTTTTGTATGCGCAATATTACAGCTTTTCCGTGCAGGCGCTCAGGGTTTCAACTATCTGATTCTGGGCGTTTACGGCGTTCCAAATTTCGGTATTGTTGCAGAGAACGGAAAACTCCAGCTCCTGACCGGCCTGGGTCATTACGTATCCTGTTAAGGAGGAATCGTGCGCCAGGGTTCCGGTTTTGGCCCGGACGTCGATTCCGCCCAGGCGGCCGCGCAGCGTGCCTTTGCCGCTGTGGGGGAGGCTGTCTTTGAACCAGCGGCGGTAATAGCTGCGCTGCATAGTGTCGAGCACTTCCACCAGCTGATGGGGAGTGATGCGGTTGTCGGGCGAAAGGCCGCAGCCGTCAACCATATATAAATTTTCGGGATCTATATTGTGACTGGATAAAAAGGTTTGACAGGCCTTATAGCCGGTGTCGGCGCTGCCGCGGCCGTGACTGATCTGTCCTATGACTTTGTAGAGATGTTCGGCAAAAAGGTTGTCGCTTTCGTGGTTGATTTCCCGGCATATTTCCGAAACCGGCAAAGAATAGTGAGAGGCGTACAGATTGAGCTCTTCGACGCAGGCGGCTTCTCCGTTTTTGCCGATTAAGCGGGTTTGTCCCTTGACCTTTATGCCGGCCTGATTGAGCATGCTTTTAAAAACGCCTATGGCAAAGAGAGGCGGACTTTCGACGCAGATCTGATTGCGCACATTTCCGTTATTGGCGCCCTTTACGGTTATAATATTGCTGCCCTTGGGACGCTCTACCAGCGGCGCCCCGCCGTCGTCCAAAAGTTTGACGCCCATAGTCGCGCAGGAAGGGTTGAAGGCGCACTGACCGTCTATGACGGACACCTCTATCAAGTTGCCGTTTAAGGAGAGAGAACCCACCGGAGCGGCAAAGGAGTCGAGGCGGTAGTTGTCTTTCCAGCCCTTGGGGAGATATTCGCGGTCAAAAGCGGAATCGTCGGCCACCAGATCGCCGGCGATAGATTTCACTCCGGCTTCTTTAAGTCTCTTTATAAATTTTTCGTAAGGCCGGGTGCAGGGGGTGTCGTAGGGCGGAGTAGTAGTCGGATCGCCGCTGCCGCGCAGATACAAATTTCCCTGTATTTCTCCGTTTTGATCGGGCAGGCCGCCTCTCAGCTCAGTTTTCAGTCTGTAGTTGGGCCCCAGCAGGTTTAAAGAAGCGGCGGTGGTCAGAATTTTAAGGTTGGAGGCCGGCACCAGCGGCGTATTGCCGTCGGCGGAAAATACGATGCGGCCGCTTTCGGGGACTTTGACGCAAACGCCGATCAGCGTATCGGGCTTGGTTTTGGCATTTCTGACGATAGCGGAAAGCTGCTGCTTGAGCTGCACGGTCTGGTCGTATGAGGCGTTGGCCTTACAGCTGTAAAAATGGACGGAAAAACAGAGCGCAGCGGCGGAAAAAGCGGCCAGCAGAGTTTTGCATAAGGAGCGGTTCATAAAGGCATCCGGGTTTCAAGAGTGCGTTTTTATGGACTTTTTTTATATTTGCGGATTAGTTTTTCCTTTATAAAAAAGCCGAAAAACGAAAATGTTTATGGACGTGTCCGCATGTATTCGCTGTTTCGGTTTTCTTTGCTGCGCCGCTGCGCGTCAGCTTTGCTCGAATTCCCGTGTGCGCTTCAAATACAACTATATTTTAGAACATCTGCCGTAAGTCTGTTTTGCTGAATTGATCGCCGGTGTTTCTCTCCCTGAACGTTCGGAACTCTCCTCTTTATCAAACTGTGCTTTCCCGCTTGTCATCTCAAGCTTCTCTTCTTGTCATCCTGAGCGCAGCGAAGGATCTTTACCATTTTATTCTGTCTGATTTTGCCGCTGCGCGCTCGCTTTCGTTTTCTGAAACTCAGAATTCAGCGAAATGAAAGAATAGCTGTTTTCGCTGTTTTCCAATTTTAGAAGTAATAATTTTTGGGATATAATTTAATAATGGCGTCAATACAACCGCTGATTAAATGCGAGGTAAGAGCTTGTATATTGCAGCGTCAGGATTATGGAGGGAAAAAATGAGAGACTGTAAACGTTTTGTGTTTGCATTATTTTCTGTTATTCTACTCAGTTTAGTATTATGCAATGCAGTATATGCTGATTATTGGAGGTGGCCGGAAATGCCATGCCCTGACTGCTGGGGAACAGGATTTTTGGGAAACGGAAATATCCCTTGCGGCGCTTGTAATGGTTATAAATCCAGACGAAAAGAGTTTCGCGAATTTAATCAGCGAGATATCCTGTATTTTAAAAGTATCGGAGCTTGGACTGAGCGTAAAAATAATAGCGTTATACTGCATTTGCCTTGTTCTGCTTGCGGCGCACGAAATCAGTTTGAAACTGTGATTGATACCAATAACCCGCTGGTAGGTTACTTGGAATTTAATATGTGGATATGCAGTAAATGCGGTTACCGTGGAATGGGTTACTAAGTTAGTTTCAATAAAGATAAATAATAAAAAAGGCTGTCCGCCGAGGAAGGCGGGCAGCCTTTTTGTTATTGTTCAGCGCATATTATCTGTGGCCTCTGCGTCCGCCGCCGACGTGCGTCGAGGAATGAGACGAAGAGTGCGAGGGCCTGCTCACCGAGTGGGTCGAGGTGCGCGGTGTGGAGCTGTAGCTTGATGAGGGCCTGCTCACCGAGTGGGTCGAGGTGCGCGGTGTGGAGCTGTAGCTTGAGGATGGCCTGCTTACCGTGCTGCCGGAACTGCGAGGCGAAGAGGTGTAGGAGGGGGTGGACTGCGTTCTTACCGTATAGGATGATGAGCGCGGGGACGAGGTATAGGAGGGAGTTCCGAAGATATTGGTTTTTGACCTGGACGGAGCCGGCGAGGGGTTATAGGTCTTGGTAGGCGAGTTCTGAACCGTTACCGGAGACGATACATAGGAAGGTCTGGAAGGGCTGGAGCCGCTTCGGCCCGAGTTTACTGAACCGGATGGGGAGTAGGACTTGCTGGGGTTGTAAGACCTTGCCGGAGCAGATGACGAACTTCCGGAGGGCTTGTAGCCTGGAGGCGCGATTCGGCTGCCGGAGCTTTGCGTCGGCGCGGAACTTTTAAGCCTGGCGGGATCAAACGTGGGATGGCTGGCTGAAGCGGGCTTGCTGACTGCGGCGGGTCTGCTGGCTGAAGCGGGTCTGCTGACTGCAGCGGGCCTGGCTGACGAACCTACCGTGCTTGAAGGGCGGCTGGGCGTATACTGCGGCCGGTTGGCGGTATTGGTCTGAACTCGGGAAGAGCTCGGAGAATTCTGAGATTTGGGAGCAGCGGGCAGATTGGGAGTACTGCTGTAAATTTTGCTGCCGTGATGAGCCGGACGGGCAGGCTGAGCGCTCGTACCGATATGGCTGGGCTGACTGCCGGAATTGATGCGGTTGGGCTGATATCCGGGATTAGGGCGTGCGCTCTGAGGACGGCCGTCGGGGCGTTTAGCTGAAGCTGCGGCGGTCTTTGTTTTGTTCATGCTGCTGCCGCCGACCACTCCGTTATTGACGGAACGGCGCGGACCGTTGTGGATATAGCCGCCGCCGAGCTGTTCGCTGGGAATGGGCGAAGAAGCGTGATGATTGCCGCCCGGATAATTATTGTGCCAGTGATGAGGATCGTGGTGGGGATCGTGATGATGGTCGTGATGATGGTCATGGTGCGGCGGATGGGGCATGGGCTTGGGGCGATAGGGTTCGGGACGCGGCGGCGGAGGCGGCGGCGGATAGTGACGGGGATGATCGTACCAGGGGTACCAGCGATGATCGTAATAGCGGTAATATCCGTAGCCGGGGCCCCACCACATGTCATGGTTGTACCAGTCCCAGGAGCTGGTGCAGAAGATAGCCGCGGTTACTAAAGCCAGACTGCCCCAGATGATGGCGGCGTCTGAGGTGTTCGTATAGGCGTAGCGGCTGGAGCCCGGGTAGTCGTAAACGACGACGGGATCGTAGGTGGGAACGACTATAGTGTCGGCGCTGGCCGGAGTAATATAGATATATTCCTTTTCCTTGACAACTTTGACGTCTTTGGTCGAGGTCAGGGTACCGGTATTGTAGGCATTGTTGCGCAGCTTCTGGATGGAAGTGTACATCTCGTCGTTTTTGTTGGAGAAAATGTAGGCCAGATCGTTGGTCCAGTCCATGTTTTCCGCCATATAATTGATGACGTCGGGAGTTACCACCAGCAGCGAAACCACGCTTTCGTTCCAGTTTTTATATTTAACCAGATCGGAAATTTTATCGATGGGAACGTCGGAATTCGATTTGTACCAATTGTTGGCTTCTATAATCTGATCCGGATAGGTAGAAGCGATCAGCACACTCCCCAGCAGCGAATCCGGATAGAGAGCTATCGGAGCTAAAGTTTTATCTATATCAGTATAGACCGCTTTCTGTACCGTCGTCGTGCCGGCATAAGCCATGAAGGGCATTCCGAGGCTGACGGCGGCGCCTAGGGCCAGGCCTATAATTATTTTTTCAAACTTATGCATATTGCGCAGGTCCTTTCCTGAAAAATGGCCTTTTTCTCAAGGAGGCAAAAGAAAATTTTCCATTTAGAATATTAAATAAATCTTTTGAAATTTATATTGTTTTTTTAGAGAAAAATTTTTTAACAGATTCTTACTTAAAGCTCAGGGACAGGCTGTTGTTTCGGTTGCGGAGGAAGAAATCTGAAAATTTTAAAAATATAAATATATGGCGTTTGATATAGAAATATTATATGAGGACGAATATATTATAGCAGTTGATAAACCGGCGGGGCTGCCCATGCATCCCAACCTGGACCCGCAGAGAGAGAATCTTGTCTCTGTTTTGGAGGCGGAACTGCGCGCACGAGGAGAAGGGCTGCTGAAGCTGGGAATTCATCAGCGTCTTGACCTGGGCACTTCCGGGGCGGTAGTCTTTTCCAAAAGCCGGGAAGCTAATCCCTCGCTGGCCCGACAATTTGCCGAGCATTCGGCGCGCAAAATTTATGCGGCCCTGACGGACGCCGTCCGTTTAAAACAAAAAAACTGGGAATGCGCTTTCTCTTTGGCCGAGCCTTTGAAGCGCGGCGGTCCGGTGCGCTGGCTCAAGGGCGCGGAGTCCGACGAAATAAAGGGAAAGACAGCTTTTAAAAACGCCTTGACGCAGTTTGCGCTTTTAAAAAGAGGCAGAGGAGCTTTGCTGCTCCAGGCGGAGCTTAAAAGCGGACGCAAGCATCAGATCCGCGCCCATCTGGCTGCGCAGAAGACGCCTATTTTAGGCGATGAGCTTTATCGGGGAAGTCTCAGAGCGGAAAGGGACGGACGGATTTTTGTATTCGGCCGGCCCATGCTCCACGCCCGTTATCTGCAGATCGTCCATCCTATAGACGGCAGACTTATGGAGTTTAAGGCGCCTTGGCCGGAAGATTTTCGGAAAGCCTGTCAGTTTTTTGAAATAGAATTAGAGGAACTTGATGTCCAAACCTAAGGCAATAGCGATTATGGGACCGACAGCCTCGGGAAAGTCGGCTCTGGCCCTGGCTCTGGCCCAGGAATTCGGCGGTGAAATTATCAGCGCCGATTCTGCGCAGGTATACGCAGGTCCGGATATCGGCACGGCCAAGCCCGATAAGCGGGAGCGTTCCCTGGTCCCCCATCATTTAATAGATATACGCACTTTGAAGGAGCCCTTCAGTCTGGCCGATTTTAAGGAACTGGCTCAGAATTTGATTTTCAGAATCTGGGAGGCGGGACGCATTCCCTTTGTGGTCGGCGGCAGCGGTTTGTATCTGCGCGGACTCTGCGAGGGTTACACTCTTATAGAGACGCCGCCGGACCCGGAGCTCAGGGAACGTCTCAACAGCCTGGAGCTGCCGGAGCTTTTGAACCGCCTGGCCAAAGCCGATCCGCAGACGTATGAAAAAATCGACAGATGCAACAAGCGGCGGATAGTGCGCTCTTTGGAGGTCATTGAGCAGACCGGCAGATCTTTTACGGAGCTTTCCCGCTGCACGCCTCCGCCCTTTGAGGTTCTGAAGCTGGGACTGCACTGGGAGCGTCAGGCTCTCTTTGCCAGAATCGATCTGCGCCTGAAAGAAATGATGGCGCAAGGGTGGCCTGAAGAAGCGGAGCGGCTGTACAGGGAGGGATTTGCCGAAGACCTGCGCTGCCTTCGCATTTTGGGGTATCCGGAACTTTTGGATGCGATCGAAGGAAAAATAACGCTTCCGGAAGCAGAGGAGCTGATTCGCCTGGCCACTCACCGTTTTGCCAAGCGTCAGCAGACGTGGTTTAAGAAGGAACCCGAGCTTCACACGCTGTCGGCGGGCGAAGAAGCGTATTCGGAAGCCTGCCGTTTAATCAGGGAATTTTTAAGGCATTGATTTCTTGGGCAGATATTCTTTATCGAACCATTCGCTGAAGCGTTCGGCCCAATAGGCGTGGACAAAGGCGTTGGGATGAAAGCCGGATTTCTGCAGGACGCGATATTCCGGATCTTCAATTTTGGCAAAGGCTATATCGACTTTGGGACTTTTGATGCCGATATTGGGAAAGACTTCGCTGACAATTTTTTTCTCCAATGCAAAGATTGCAAAATCGCTGTTGTGTGCGCGGCAAAGCTTCTCCATTTCCCGAATCTGATAGGCGTAAGCTTTTTTCCAGTTTTCTTTTATGATCTCTTTTCTGTCTGTATGGGTGCTGTAATTATAGGGTCCGTTCAGACTTAAACAGAAGCGCCATATTAAATCGAGGCACAGCAGGCGGTTTCGGCAGGGCCATTCATCGTTGAAGCTGTTGTAATTGTGCCAGCGGCCAAATAAGTTCTCAGCTGAATAGGGGGCTATAATATATAGACTGTTGGGAGTCAGTTTCCCGCTGTGAACGTGGGCATAGGCATTGGACAGGAGGTTTCCGTAATTAATATTGTAGCAGATTAAGTCATATTGATTATGTGAGAAAACATGCTTTTTTAAGTGCTCAGTACATTGCAGAGGACCGTATCCGGGCACGGCAAAGTTGTCAAATGTTATATCGGGATATTTTTCATTGAGCTTCCAGACCATAGTATCCCGATCTCTTACACCTTCTCCAAACGTGTAGGAGCCGTTGATAAAGGCCACGTTAATTTTTGTCTTTTTCTCAGGATTGGGGCGGCTGGCTCGCATGAGTGCGGGCCATACCGTCATGGTGACGGAAGGATCCTCTTTGCTTTTATGTTCGCCGGGACTGACAGACCAACCGTTGAGTTTAACAAAGCTTCTCTCTGTATAAACAGCGGTATGATTTATTCTTATTGAGACAGGGTAGAACTTGTCTAATTCGCTGCGCCAGTCTAAGCGAATGCCTTGAAAAAAAAGCATTATTTCAGCAGACAATAACGGAAGCAAGATAAAGCTTAAGAGCATTAAGACTGTATTTAACGTATTTTTTAAAAGCTTCAGCATGTATGTTATATAATCGGCTGAGTTTGAATAACGTCTGCCCTCTTTCACTCTTTATAAGCAAATATTATAGCATAATTCGGCGATGAACTGCGGCTTAGCCGCCGAATCGGCGGAAAGTAAAACGGAAGCTGCGTCAAAGCTATAGTTAGGTTTTCGGTTATCATAATGAAAATTGAGGGCGTGCGTATATGTCGGCGGAAGGAAAAATAACATTTCAGAAATGGCAGGGATTGGGCAACGATTTTGTGATGCTTCTGGGCGAACCGGACGCGGAAAGCGGAAAGCTGGCGCGTAAAATCTGCTCCCGCAGGCTGGGCGTAGGAGCGGACGGCCTGATTTATCTTTGTACCGAAGGCGATAAGCTCAGGATGAAAATTTATAATGCCGACGGCAGTTTAGCTAAGATGTGCGGCAACGGCATCCGCTGCCTGGCGGCGATGGCCTGCCGCGAGGGGATGCTGCGGAAGGGAGAAAACGCCGAAATTGTAACTGACAGCGGCCTGCGCCGGGCTGAAGTAATGGGGGAGCGGCCTTATTTTGTAAAGGTCGATATGGGAGAACCCCAAATTTTGTCAAGTTCTGAGGTCGAGCTGAAAAGCGGAAGCTTATGCAGAAGCGTGCGGGTAGACATGGGCAATCCTCATTGGGTGATATTTTTGCCCGAAAGGGCCGATTTGGACAGTTTTCCTGTCGCCGCAGAGGGAAAGCGCCTGGAGAATTCTGTGGAGGGCGGCATAAACGTGGAATTTGTCTGCGCGGAAACGCCGCATAAGCTGAATATGCGGGTCTGGGAGCGCGGAGTCGGAGAAACTATGGCCTGCGGCACCGGCGCCTGCGCGGTTCTGGCGGCGGCGCGTTTTCAGAAGCTGAGTTCGGCTAAGGCGGACGTTATTCTGCCCGGCGGAATACTGCAGATCCTCTGGGAAGAGGGCGGGCATATATTTATGACCGGGGGAGCGGAGCAGGTGTTTGAAGGCGAGTATTTTGTATAAACTTGATGTAAAAAGGAGCGTAATACCTATGAATTCAGCGTGCAAAAAGCTGGCGGAAGCGCTGGTTAAGGAAAATATCGAGGGCATGATAATTACCTCGGCTGCGAATATCCGTTATTTCTCCGGCTTTGCCAGCGAGGACGGCTGGGTCTTTGTCGGCAGAGGGGGCGCGGCGCTGATAACCGACGGCCGCTATTGGGATGATGTGACGGCCAAGCTTCCGGATGTGGAGCTGGTAAAATATGTGGCCGCCCGAGACGGCTCTTTGAACCTCTGTCTGGCCGGCTGGCTCAGAAGCAAAGGCGTAAGCGGCAGTATTGCCTTTGAGGGCGATACGATCTCCTTGGCCGATTTCCACAGCATTGAGCGGCTGCTCATGGCCGGAGTTGTCAAGGATCTGATCAACAAATCGGATTTAATAAGCGATCTGCGTTTAATAAAGACGGAAGCGGAACTGCGCGGCATTGCCAAAGCGGCCGCGGCTGCCGACGCGGCCTGGCGGAGAGCTCTGCCCGCCTTTAAAGAGGGCGTAAGCGAAGCCGATTTCTGCGCCGAGCTCGAATACTGCATGCAGAAGTGCGGAGCCCGCAAGCCTTCTTTCGATACCATCGTCGCTTCCGGCATAAACGGCGCTTATCCCCATGCTACCGTTACCGATAAGGTCATTAAAAGAGGCGAGCTGGTGACGGTAGACTTCGGCTGCATCGTCGACGGCTGGTGCAGCGATATCACCAGGACCGTGTGGCTGGGAGATCTAGACGAAAAATCCCTGAAGATCTGGCAGACGGTGCGCCGGGCTCACGATACGGCTCTGGAGAGCGTAAAAGCCGGCATAGGCTGCGCCGATCTCGATAAAATAGCCCGCGATATTATTGCCGAAGCCGGTTTCGGCGAATATTTCAACCATAGCCTGGGACACGGAGTGGGCTTAGCCGTGCATGAGAGGCCGGGACTGCGCAATACCTCCGAGGAAATTCTGGCTCCGGGCATGACGGCGACGATTGAGCCCGGCATTTATATTCCCGGCTTCAGCGGCTGCCGCATCGAAGATTTGGTCTATGTTAAGGCTGACGGCTATGAGCGGCTGAGCCGCGCTCCTTACCAGATTCCCGGACAGGCTCATCCTCTGGAGGCTTATAAATAAAGGTTTTGAAAAGAGCGTCCGTCGGCAGGCGGCAGCGGGGGGCGCTGGGCTGACGTGCACCTGTACGGTCGGCCGGCAGGCGGCTTACGGTCGGAGGCTCGGAAGGGTATGCAGGCCGGGCGCTCTGCGCTATAATAAATTGATTCAAGGCGTTTCGCCGGCCGCTGCGTTTTATGGCGGAGCAGGCTAGGGCGAGATTAGAAACGGAGATAATATGAAAGGCAAGGCGGCAAAGATTCGCATAGGCATAATGACCAGCGGCGGAGACGCCCAGGGAATGAACGCTTCGGTGAGGGCGGTGGTCAGAACCGTTCTGCATATGGGCGCGGAAATTTACGGTATTTATGACGGCTACTGGGGACTGCAGCATCCGGAAAAGGGCATTAAAAAGCTGGAACGCTCATCGGTGAGCGGTATTCTGGGCGTGGGCGGAACTTCGCTGGGAACGGCCCGCTGCAAGGAGATGATGACCCTTGAGGGCAGGCGCAAGGCGGTCCATTCTCTGGTGAGTTACGGCATCGACCGTTTGGTCTGCATCGGCGGCGACGGTTCTTTGACCGGAGCCGAATGTCTGCGCAGCGAGTGGAAGGAGCATATCGAGGCCCTTACCGCCGAGGGGAAACTGGAAGAAGGCGCTCTGGAAAAACATCCGGTTTTGAGCGTAGTGGGAATTCCCGGCACTATCGATAACGACATGTGCGGCTCGGACATCACTATCGGGGCCGATACCGCTCTGCATCGCATTATAGAAGCGGTCGACGCCATCTTCAGCACGGCGGCCAGCCACCAGCGCACCTTCGTAGTCGAGGTCATGGGACGCCACTGCGGCTATCTGGCGGTTATGACCGGACTGGCCACCGGCGCGGAGTGGATTCTGATTCCCGAGGTTCCCTGCCAGGAGGGCTGGGAAGAAAAAATGGGACAGGCTCTCAGCCAGGGCCGCAAGTCCGGCAAGCGGGCGGCCATCGTCATCGTGGCCGAAGGCGCCCGGGACGTCAACGGCAACCATATCAGCAGCGAATACGTGCAGAAGGTCCTCTCCGAGCGCATGGGCGAGGACGCCCGCGTCACTATTCTGGGCCATGTGCAGCGCGGCGGAGCTCCTTCGGCTTACGACCGCAACCTGGGCACTATTATGGGCTTGAAGGCGGCTCAAGTTATTATGCAGGAGCATGTCGATCCGTCGGTGGTGGTAGGCTTAAATGACAACGGTCCGGTGCTGACTCCCTTAATGGAAGCGGTCGAAGAGACGCATAAGGCGCAGGAATATGCGAAGAAGGGCGATTCCGAAACCGCCCTGAGGATGCGCTGCAGAACCCTGGCCGATTCTTACCGGCTCTTTCAGATTATCAATTCCAATAAGATTCAGGGTGAATGCGCCCATCCCAAGCGCATAGCCATTCTGCACAGCGGCGCCTCGGCTCCGGGCATGAATACGGCGGTGCGCAACGTCGTGCGTCTGGCTATAGCCAAGGGACACAGTACGATAGCCGTGCGCGGCGGTTTTGACGGGCTGATAAGGGCCAATTTGAGGCCTATGGACTGGATGGACGTTTCTGGCTGGGCCGGCAGAGGCGGTGCCGAAATCGGCACCTCGCACAAAATTCCCCAGGGCGCCGAGCTCTATGCCGTGGCCCGTTCGATTGAAGACAACAAAATCGACGCCCTGATCATGATCGGCGGCTGGGACGGCTATGAGGCGATCTACACTCTCTACAGGGAGCGGGAAAGCTATCCCGCCTTCAATATCCCCATGATTTGCATTCCTGCCTCCATCGACAACAATCTGCCTGGCAGCGAATACAGCATAGGCGCCAATACCGCCGTCAACAGCATCGTGGAGAGCGTCGACAAGATCAAGAGCGCGGCGGTGGCCGACAATAAATGCTTCTTGATTGAGGTCATGGGCGACGACTGCGGCTTCCTGGCTGAGATGAGCGGTTTGGCCTCGGGCGCGGAGAAGGTATATCTTCCGGAAAGGCCCATGCGCTCCGCCGATATTCTCAAGGATATCGAGGTTTTAAAGGAGCAGTTTATGGGAAGCCGCAGCGTGGCCTTTATTATCAACAGCGAAAAAGCCAACCCGATTTACAATACCGGAGTATTGGAGGCCATGTTCAGAGCCGAGGGCGAGGGCTGCTTCGAAGTGCGCAAAGCGATATTGGGCCATTTGCAGCAAGGCGGCGATCCTTCGCCGTTCGATCGCACCCTGGCCTCCCAGCTGGCCGCCAAGGCTGTCGATTTGATGTGCGGATTTTTTGAAGATAATTTGGACTTCTGCGGCTTTATCGGCTACAATTCCAACGGTATAGAGAGTTTCCATTTCGATTATTTTAAACACTACGTTGACAAGCAGGCCCGCCGGCCGCGCCAGCAGTGGTGGACCGAGCTCATTAAGTTCAACGACGTCCTCAGCTGAGTTTTCGGCATAAGAGCCGGAGGCTGCGGAGGGAATGTCACTGTACGGGGCCTGCGCAGCCGGATATGTTGGGCTGAAAATTTTATGTTGTCGTTCAGTCCGGCGACCGCATTTTGTCATGCTGAGAGGGCGAAGAAGCTTGTCTTTTTCGGCGGCCGCCATCGGCAGGCTTGGGGCGAAAGAAGCTTTGTCATTTTGAGCGCGCAGCAAAGAATCTGATATTTTAGGCAGGAAAAAGTCTGCTCCGGAAGTTCAGGATGACAGGGACCGCAAATTTTGCTTATATTATAAGTATAGGTCAGTATCTTTATCATACTTATGCGACATATATTTGTGCCGTTTCGTTTGTTTTTATTCAACGCAGCGTATTCGGTTTGCGTTGGCATATCTCTTAGAAAGCAGTCGGTAAATAGTTTTGAAAATAAATAATCGCCGATATTTAGGCAATAAATATAAACTGCTTCCTTTTATTAAGAAGATTATTTCAGAAGAATGTGTCGACGTTAAGACCTTTTTTGATGTGTTTGCAGGTACTGGGGCGGTGGCGTCAGCTTTTTTAGATAAAGAACTGATAGTAAACGATATTTTATACAGCAATTATCTGGCCCATTTAACCTGGTTAAGCGCAGAAGCTTATAGCGGAGAAAAAATAGCCGCTTGCATAGATTTTTACAACAGTCTGAAAGATATAGCTTCCGATAATTATATGTCTGTAAATTTTGCCAATACCTATTTTTCTTATGAAGTTTGTAAGAAAATCGGTTTTATAAGAGAGGATATTGAACAGAAATTTGCGGCAGGCTGTTTAAACAGGCGCGAACATGCAATGTTGGTGACTTCGCTGCTGTATGCTATAGATAAAATCGCCAATACCTGCGGTCATTACGATGCTTATCGTAAGAACGTTAGTTACTCGAATAACTTTATTATGGAAGTTCCGGAAATAGAAAAGGAAGGTCTAAAGAGCAACAGCTTTTATACTGAAGATTCCAACGAGCTTGTAAAGAGAATTGTTTGTGACTTGGCTTATTTAGACCCTCCCTATAACAGCCGCCAATATTGTGATGCCTACCATTTACCGGAAAATATCGCCAGGTGGGAAAAACCGAAGGTCTACGGAGTTGCAGGGAAGATGGATCGCAGCGGTTTGAAAAGCGCTTACTGTACTCAAAAGGCTGTATCGGCCTTTGCTGATTTAATTAGCAAGCTGCGCTGCAGATATATAGTGCTTTCTTATAATAATACAGGCGAAGGCGCAGATGGCAGAAGTAATGCTAAAATAAGCGATGACGCAATAATGCGCATTCTATCGGCAAAGGGGCAAGTTACGGTGTTTTCTCAGTCATATAAAGCCTTTTCTGCCGGAAAGTCTGAGAATAATCATAATCAGGAAAGGCTGTTTTTATGCAAAGTCAATGCCAAATCATAGCTTCACCTTTAAATTATACCGGCGGAAAGGCCAGACTGTTTCCGCAGATTAGACCTTTATTTCCTGATTATATTAATACTTTTGTCGATCTTTTCTGTGGCGGCTGTAATGTAGGTATAAATACAAAAGCTGAACGGTATTATTATAATGATATATCCGAACCTTTAATTGGCCTTTATCAAACCTTTCTTGAAGTTTCAGAGGATGAACTAATAAGCGATTTTGATAGAATCATCAACAGTTATAATTTATCAGACAGTACAAAGCACACCTACGAATATTATTCCTGCAACAGTTCTGAAGGCTTGGCTGCTTATAATAAGAGCAAATTTGAAAATATAAGAGACGATTTCAATGCTCTCACCCAAAAAGATAAATACTATTATGAGCTGTTCTATATGCTTATTGTTTTCGGATTTAACAATCAGATTCGTTTTAATAAGAATGGACAGTTTAATTTACCAGTAGGTAAAAGAGATTTTAATTTTAAGATACGAAGAAAGCTATCAGCTTTTTTAAAGGTCTTGAAAAAACAGAAGCCTGTAATTACTAATATCCATTTTAATGATTACGATATGTCTCATTTGAATGATGATTGCTTTGTCTATTGCGATCCTCCTTATCTGATTGCTACAGCGGCATATAATGAAAATGGTAAGTGGACTGAAAAGGAGGAATATGAATTATTGGGTCTTTTGGATAGACTGAACGCAAAGAAGCTTCGTTTTGCTTTGTCAAATGTATTAAGTCATAAGGGCAAAGAGAACAAACTGCTAAAGCGGTGGACTGAGAAAAACAGATATAAGGTTCATCATTTAAATTTTGGTTATACGAACTCAAATTATCATACTAAGGATAAAGTAAATCTCTCCGATGAAGTTTTAATAGTGAATTATTAAGGTTGGTGAAATTATGGAAACTTTGTGGAGTATGAGTACGACGGTTCGTGAAGCGGAAAGAATAATTGGATTTTTGCAGACCGCTTTAGAGCTGGATGGTGAAGTCTGGAATAAAGATAATCAAAAAAAATTTCAGATTTTACTGATAAAAAACAGACAGTATCTAAATGATCCGGACAATACGCAGTCATTCAGTAAGCTGTCGGCAGAACAAGTCTCGTTACTTAAAGATAAATCTGTACGAATGACTTACGAACAGGCGAAAGAGATATTTGAAGCCAAAGATTATAATGATCCTCCTATGCGCGGCAGACAGTCGATGTCTCCTTTAACAAAATTAGGTTTGGTCTATATTGAAAAAGATAAAAGGGTGGCAGTGTCTGATGTAGGGCATAGATTGATCAATGGGGATATTGATTTCTCTGATTTTATGTTGGAAGCGCTTTTAAAATTTCAGTATCCCAATCCTTATGAAAGCGGTTTTAAAACTTGGGATACAAAGCCGTTTATAAATACTCTTCGTTTAATTAAGCTTGTAAACGAAAAATGCAGAGAAAACGGTTTAAAGGAAAAAGGAATTTCCAAAATTGAATTTGGCATATTCGCTTTATCGCTGCAGTCGTTTGAACTGGTTGAAAAAACTGCGGCTGAAATTTTAGAATTCAGAAAGATGTATGAAGCTTATACCGATGAAGCGTTAAGAGATAAATATATAAGCGATTATATTAAGGAGTATTTAGGCGCATTTAAAAATCCTGAAAAAAATATCAAAGAATATACCGATAATATGATTCGTTATTTAAGGTTGACAAAATATATTTACATCAGAGGTAAATATGCTAACACCTATATCGACCTTGAACCCAGAAGAATGACTGAGATTAATTCCATATTGGAGGCAGATGATGGAAGCGCACAAGCTTTTTCAGATGAAGAGTGGCGTAACTATATGGGTATATACGGAAAGTATAGTTTGCCGTTTGAAACTGTCGAAAAACTGTCAGAAATAGTCCAGGGTATTCAGCATGATATCAATAGAATAGAAGGTAAAATTGGCTTAAAACTTACAAGGATAGAATTATGCAGTCAAAAAGAAGCTTTGAAGCAACAGATAGATAAGCTGAGATTATACAGAACTGAGCTGCAGAATCTGGAACTAAAGAAAGATTATCACGAAGATATTAAAAAAATTGAAGAAGCTATAGAATCATTAGAAGAGATAAGAAAACGCAATAAAGCCGGGTTGTCAAAAAAATTCTCCATAGAATTGGAAAAATGGGCCAATGTCGCTTTAAATGTTATAAACGACGCCATACTTATTAAACCAAACTATCCCGTCGGCGACGATAATGAACCGATTTATACTGCTCCGAACGGGGCGCCTGATATAGAATGCTATTACGATAGTTTTGGAGCAATATGTGAAGTTACCATGCTGACGAGCAGAGATCAATGGTACAATGAGGGCCAGCCGGTAATGCGTCATCTGCGACAGTTTGAAGTCAAAAACAGCCGTTTGCCTAACTACTGCTTATTTGTGGCGCCTTCTTTACATATAGACACCGTAAACACTTTTTATATGTCTGTAAAATATGAATATGAAGGTGCAGCGCAAAAGATTATTCCTATAACGATTTCGCAGTTAGAAAATATTTTAGAGGCAGTTAAGCAATTGATTATAAAAGGGAAAACTTTACCGCATTCTGAGATAATGAAACTGTATGATCGCTGCTGCAGTATTGCCGGCTTGAGCAGCTCGAAATTATGGTTAGAACATATTGCAAAAGAATTAAATTCCTGGTTTGAAGGGCTGGCTGCTTTGGCAGTATAGATAAAAAACTGCCGTCTCCTTATGGCTGGGAGGCGGCAGTTTTACTTTGCGTTTGCGCTAATCTTCGAGACGGTCGCGGAACTTTTTAATGAGCTCCACCTTGGCGTCCAGCAGCTTGGTGGTCAGGGACACGTGATAGATATGGGGATTGTGCATGCGCAGAACGCCGGTGTCGAGGTAGTTGAGGTCGGCGGTGCGGTTGGCCTTCAGCTCCTGCAGAGAGGGAGCGGGACGGGTGCGGCCGCCCTTGTCCCAGACGGTCTGGAGCAGCGGCTCGACCCGGCTGATTTCCTGTCTCTTTAAGCGGCGCATGACGTCTTTTTCGACGGGATGATGGAGTTCGAGGACCTCTTCGGAGGCGGGTTCCTCGTCGGCGAAGCCCACCAGATCGGCGGTGGCGCGGCCGCGGCTGTCGTAGATGCGCCAGGCGGTCTTGTGGCCGGGATTGATGAGCTTGGCTATAGAGTTGGAGAACTTCATGGCCGGGACCCATTTGCCGTCGACCTGCAGGGCCACCAGCTTATAGACGCCGCCCAGGGCGGACTGGCCGTCTGAGGTTATCAGGCGGGTGCCCACTCCGTAGGTCAGCCTGTCGATGACCTTCTGAGGATCGGCGCCGTTTCGGGGAGCGTCCTCGCGGATCTGTATATTGATCTGGTTGATGGTCATTTCGTCCAGGTCGTTGGATAAAACTATGCAGGCCTTGGGGAAGCCGGCTTCGTCAAGAACCTTGGAGACCTGAATGGCCAGATAAGCCAGGTCGCCCGAATCGAGGCGCACGCCGACAGGCTCATAGCCTTTGGAGCGCAGGTTCTTAAAGACTTTAATGGCGTTGGGCAGACCGCTCTTCAAGCTGTCGATGGTGTCGATCAGGAGCAGGCAGTTGTCGGGATAGAGATCGGCGTAGGCCTGGAAGGCCTCGTATTCGCTCTTGCCCAGGGCCAGCCAGGTCTGGACCATAGCATGGGAGTGTGTACCCTTGGGAGGCAGGCCCATGGCGTAGGACTGACCGACGTTGGAGGTATAGTCGCAGCCTCCGATAACAGCCGCTCTGGCCCCGAAGTTGCCTCCGTAGCCGTGGGCGCGGCGCAGACCGAATTCCATCAGGAGCTTGCTGCCGCAGCTGTGGCGGATGCGGGAGGCTTTAGTGGCGATTAAGGTCTGAAAGTTGATGATATTTAAAAGGGTGGTTTCCAGAATCTGGGCCATGGCCAGGGGACCTTCGACCATGGTTATCGGCACGTTGGGATGGATTACCCGGCCTTCGGCCATAGCTTTGACGGTGAGCTTTCTGAAATTTCCCTCTTTTCTGAGCCAGTCCAGAAATTCGGGACAGAAGACGGGATTGCCCTTAGCGTCCTTTTCACCGGCTAAATAGTGCAGATCGTTATCGTCAAAATGAGCTTCTTTCATCCAGTCCAGCAGCGATTCCAGACCGGCGTATATGCAATATCCGGCCTTGTGGCCGCCGTAGTTGGGATATTGGCGGAAGAAGTGGTCGAAATGGGCTCTCTGCTCATGAATGCCGGCTTTGAAATAAAGCTGCGCCATGGTCAGCTGATACATGTCGGTAAACAGAATGCCCTGAGTAAGGCGGTTTAGCGTTTGCTGATCCATAAAAGATACAGGTCCCTTTCTCAATTATGACTTAAAGCTGCGTAGGCAGCGCCCAGAAGGTTGGCATTGTCAACCTTTATTATCTTAAAGGTAACCTGAGGTCCGACTAATTTGGGAAGGAGCTCCTGCACATAGGGGGCCAGCAGCGGATCGGCCCAGTAGCGGCTGCCTTCGGCAGCAATGCAGAAATGTCCCTCGTTGCCTAAAGCTTTGATGAATCCGGCCAGACCGGCGGCGATTAAATCGGCGGAGCGGGTCAGGATGGCTTCGGCAATTTCATCGTTCTCTTCGTCTCTTTTGGCGGTGAGGACCGAACTGCCTTCGTAGGGATCGAAGGATTTGTCTTCGGGGCAGGCCTGAGCGTAGAGGAAGGGCAGATAGTAGCCCGACAGCGCCTTCTCAAAGCGCTGACGCCCCGGCATGTCCATCTGGGAATCCATCAGGTCGTCATAGGCGTTCAGATAGGGAGGCGTAAAATTGCCCGATTCAAGATTTACGGCCATCGTGGATTTGTTCCAGGGCAGCGCCCCCAGTTTGTTGCAGGGAGATACTTTGACGAAGCCGGCCATGTTGGTTCCGGTGCCGGCGATCAAGCCTATAAATTTGTCAAATTCCTGAGCATGGGCTCCGGCCCCGGCCAGGAGAGCGGCCACGGTATCGTTCAAAACCGTTATTTTTCCGGTTTGATAGCCTAAATCGGCGAAGGCTTCGCCCAGAAGTTTGCCTACAGGCCGTCCCTCCACGTTGGTAACATGGATGTCTTTGGTCCAGTGGATCAGGCTGGCGTCGGAATCGGGAGTGGATTGAGCCGGGTAAGAAAAGCAGTAGCCCACCGGCAGATTCGGTTCGGGATTCAGCTGCAGAGCCAGTTTGGCCTGAAAGGCAAAAAATTCCTGAGAAGAAAAGGGCTTGCCCTGACGTCCGGAGGGGATGTGATCCTTCAGGGGACCGGCTTTGACCTCGCAGGTTCCGTCAGGGAATAATTCAACGATGGCAGCCCGGACGTTGGTTCCGCCGATATCGACGATCAGAACCCTGCCCTTCAGACCCTGAGCGGGCTGCTGCAGATAAGCGGGAATAGCCTTGATCTCTCCGCCGTCTTCATCCAGGCCTTCTTTAATTTTCCGGCACATAGCCTGAGAAATATCCTGCAGCTGTTCGGAAGTCAGGCGAAAAGCCGCCGCAGTGTTGGCAATATTTTCCATATATATCAGTTTTGAGCCTCTGAGGAGTAAATTTTTAAAATTTCAGCGGCGGCCGCCGCTAAGAGCAGGCCGCTTTGAGAACAGTGACAGCGTCCGAAAAGAGGGACGGCTTTATACCATCGGTGAAATGCGTCCAGAAAATCGATCATTTGCCAAGCTTCCCTTTTGTTTGTCTTTTCAGCGGCCGAGCGCCGTCTGTCAATATCAGCACCTTTCCGCGCCGACAGAGTTTGCCCTTTAAAGATCGGGCTCAGGTACTGCAGAGATTCTATTCTGCTTATCAGAGCCGCGCTTTCCTGAGCCAGACTTTTCCAGGGCGGGGCGGCCTCGGTTTCGGACGTTTGGAAAACCTCGCCGTCTGTGCGCCCGCCGCTCTGCGGAGGCCAGAGCTTTAAGGCGGCGGCTGTCCTGAAAATATTTTGCAGACGTCGGCAGGCCAGAATCCAGGCGCTTTTGAGCTCTGCTGAGACCGCATAGGCCGAAGGCGGCGGCAGCTCGCCCAGGCGGGAGAGAGGCGGCCGTTTCGGATGCTCTGCCCGGGCAGGCGGCGAAGCTGCGGAGCGGACAATATAATCCAAGCCGGCGTCGGTGAATTCCAGCACAAGCAGCTCTCCCCGCAGGCCGAGGCCGGCCAGCTTTGCCGGAGGCGCGGTTTCGCCGGCGCAGGGAAGCAGCCAGGTTTCAGGGAGCGTTCGGACTGCGGCCGCGCTTTGGACTTTGAATTCGGGGCGGCTGAGAAGGCGGGAGGTCAGAGCCAGAGCGTCCCAGCGGTTGGGAAAGCCGTCGCGCAGACCGGCCGCGGCCGAGGCAGAATCTAAAAACGGCAGGCGCCGGCAGAGGGCCTCCGCCAGAATCAGGCGCAGATTTTTTGAAAAGCGTATTTCTGACATAATTTAGCTTGAGAAAATGAGCCTGCGTCAGCGGCGGAGCAGGTCCGAGTCGGTTCCGGATGACATAACGGCATTAACTTCAAAGCAGGGAAGAAATATCTTTTTCAGTAAAAGCCATGTCTATGGACAGCGATACTTTCAATCCCAACATTTACAGCTCCGCCGCCGAGGCGCTGCAGGCGCTGCGCCGCGAGGGCGTCAGCTTAAACCACCGTCTGGGGGCCCGGGTCTGCGCCCTGGGACGCCGGCTCATTCTCTTTTCCTGGGCCTTTTTGGAGGAGGCCGCCGATTCGGAGGCCTTCGGCGAATGTCTGCGCGACAAGCGCTGGAACTCTCTCAATATTGAAGATTCGGATACCGTCGCCTCCGTTCTGCAGCCGATAGGGGCCGTATCCAAGCTTGAAGACGGCATTTTGAAGGTCTATACCGAGGACGAAGAAATCGCCTCCGAGCCGGGCAATGAGCTGGCTCTGCGTTCGGAAATGAGCGGATCGGTAGCGCCGGCGGTGTTGGGCATAGCCGATCTCTCGGGAATCAAAGGGCTGCTTTGGGATCGGCAGAGGATAGAAGAAGCTTCGCTGACCCTTCTCGACAGCGAGGACAACACGAAGCTGGTCGAGGCCTTCCGCTATCTGTTCAGAGCCGGCATTACCTGCGGACAGGACCCGACCGGTCTGCTGATCACCGCCTTTAAGCGCGGCAAACCTGCGCTTTCCTCTGAGGTCATGCGCCAGGTGCGCGATAATTTGGACAGAGATTTGGGCCGAGCGCTGATCAATCTGCTGGGCGACGATCCCAAGAAATGCCGGGAAGCGCTGCGCTATTTCAATAAACCCGAGCAGGAGCGTTTTCTGCCGATTTTAAAAGTGATTCTGATCCCGGCTCTGCTGCCTCTGGTTCATAAAGAGGGCTTCAAAAAGAATATTCTGCCCGGACTGCTCCATCTGGCCCCTCTGATAGGGCGGGTCAGCTCGGCTGACGGTTCGCTGGGCGAGCTGCTGGCCTTTCTGGACGCTCTGCTGGATGATTTAGGCGGTATGGAACTGTCGGAGCGCTTTGCTCTGTCGGCCTTTATTTATGACTTGGCTCTCCATTCCGAGGACCTGCGCCGATATACAATGGAGCGCTTCCGCAATGCCGAGGCCAGCGGAGATTCGGCATTTTTGGGCAACATTTTGGCTCGGCTGCCCATGAGCGATCCGGAATACAAGGAGATAAAGGACAAGCTTATCGAGCTTTTCGCCGTCCATGGCAGCGAGGCGGGGCTGAGCCGCCGTCTGAGAGCTACCTTCAGATTTTTAGGAACCGACGTTTTGACGGATCTCTGCCAGAGCGCTTTTCTGGAGAGACTGGACGAAGGACAGCGCATGTTTGTGGTCAACCTGTGGGACGATTTCCGCAGGCTGCACGGCTCCGCCGGAGACGCTGCCGCTTCACATATCCATTCTCACGGCGAACATGAGAGCGCCTGCGAATGCGGCTGCCATGAGGCTGACGCGGAATGCGCCCATGAAGAATGCGGCTGCTGCGGACACGGGAGCGCGCGCGGCTTCGCCGAGACTGCGGAGCGGGAAGAAGCCGCCTGCGGACATGAGAAAAGCGAGGCGGCTGACTTTGATATAAATAAATCGCTGGAGCTTTGGCAGAACCTCAACGGACGCGGCCGCACCGTTGATTCCGAGTATATGAACCGCGTTTTTACCGATTTTGTGTTAGGACGCTTAATCAGCAGAGACAAGGCGGCTTCCCTGGCCTTGGTCCATACCGGCCAGATCGATCTGCCGGTCGTCAAGCAGGCTCTGCAGAACTTAGACAGCCAGCGCTATTCGATATATTCTTTCCTCTTTGAGGAATCTTGCCGTCTGGAGGACCCCGACGATAAGCTGGTGCTGGACCTTTTGGCCTCCTGCGGTCCGGGCGGTCTGGAATTCAGCTTTAAGGTCATCAGCGAGGAGGCGGCTCTGGAATCGGGCGGAGAAGCCGGAAAAATTGCGGTTTTCGGCAGGCTGCTGCATCGCGAGGACCTTTCAGTTCCGCACATGGCCGAGCGAATAAACGAAATGACGGCGGCCGCTTTGAATTTCCCCAGCCTGTATGAGCGTCCCAAATATCATCTGCTGCCGGTGGTATGGGAAGGTCTGGGCCTTTTAGGATCGGTCCCGTGCATCAATGAGGATGTGCGCAGGCGCATCGTCGAGCGTCTTTCCGAAAAGCTTTCCAAGGACCCGCAGGCCAAAGTCGACGCTCTCCTCGAAATATACAGAGCGGCCGGAGCCGAGGTTAAGGCCCTCATAGAAACTGAGCTGCGCCGAATCTTTACGGACCCCGAGCCGGATCGCCGAGTTCTGAGATCGTGTCTGGAGGGTTTGCATAAGCTTTTGAGCGACGGACCTCTGCCGGTGGAAATTGAGGCTCTGATTTCCACTCTGTGCCGGACGGTTTTGAGTAAATCCAAGGAACCCAGCCTGGACGATATTATGAAGCGGATGCTCAGCAAGGAGGCCGAAGGCGACGGGGTACAGATCCCCACGGCCTGGAGCCATGAGGATAAGCTGACGGCTCTGCGCATTTTAGGGGCGGCGGCTTGCCATAAACAGGCCTCCGAGCGGCTGCACCGGGTTTTGGTTTACCGTCTGTTTTCATTTTTGGACGACTGGTTTGCGGGCGTAGAGAAGGGAAGCAACCTTTATGCTTACCGCAGCAATCCCATTTGGCGAGAATTGGTGCAGCTGCTGGAGGTCGATCGCTCGGACTTTACCGTCAATCTGGCCCGCGAAGCGGCGCTGCGCTTAATGGCCGATTACAGCCGCCGGCTGGAGGGCTGCGATTTAGTGCAGAGCGAAGCCGCTCAGCAATTCCTGTTGGAGGCGCTGCGCTGCAGTCAGGGCTTCAGCTGCGAGGTCAACGGCATAAAGGTCGATTTGAGCCATGCCATTATCAACGTCATGATGGAGGCGGTGCGCAGTTCTCCGCCGGACAATAAGGTGAGTCTCTCTCTGCTGCGTGGATTGTTGACGGAGGACGTGCTGAGCGCCGCCGACAGAGAGGAACTGTCCATGTTTGTAGCGGCTCAGGCTGATTGAGCGGGATTTTCTGTTAAAAGGGCGCAGCCTTCGGCTGTTGTGCCAATTCAGGCAGGACCTGGGCTTTTTATGAAAGAAAAGTATCGGCGCTCTTTTTTTTGTATTTGTATAAACTTGAATTTTGCTGATATTATTGATATGACGCCATATAAAGTAAAAATAGGTAACGTTTTTATAGGCAAGGACTGTCCTGTGGCTGTGCAGAGCATGGCCAATACCTGTACTGCGGACGTCAAGGCTACGGCCGCTCAGGTTATAGAGCTGGCTGAAGCCGGTTCTGAGCTGGTCCGTTTTACGGTAAAGGATGAAGACGACGCTCAGGCGGTTCCTTACATTCGCGACGCAGTGCGCGGGGCAGGCTGCGCAGTCCCTTTGATAGGCGATTTCCATTACAACGGCCATCAGCTTCTTACTAAATATCCAGCTTGTATAGAAGCCCTGGATAAGCTGCGCATCAACCCCGGCAATGTGGGAACGGGCAGCAGACACGATGATAATTTCAAAACTATGATCGATTTGGCCGTCAAACATGATAAGGCGGTGCGTATCGGCGTCAACGGCGGTTCTATAGATAAAGAGCTTTATGCCGGGCTTCTTGAGAAAAACCGACAGAGCAAAGCTCCCGTTTCGGATCGCGAGGTCTTTCTGCATACTCTGGTAGAAAGCGCTCTCAGTTCGGCCAAGGCCGCGGTAAATTACGGTCTGAGTCCGGAACGTCTGGTTATTTCCGCCAAAATATCCAGCGTGCCCGATTTGCTGAAGGTTTACCGCGAGCTGGGAGAGCGCTCCCCCTACGCTCTGCACCTGGGACTTACCGAAGCTGGCGTGGGCATGAAGGGAGTGATCAGCTCGGCGATAGCTATGGGTATTCTGCTCGACGAAGGTATCGGCAATACCATAAGGGTTTCGCTGACGCCTAAACCAGGCGAATCCCGCACTCAGGAAGTCTATGCCGCCCAGGAGATTCTGCAGAGTCTGGGCAAACGGCAGTTCCTGCCTCAAGTGGTTTCCTGCCCCGGCTGCGGCCGCACCTCGAGTCAGCTTTTCCAGAGCATCGCTTTAGAAGTAGGCGATTATCTGCGCCTTCAGGCGCCGGTCTGGAAACGCGCCGGCTTTAAGGGTTATGAAAGCTTGAAGATTGCGGTAATGGGCTGCATCGTCAACGGCCCCGGCGAAGGCAAGGGAGCTAATTTAGGTCTTTCTCTGCCCGGACGCGGCGAGGAAGCCAAGGCTTTGCTCTTTATAGACGGCGAACGCGGCGAGACGCTTTCAGGCGACGACATCGCCGCTCAGTTTATTTCCATTATTGACGGATACGTTAAATCTCATTACTCCGGGGTCTGACTTCGGAATCTTAAGTTAAGTTATCTTCGGAGGTTTTAAAGAGTTGGCTCATCTCGGTTTTATGTTGACCCGCTCCCTGAGCGCCGGCGCAGGTTCGCGCTCCTTTCAGCTTTTAGCTGAAGCTGCGGTGAAGAATCATTCTGTTTCGGTCTTTTTTGTCAATGACGGCGTCTATCAGTGCCTGCAGAATGATACGCAGAACATTTACGGCAGCAATTTTACAGAGATTTTGGAGAAGCTGGCTGACGCCGGCGCTTCGATTCTGATCAGCCATCCCTGTCTGGAGGCCAGAGGCCTGAAGATGGATGGCGTCAGTTCTTGCGTAAAGGTAGTAACATTGGAGTTTATCGCCGAAGCGGTCGGAAAAGCGGATAAGGTGGTGTGTTTATGAGCGAATATCCTTTGCCCTATAACTCTAAGAGAATTCTGCTCTTTGTGGCCCGCAGCAACTTTTCTGCCGACAGTCTGGCAGAGGCTCTGCGTTTTGCCGTCGGTCTTTCGGGCGGTCTGGTCGGCCATAAATTAGATATAGTCTTTATCGGCGACGGTGTTACGGAGTGTCTGGCTGAACGCTGTACTGATAACGCCAAGCCTTACCTGCTTTCGGCCAAGAGCTGCGGAGTTCAGTTTTTTGCCGACAGCTTCAGTCTGAAGCAGCGGGAAATAAAAGAGGAACGCCTGCTGGCGGAATGCTCGGCTATTTCTCCTGAGGATTTATCAAAGCTTTTGAAGGAATCAGAAATACATTTGAGGCTGTAATTTATGGACGAAAATCAGGAAAAACTTGCACTTTATATTATCAACCGCGATTCCGCGGTCGAGGCCAGAAATCTGCTCAAGTATGACGGCAATGCGGAGGTCCTTCTGGTGGGCCGCGGCATTATGCTGCCGATAGCTCAGATGTTTCCCAACCGCAGAGTCTATATTTTAAAAGCGGAGGCTGAAGCCATGGGAGTAGGCGATAAATCCGGAGATAATCTGGAGCTGATAGAGCCTGAGGCCATGGTGGAGATTCTGCTTGACCGTCAGATTTTCTGCTTCAGCTGAGTTCTGAAGGGTTGGGACGTATTCGCTGAATTTAAGGTGCAAATATATTGCGCCTTTTTTGTTAATGAGATGATGTTTTATGGCAAAAGAGTTTTGGGAATACAATAAGTTTATTGTGCAGCCGGAGAAGGAGTCCAGTAAGAAGAAAAACTATTGGAATATTCTCAATCCCGGCGGCAATAAGATGGCCGGCATATATCAGAAGAAAGAATCGCTTTGGGCGAGATTTCTGCGCTTTATCGGCGTTAAGATGTGCTATGCCGCCGATATTGTGATCGAAGATCCTGAGGGCAATCCCATTGTCGGTCTGAAAAAGACCGCCGGCTTAGGCGGCGCTTTTGAAATAAGCGGCAAGGATACAAAGATCCGCTTAGGCAAGGTCAAAGAGACCAAATCGAAACTGGAGGCCAGCAAGTACGAATTTTTCAGTCCCAACGGTAAGTTTTTGGGCGCTCTGGAAGGCAACTGGAGTAATTGCAGCCTGCAGATGAAGGATCGCAACAACGCTTCCATCGGCAAGGTCAGCACCGACGCCGACCGTTTGAACCCGGTTATTTTTTCTCAAAAAAATTTTTATGTGGTCGATCTTTATATCGATCAGAACGAGGCTCCCTGGCGCAAGTTCCTGCTGAGCACCGCCGCCGCCATGGTCGCCATTATGCGCTAGAACTGCGCCGCTTCTCCGTTTGCGCGCATACAAGCCTGCCGCTGTAAATTTTACGGCGGCTTTTTTGTTTTGCGAAGGCAGGGTGTAAGCCGGCTGAAGCGCTGGTAATTGTTTCTCTTGTCATTCTGAGCGCAGCTAAGAATCTTTCAAGCATGTTCTGCATGTTTTCGCTATGCCGGTTTTCTTTGTCGCTGCCGCTCCGCGCGAAGCTGTGCTCGAATCTCCGCGTACGCGTCAAAGAAAACCTTCATTAGGCGTGTCTGCAAAAAGCTTGTTTTTCCTTAACTTACCGAAAGTGGTAAGCAGCCGGGTATCGGTTTGGAATCGGCAGTCAGTTTTGTTTAAGCGGCAGGTAGATTTTTCCGTCTTGCTCCCGCAGCATCCCTTCGGATTTCATACGTCCCAGTTCTCTGGATAAAGCGCTGCGGTTTACGCCTAAAAATTCGGCGGCAGAAGTTTTACTGAACGGCAGTTTTAGGCCGCCGGTTTGATCTTTGGGCAGCGTTTTATTCAGATAGGTTAAAATTTTATCGCGCAGAGTCTTTTGACTGAAGATGCGGATTTTCTGATTGAGAAAGACGTTTTTTAGGGCGAAGCTTTGGAGAAGGTTGAGGGCCAGCCGGCCGGCATACGGATAGTCCGATGGTTTTATATAGAGCATTTTGTAGTTGAGAAACAGGATTACCGTATTTTCCAGAGTTTTGGCCTGCATGGGACTGCGGGGAATATCTGCCAGAACCATCGCTTCTCCGAAAGTCTCCCCGCTTTGGAAGTGGTTCATATTGACGGAGTCGTCGTTATTGTTTTGAAAAGATATTTCCAGGCGTCCCTCCAGAATAATACCTGCCGGAATTAACGTTTCGCCTA
>JAFTAM010000097.1 GCA_017458675.1 bacterium
TGAAGGCCAGGCTCAGGATGACATGAAGGCCAGGCTCAGGATGACATGAAGGCCAGGCTCAGGATGACATGAAGGCCAGGCTCAGGATGACATGAAGGCTAGGCTCCGCATGACATGAAGAACGGGCTCAGGATTAAAAACCGCACTGTCATTCCCGCCTTCCCCGTCATTCTGAGCGAAGAATCTTAAAAGCAAACGCGGCTTGGCATCAGTGCATATACACTTATTCAATCCCGCTGACCTCGTAATCGGCGTCCTCAACCGCTTTTCTGAGCTCGCTGTCCTCAATGTCGGAGCTCAGATAAACGACCGCCCTGTCCTCCTTAAAGCTGACTTCTGCCTTATCGACTTCGGGCAGCTTCTCGAGCGCCTTTTTGACTCTGGCTTCGCAGTGGCCGCAGGTCATGCCCCTGACCGTCATTCTTTTCACTAATGACTCTTCCGCAGCGGGCTTTTCCGAAACGCTCCATACCAGAGTTTTCTTTTGATGCAGCTCGTCATTCGGGAGAGCGGCGGGCTGTTTTTTGAAGAGGTTGAGCCTCAGAGCGTTGCTGACCACGCAGAAGCTGGACAGGCTCATGGCCAGAGCGCCGAAAGCCGGCGTAAGCTGCAGGCCGAAGGCTTTAACAAAGACGCCCGCAGCCAAGGGGATGCCGATAATGTTGTAAATGAAGGCCCAAAAGAGATTTTGCCTGATATTTCTCAGGACCGCCCGTCCCAAAAGGACGGCCTCGGCCACGTCGCTCAGACAGCTCCTCATGACGACGACGTCCGCCGATTCTATGGCCACGTCGGTTCCCGCTCCAATCGCTATGCCGACGTCGGCCCGAGTCAGAGCGGGAGCATCGTTGATTCCGTCGCCGACCATGACCACGGCGTCCCGCTCCTGCAGTTCTCTGACAGCCGCCTCTTTATCGGCGGGCATAACTCCGGCCCTGACCTCCTCAATGCCGGCCTGGGCGGCGATAACTCCGGCGGCGATGGGATTGTCGCCGGTCATCATACATACTTTAAGGCCCATATCCCGCAGACGCTTAACAGCCTGCACGCTGTCGGCCTTGAGAGGATCGGCCAAAGCCACGATTCCCAGCAGTTTATCATCCGAGGCGAACAAAACAGGCGTCTTCCCCTGCTCGGACAACTCCCTAAGGCGCTTTTCCAGGCCCTCGGCATCAGCCAGGCGATCTTTTAAAAATTTGCTGCTGCCGCCCCGCAGAGTCTGCCCCTGCCAAGAGCACTCCGCCCCCAGCCCCGGCAAAATGCGGAAATTGCTTACCGCCTCGGCTGTGATCCGCCGCTGTCCGGCATACTCGACTATGGCTTTGGCCAAAGGATGCTCGCTCCTGTATTCCAGGCTGCAGGCCAGCTTTATAAGCTCCTCCTCCTTAACGCCTTCAGAGGGCAGAACGTCCGTCACCTTGGGGCTGCCCTCCGTCAGGGTTCCGGTTTTGTCCAAAACCACCGCCGTCGCCCTGCCGGACTGCTCAAGAGAGGCGGCGCTCTTAAACAAAATGCCGTTCTTGGCCCCGACGCCGCTGCCGACCGTCACCGCCACCGGAGTGGCCAGTCCCAGAGCGCAGGGACAGCTTATCACCAACACGGAAATGGCCCGGGCCAGCGCATAGCTCCAACTCTGCCCCAGCTGCAGCCAGACAATTAAAGTAATTAAAGAAATAAATATAACTGCAGGCACAAAGATGCCGGCGACCTTATCGGCGGTTTTGGCGATGGGCGCTTTTGTGGCGGAAGCCTGGCTCACCAGCTTGATAATCTGGGCCAAAGCCGTATCCTTGCCCACTCTGACCGCACGGCATTTCAGGAATCCCGACTGGTTTAAGGAAGCGGCATGAACCGTCTCGCCAAGCCCCTTATCGACGGGCAGGCTCTCTCCGGTCAGACTGGCTTCATTGAGAGCGCTTTGGCCTTCGACGATAATTCCGTCGGCGGGTACGCTTTCGCCGGGGCGCACGGCAAAGATCTGTCCGACCTGCAGATCTTCGGCGGCAATTTCTGTTTCACGGCCGTTCTCATAAACGACAGCCCTTTTAGGCTCCAGGCTGAGCAGCCCTTTGAGAGCCTCGGTAGTTTTTCCCTTAGATCGGGCTTCCAAAATTTTGCCCACCGTAATTAAGGTGAGAATCATGGCCGCCGACTCGAAATAGAAGCCTTCGGCTGCCGCATAATCGGCGCAGTTCTGTCCTTTATGCTGGAGATCGGAGAGATAAAAGATATTTGCCGTACTGTAAATATAGGCGGCCGAAGCGCCCAGCGCCACCAGCGTATCCATGTTGGGAGCGGCCTTGCCCAGACTGCCGAAGCCGCTGATAAAAAACTTTTGATTGACGGCCATGACGGCGGTTGTCAGAAGCAGCTCTATCAGCCCCAAGGCTACATAATTGCCCTCGATAAAGGCAGGCTGCGGCAGGCTGAGCATTGGGCCCATCGTGAAATAGAGCAAAACCGCCAGAAACAGCAGAGAAACATACAAGCGCCTTTTGAGCGCGGCTATTTCATTATCAAAGGAAAGCTCGGTATTTCCGGGCGCTTCAGCTCGCTTTTCGTCTTTCGGAACAGCCCGGTAACCGGCGGCCTCGACGGCGGCGATTATGGCGGCCTCGTCAGCCGTCCCCTCGACGCCCATAGAGTTGGTCAAAAGACTTACCGCGCATGAAGTTACGCCCGCTACTCCGCCCACCGCCTTTTCCACTCTGGCGCTGCAGGCCGCGCAGCTCATGCCCGTTACCGAATACTGCTTCATAAGTTTTCAATTCCTATATTCTGACCCTCGGCTGATCTTTCGCCGGGTTCGCAGGCTGTCCGTTTTTATCCGCCACGGCGGCGCCGTCTCCCTGAGGCTTATCAGCGGGGACCTGCGGTACCGCCGCCCTCTGCTTGGCCCGCTCGCCTTCCGGATCGGGGTGCTCGGTTCTAGTTTTGTATATAAAATGTCCCAAACACAGAGCCGCAAAGATTATGCCGACAGGATAGGAAACCGCCGTCGAAAGCTGCAGTCCTTCCTTAGCCGAAAGAATATAAGTGGTGCTCACCGCCGTCATAAAGGCGGCAGGGGCTGCCGCCAGCCAGAAGAATCGACCGTTTTTATGCAGAAAAAACGCTCCGGTCCAGAGGGCGATCATGGCCAGCGTCTGATTGCTCCAGGAAAAATAGCGCCAGACGACCTGCACATCGATTTGAGTTAAAAAGGCCGCCGTCAGCAAAATCGGCAGAGTCAGCAGCAGGCGGTTTTTTAAAGGTTTCTGCTCGAGATTAAGCCAGTCGGCCAGAGTCAGACGAGCGCTTCGGAAGGCGGTATCGGCCGAGGTAATGGGACAGGCGATCACGCCGATCATGGCGATAACCATACCGGTTTTGCCCAGCATTCCCGAGCAAATCTCATAAACGGCCTGAGCCTGACCGTTTTTTATGACTTCCAGCAAGCCGCCCGTGCCCTGATAAAAGGCCACGCCGGCCGCCGCCCAGATCAGAGCGATAATTCCTTCGGTCACCATCGCCCCCATAAACACGGCCCGCCCTTCCTTCTCACTAGTGATGCAGCGGGACATCAGCGGCGACTGAGTGGCGTGAAAACCTGAAATTGCGCCGCAGGCTACGGAAATAAACATCACCGGCCAGATGGGCACGCCGCCGGGATGGAGATTTTCCAGAGTAATCTCCGGAACCGCGTAAGGCCCGGTAAAAGTTCCGAATCCCACTCCCAGGGCCATCAGCAGCAGAAAAATGCCGAATATCGGATATACTTTGCCGATAATCTTATCAATAGATATAAAGGTGGCCAACAAATAATAAATCAGGAGGACGATAAGCCAAAAGTTTCTGTCAGAAACGCCGTCGGTAAGAAGATCGATAAGGCTGGCCGGACCGGTCGTAAAGGTGACGCCGCAGAGAATCAGCAGCACTACTGAAAAGACAAACATTATCTGTTTGACGGCAGGGCCCAGATAATCTCCGGTCAGCTTGGCGATGCTGCAGCCGGCCAGGCGTTCCGACATCATTCCCACCAGAAAATCGTGAATCATGCCGCAGAAGATCGTGCCCAAAGTTATCCAAAGAAAGACCGCAGGTCCCCAGCAGGCTCCGGCCAGAGCTCCGAAGATCGGCCCCAAACCGGCGATATTCAACAGCTGAATCAAAAAGGTCTTCCACAGAGGCAGGGGCACATAATCGACTCCGTCCTCCAGAGCGACAGCCGGCGTGACGCGGTCGTCTATACCGAACACTTTTACCGCATAATTGCCGTATAGGCAATAACCCAGAATTAAAACAGACAAACAGATAAAAAAACTAATCATCGCAAAATGCTCGCTATTTTTGCCGATATTACGAAATACCAAATTCGCAGGTCTTATCCGGAGCTTCATCTCGGTGCAGGCCGCTGAGCAGATTTTGCGCGCGCTCCTCTGTTTCCTGTCAGAGAAAACTAATGAGACAACATTCCGGATAACGCCCTGATACTGACTAATTTTCTTATAAGTTCCTCCTTCAGAGCCTATGGGCAAAAAGCGGATACAATAAATAAAAACGGCGGCCTCCGCTCCTTTGAGCGAAAAACCGCCGAATCGACGAAGTGTTAAAGCTAAAGCTTATTTGTTGACAATCTTAATGCGGCCGACCGCAGGCGCGTTCACTTCTTTATTGTTCTTAATATACTGAACGAAGATGTCGCGGGTCATGTCGGTGGTCTGGAGGAATTCGCCCTTTTCAAAAGCTGTGTAGTTGTCGCCGCCCTTGGATACGAATTCGGTGGTGGAAACGGTGTAATCGGCCTCAGGATCGATGTCCTTGCCGTTGAGCTTCAGAGAGGTGAAATCTTTAGCGGCGGCGTCGTAAACAGCCTCCAGGTTGGAAGAGGTCTGCAGAGGACCGACCTTGGAATTGGCCATCTGGTCCATGAGCTTGAGGACGTCGGCGCCCTTCATCTTTACGGTGACGACGGGATCGTCAAAGGGCAGGAGACGGAAAGCGGTATCTAATTTAATGTCTCCGGCGGGAATAGCGTCAATGCGGATGCCGCCTAAATTGTAAACGGCCAGGTCGGCTTCGGTTTCGGCTCTGAGAGCGTCGCAGATCAAAGTGCCCAAAGCTCCGTCCATGTTGCCGTCGTCAATCTTCTTGACAATTTCGTCGTTGGACTTGCCGACATAGGTCTCCATCAGGGGACGGATCTTCTCGTTGTACTGATCGGCAATAGCCTGTACTTCGGGATCGGGGGCGATGTTGGCGTCGTTATTGATGTCGATAAGCTTGTAATCGAAGCTGTAAATCTTGCCGTTGTAGGGATTGACGTTCATTTCAATCTTGCCTACGGCGCGGCCGTAATAGCCGGTCTGAACAACCCAGGTGTGATCGCCGACGTTGATGGCGGGATCGATTCTGGTGTGGCTGTGACCGCCGACTACCACATCTATAGCGGGAACCTTTTCGGCCAGTTCCTTCTCAACGTCTACGCCGCAGTGCGTCAGAGCGATAATGACCTCGGCGCCGTCCTTGTACATCTTGGGGATATACTTAATGGCGGTATCGACGGGGCTGAGGAAGCGCAGATCCTCGGTCTTGCCTTTTTTGACCAGGCTGGGAATTTCTTCGGTAATTAAGCCCAGAATACCGATTTTAACGCCGTTGACTTCGGTAATCAAATACGGAGTGTGAATATGTTTGCCGAATTTGTTGACGACGTTGGCAGCCAGGATGGGATACTTGGCGTTTTTATACATTTCTTTCTGAGCGGCCAGGCCCCAGTCATACTCGTGGTTGCCGATAGTTCCGGCTGCGGGCTGCATAATGCTCAGAGCCTTGAACATGGGTTCGCCGTGGAAGAGGTTGGAAACGGGAGTGCCCTGAGCGTCGTCGCCGGCGTCCAGATAGATGACGGCGTTAGGATTCTCTTTTCTTATCTCTTTCAGCAGAGTGGCGATGCGGGTAAGACCGCCGCGGCCCTTGCTGTCGGGCTCCAAATTGCCGTGCACGTCGTTGGTGTGCACAATGACGATCTTGCGGCCGTTGACAATATCGGCCTTAGCTTTGTTAGGTTTTTTGGCTTGGGCGTCGTCAATACCGGCACAGGTAACGGCCAGTACAGTAAAGCCCATTAGCATCGCACGAATAGTTGTACCGCGAAACATAGAAAAGACAGTCTCCTAAAAATTCTCAGCCGGGAAAACTTTAAAACATAAAATCCCCGCGGCAGATAGATATAAATTCTGAAACAAAAGCAGAACAAGCGTACTTTTTCTAAATTTAAAAAATCTTTCCTTTATTTGTGCCATACTTTTAAGTTAAATTAGGCAAATTTAACATCTCCGCTGCGCTTCCGGAGGAGCTGGGCCCGCCATACTACGCCCCAGGCAAAGGCTCCTGCACGCTCGTTTTTGTCATTCGAGCCAAATTTTTCTCTGTCATCCTGAGCCAAAGGCGAAGGATCTTTCATGTTAAATATACAGATTCTTCGCTCCGCTCAGAATGACAAAGTGTTTTCATCCTGAGCCAAAGGCGAAGGGTCTTTACTCATCAATCGGAGACAGATTTATCGCTGCGCTCAGAATTACAGCGGGCCCCTTTCCGTTTGATTCGGCGCTTCGAGCATAATTGCAGAAACGCACGAATAAGCGGCTTGTTCAGTCCGCTTAAAAACCTGTATTTCCGCTCAAATGACGCATAACCGCCTCTAAAACTCCGCCGCCTATGGCCCGGGATTTATCGGAAATAGTGTAAACATCCACCTGAGCTCCCCGAGGATCGACGTCGCCAATCTTCTCTTGCTCTTTGGCCATGATTCCGTCGCGGATGAGGCCGCGCAGCCGGCCGCTGAGCGAAACCTGCACCGGTTCGCCCTCGATATAGCCGACCGTCTGCCCTTCCTCGACCAAATCGCCGATACTGCAGATCCCCGCAAAGCTTCCGGCCCTGGGGGCTCTGATCAGACGCCTGGCGCTCTCCCCGGCGATAACTCCGGGCACTCCCGTATTGGGGATGGGAGAGCCGCTGCTGATAACCTGTCCCAAAGTAAGGCCGCGCATGGTCTCGATTACAAAATGGACGTTTGTTCCCGCGGTAAAGCCCGGTCCCAGACCTATGACGCAGGGGGCCAAAGAGCGCATATCGGGCAGTTCGCTCTTGAGCATGCGGGCGTCGACCACCGCGGCCGGCCGCAGCTTCTCTATGCTTTCGCCCTCCCTGTCGACAACCACGCCTATGCACTTATGCTCCAACACCGGCGCAAAGCTGTCCTCAAGCCCAAAACGCCTGGCCGCGACGCCTTCAATAACGCAGACGCCGTCCCAGACCGCTTCGCCGAAGCAGACGGTGCGCCGAACCATGCGCGGAGCGGCCAGTTCGGTCATCAGTACGGGAAAGCCGGATTTGAAAAGGCGGAAGGCCGCGCCGCTGGCCAAATCGCCGCCGCCCCGTATAATTATTAAAGGCAGTCTGCAAGTATCAAAACCCATATTATCACTCTTTCATGCTTCCGCTTCCGCAAATGCGCTTATATTGCTCTTGGCTGTCACAGTCTTCAAAAATACCCGAATCCGATATTCTGACGGGAATTACTCTGTCTTTATGCGCTCTTAAAAGCGGCGAACCTCCCCGATCTCCTTCCAGACTCAGCAGTTCTTCAAAATAAGCGCTGCCGAAAATAACCGGATGACCTCGCCGCTCGCCGTACTCCGGCACAATAATGGCCTTTTCCGGCGCCGTGCATTCATTGAGCGCTTCGATAATCCGCTTTACCGCTTCCCGGCTCAAAAAAGGCAGATCTACAGGACAGACGGCGACGGCGCCTAGCGTCCGATCCGAATCCTCACAGCTCTTTAAAGCGGCTCTCAACCCCACGCGCAGCGAGGAGGCCATACCCTCGGCCCAGCCTTCATTGACAACCGCCGTCAGACGCTTCGTCCCGCCGGTACTCCCAGCCAGCCATTCAGGAAGATCAGAGTTCTCAGAACGCTCTGCGCCTGAAGCTCCGCCGATGAAATTTACGAGCCAGGGAAGATGCGATAAAACCGCCTCTCGGTGAGCGCCCAAAACCGCAACGACTTCATCCGCGCCGCCCTCCCAAAGACATCTCAGGCTATGCTCGAAAAAAGTGCCGTCCCGCCAGGAAAGGAGCTGTTTCGGAGAGCCCATGCGCGAAGAACCGCCGGCCGCCAGCAGCAGTCCGACGTTTACAGATAATTTTTTTTCAGCCCCAGACAATTTTTCTCAGCCGTTTCCAAATTTTTTCCAAATCATACCATAAGATACCCCCGAAAGACAAAGGCTTCCCAAACTCAAACCTTTCCCGCCGGGAAGCCGAATAAAGTACGGGGGATTATACGTTATGCTTTACGGCTTAGAAACTTATCTTCAGGCTTACTTTGCCCGCGACACCTTCCGCAGCGGACAGCGCGAGGTCATCGAGGCTATCCTTCAGGGACGCGACGTCTTCGCTCTCTGGCCCACCGGAGCTGGCAAATCCCTGACCTACCAGCTTCCGGCTATGCTTCTGCCCCATTTGACAATAATAGTTTCGCCTCTTATCGCTTTAATGGAAGATCAGGTCGGCCAGCTCCGCGCCCGCGGCCTCAGCGCCTCAGCCTGCCTCACTTCCGCCCAGACTCCCGAGGAAAGGGCAAATATTATGGATGGCGTCAAATCCGGACAGATAAAGATGCTGTTTCTGGCTCCCGAACGTCTGACCGGCTCTTTTTTCCTTCAGGAACTCCAGAACGTGCCCGTATCGCTTTTGGCCATAGACGAGGCTCACTGCATAACTCAGTGGGGCCACGATTTCCGCCCTCACTATCTATATTTAAGCAAAGCGGTCAACATTCTGAAGCCGCGATCCATTTTGGCCGTGACCGCTACCGCTTCCGACGAGGCCATGCGGCAGATCATTGCAAACTTAGGCTTAAACCGCCCTTTTGTATCCAAACTCTCGCTGGACCGTCCCAACCTGTTTTACAAGGCGCTGCAGCTTCCCATTCTGGATCGGCCCCGGATGGCTCTGGCCCATTTGAAGCGCCGGGGCGGCCTGCCTGCCGTCGTCTATGTGAGCAAAAGACGTCAGGCCGAGGATCTGGCCCAAATTTTCCGTCAAAACGGCCTGAAGGCTCTGCCCTATCATGCCGGTCTGGACGCGGAAGAGCGCCGCCAAAATCTGCTGCAGTTCATCAATGACGAAGTCGAGGTCATAACCGCCACCATCGCCTTCGGCATGGGCGTCGACAAACCCAACATCCGCCAGGTCATCCACATGCATCCGCCGCTCACCCCGGAGGGCTACTACCAGGAATCGGGCCGGGCCGGACGCGACCGGCAAAAGAGCTCCTGCCTTCTGATGTGGAGCCACGAGGATTTTCACCTTCTGGACATGCAGCTGGCCGACAAATATCCCAATGACGGCGACGTCGACAGTTTTTACGAGCTTCTGGAAAGATGCGCTCCCCAAACGCTGCGGCCTCACTTTGCCAGGCTCTCCTCGACGGCCTGGAGCATGCTGCTGCAGGCAGCTTTGGGAGAAGACGCCGATTACGGAACCTTATGCAGTCCTCAGCTGGAAGCCGACGATCTTAAAGCCTATTTTACCGTTCTGCAGCAGCGCGACCGCAGACGCCTCAATTATATGAAGAATTACTGTCAGACCGAAGCATGCCGCCGCCGGGTTCTGCTCAGCAGCTTCGATCAGCCAGCCCCCGCCGTTTGCCAGGGCTGCGACTGCTGCGCCCAGCGGGAGCGCCTCGAGCCTTTCAGACAGGCCAAAGAAAAGTTCTTTTCCCTGCCCGGATTCAGCTTCGGCTCTCAGGCCAGGCCCGCTTATGTTTAAAGCTTAAACAGCACTTTATGAGCCTGAACCAGAAAACAAATCGGCTTCGCCGCCCCGCGCAGCTCCCACAGCCCGGCGGCCAGCCTCTGCAGCCGCTCCTCGTCCGTATCTTCGGCCTGGCTGAAAATTACCGCATGCATAGGGGTCGGCAGCTTATCCAGATAGGAGGAAGCAATTGTGACAAAATCATTTTCATCAATAACGTGTTCGGAATCGCAGTTCAGGAGCTTCCGCATGAGCTCGGGGCGGTGGACCTCTCCCTCGCAGACTCTGCGCCCCAGTCCCTGCATACCGATGACCGCCGCTCCCATTTCCGCCCTGGAAAAGAGAACCGGCTCATGGCCGGCATGGACCTTTACCGGAAGCTGCCGGGACCCGTCGGCCTCAATGAGCAGATAATCCAGCCCCGGCAAAGCGCATAGAGCGTAGACCTCTGCTCCTGTAAGCCCGGTAAGTTTGGGAACGCCGTTTTTGACCGCCAGACGCCCGGTCATCATGACCCTAGGAGCTTCGCTCTCCTGCCAAAACCGCCGCAGTTCCTCAAAGCTCTCATAAGGTACGAAACTGCCGGGATAATCGACAAAGCGGCTGCGCCATTCGTCAGAATCGGCGCTTTCCGCAGCGGCGAGCTTCTCCGCACAGCAGAGCGGCGCGGCCATATGCACGGTAGTCGTATATAAAATATTATTGCAGCCCGAGGAATTTAAAAGTTTGACAGCGTTTATTAAAGACGAAGTTTTGCCGCCGCTGCCTATGATCTGCCAATATTTTGGGATACGTTCGGAAAACAACTCTTTAAAATCGGAAATTATCTGCATTTTGAGCTAAACCTTCACACTAATCATTCAGGCCAAGCAGAATATTGACGGCCTTCTGCAAATCGGTCCTACGGCGGTATTCGCGTACCAGCCGGCGCTCAATATCAGACAGCGAATCGACCTCAATATCCAAATCCAGAAGCTCGCTGGGAGAAACCTGCAGCACCTTGCAGATGAGCGCCAGCGTATCGACGTCGGGCCTGTTGATTCCCTGTTCCCAGTTGGAAAGCCGACTGCCGCTGACTCCTATGGCCTTTGCGAACTCTTTCTGGCTTAAGCTGCGCATCTCTCGATATCGCCGGATATTGGCTCCGATCTTATAAACCATCTTTCAAAAGCTCCTCGGTAATCAGCGCAATTTAAGCACAAATGAGCGTAAAAGTCAAAGTTTATCCTATTTTTTCTATTTTTCTTTTGACTTTTCAAGATTTTCTTGATATTCTGAAGGTATCTTCAGGTTTTCTGAATAAGTATATTTATGATTCTTAACTAAAGTTGGTAACAGCCTATGCCGATATACAAATTAGTTAAAAATTATATTACAACCTACGGGCTCAAGCAAAAGCTGGTAGCGGAAAAGGCCAATATACCCTATTCCTCCTTCAACGCCATGATGAACGGCAAAAGGCGTATTTACGCCGATGAGTTCGCCGCAATATGCAAAGCCCTGAACGTAACGCCGGATTTGTTTATGGCGGGCGTAAGGTGAGAGTTGGTTAAGAGATTAAGAAATTATGGGCATATAA
>JAFTAM010000098.1 GCA_017458675.1 bacterium
CTGATGCAGTGGAGGACCGCCACCAAAATACAGGAGTTGATAAACCAAGTCAGGCCCTGAGAGATATATACTGCGCCGGAGGGAGACATCAGATCGGCCAGAAGCGCGCTGTCGATGGGGATATCGCTTAGAAAGATGAGGATCCTGTCGATGATCAGACCGCCGATAATCAGAGCGGGCAGGCGCAGCTCGGAATAGGCCAGTTTTTCACCGCTCAGGAAGCCGATAACGCCGCCCAAGAAGGCTCCGAATACTCCGTAGCTTACCGACAGCATGGATGCGTTGACGGCCAGAACGCCGCCCCATACCAGGCTGGATAAGATACATCTGATAATCATGGCCGCATTGTATTTTTTCTTTTCCATTTTACTGAAGGGCCTTCCTGTGTGCGTTTAAATATGCCGCAGCATTATCTATGACCGTACCGGTATTGATTTCGCATAAAACCAAAGGAGTATGCTCCGTGTGCAGAGCCTCGACCACCTGGGAGGGCGGGGCCTTTTCTTCGGGATTGTCCATATAGACGTAGCGTTCCCATTTGCGGCGGGGCTGCTCGGCGGCCTCCATGTTGTAGTTGAAGCCCATAACCCAGGTGATATTCAGATGGGTATTGCGGGCGGCTCTTTTAGCGTCGCTCAGCCATGAGCCGACAGAAGCGGGAACGAAGACAAAGCAGTTATGGTAGCCTCTTTTGTTGGCTTCATTCAAAAAGGCGGCCAGATTGCAGCCCTTGACCGGGCGGTTTCCGGACGAGGCCAGGAAATCCATGGCTCCGGCCAGAGTATCGGTAGTTCCGCTGCAGCCGTCGGCGCCGAAGCACCAGTTATTGCCCAGGAGCTGGCTCTGCAGCATGTATTTGGCCATCGAAGCGGAGTTTTCGTCCTCATCGCCTGCAATTAAATACGCGCAGGTGCGGGGCTTGGCGGTTACGGCTCTTTCAGGCATGCGCACCACCAGCTTGCGGGTTCTGGCGTAAACCTTCCAGAGAATATCGCGCGAAGAGTCGCCCGGCACATATTTGCGCATTTCAATTAAGTCGCCTTCGGGAGAACCGAAGGGATCGGACATATCCTCGCCGCCCGACATGCTGAAGGTGACGGAGGAATTTCTCATATTTCCTTTAGCCGGGAAAATTTTAACTTTGACCTGCTGCTCGGTGTTCCAGCTTATAGAGGCAAGGCCCAGAATATCCTTGACGGTGATGCGTCTTTTGACGTTTTCTACGCTGCAGCGCTGCTTAGCCATAATATATTCGCGAAGCTCAAAGAGGCTGTGCTGGCTGCTGACCTCGATCTTAGGAGGATCCAGCCATTTAATTTCTATTTCGATGAAAGGAATGGGCCAAATTTTCAGGTTGATTCCGGTCTCGGTTTTGAAGCCGCATTCTCCGGATACGGCGCTGAGCTCGGTCTGCTCTAAAAATTTTTTCCAGGAGAAATAAAAGGATATGGCGCCGATAATAACTGCCGCCGCCATCAGCGTTCCGATAAAGGAAAGGGTCAGCGAGCCGGTGATCCAGACCAGGTCGCTCTCTCCGCGGGCCAAGAATATATAGGTTAACAGCAGAAGAACCGCATAAAACATACCCATGGCGGTAATCGGAAAGAAACCGCGGATCGTGTTGAAAACAGAGATAGTCTTGCTGACAAAGCGGCTGCGCAATACCGTTTTGGCTGTTCCTGCAGCGCGTTCAAGGACTGATTCCGCCTTCCCGTCATGAAGCATGGCAGAGCTTTGTGTATCTAATTCGGCAGCATCCATAACCGTTAATTATAAAGGCCTTTCGGATTACAATTATTCATCCTAGATTTTATTGACATTTTATTGTTAAGTCAATGCAAAACCACTATATAAATAGGCCAAACCCGATTTTATTATGCGGAATAACAAAAAAAGAGGCGCAGCGCCTTACTGTCAGGCTTTATCATAGGCAGTAAAAATTTTCCCCCCGCCGCCGGCGGTTCATGTTTATCGGCCTGAGCCGCCCAGCTTGTCATGCCGAGCCTCCCAACCTGTCATGCTGAGCCTCCCAAATTGTCATGCTGAGCCGTCCAACTTGTCATGCTGAGCCGCCCAACTTGTCATGCCGAGCCGCCCAACCTGTCATGCTGAGCTGCCCAACTTGTCATCCTGAGCCTCCGGCGAAGGATCTTTCCGGTGAAAATGTATAGATTCTTCGCTCAGAATGACAAGACATAAGAATCTTTCGGGCAAAGAGGCATAAGAATCTTCGCTGAGAATGACAGAAGCTATGAACAGCGGTGATATTCCTTTAAAATGGCAGCTGGCCGTAAAAACTATGTTCGGCCTGGAAACTGAGATCGTCGGAGCGCAGTTCTTTTTCAGCAAAAAGAATCAGGTCTCGCGCCTTTCGCTGGCGAAGGACGGCGAAGCCTTTGAGGTTATGGCAAAATGTTATGTCTGGGGCGATCTGGCTGCTGAATACAGCGTGCTGCAGAAAGCTTTCCAAGCCGGTCTCAATGTGCCCGAGCCTTTGGGACGTCTGGATGGCATACTATTTTCCCGGCCTCTCGACGGAGAAAGGTCCGGCGATGGGTTCAGCCACGGAAGGGCCGTCTGTCTGGGCCGCTGGCTGAGATCATTTCATCGGAAAATGACCCCTGCCGGCGTCAGAGAACGCGTATTTCTGCGGGGAGACTGCAATCTTAACAATTTCTTGGCCGATAAGGACGGTCTGATTTGGGGCGTGGACTTTGAGGAGGCCTGTTTCGGAAGCCCGGAGGCCGACGTGGGCGAGCTGAGCTTTTCCATTATCGGAAAGTTTGCTTCCGAACCGGAAGCTGCCAGGGTATTTCTCGGCGAATTTTTACGGGGCTATGCGCTGCCGCTTTCAGGAGAAAAGCTCATAAGAGTGATAAAACATACTTTAGAGGAAAGAAGGAAATATCGCTGCAATTCCGAGATTTTCTTTAATAATATTGATAAATTCCTGAGCGCGTATTCAGAAGAAATTGTGCAGTTAACTGAAGATATGAAAGCTCCCGGAGGCGACGCCGCCCGCTGGAAGGCCCGCTATGAAAAGGCCAAGCCGCCCAAAGAGCCCGAGCCCTTTGCGGTTGAATGTCTGCCGGAAATTAAGGGCGGCCGCATCTTGGACGTCGCCTGCGGCGAAGGGCGGCACGTGCTCTTTCTGGCCGCCCGTTTCCCGGACGCTCAGGTCCTGGGCATAGACAGGTCGGCGGAGGCCGTGGAAACCTGCCGCCGCCGGGCCGAGGAGCTGAATCTCAAAAATGTTGAGTTTGCGGTTCTGGATCTGGAAAAGGAGCCTCTGCCCGAGGGGCCTTTTGACACGGTAATTGTCACCCGCTACTGGCAGCCCGGCCTCTGCGAACCCTTATGCCGATGCTTAGCCGAGGGAGGACGCCTGATTTACGTCACTTATACGGTGGAATATCTGAAATACGGACCCCGCAGCATCGATCACCTGCTGAGCCCCCAGGAGCTTCGCCGCGCTTTTGCCGGCCTGCGGGTTCTCCGCTACGAGGAGATCGACAGGCCGGAGACCAGGGAATACTCGGCCTGTCTTCTGGCTTGCCGGGAATGAGGCGGCGCTCAGATCCGTTAAAACCGGGCTGGCGTTTTATTCGATTTTAAACCATTTCTGCAGGGTGTGCTCCCAGCGGTAGATTTTCATGCCGCCGGCTTCCGGGACCAGCAGAGCTTCGCCGCGCCTGAATTTGGGAGAGTGATCGCTGCCGCTGAAATTGTGGCGGATTTCCCGGATGACGGCTCTCAGAATGTTGGGCTTGTCGGTGCGCTGCAGCTCGCGCACCCAGCGTCCGTCGCTGTAGCCGGAATTATAGGAGTGGAGGGGCTTATGCGACCAGACATAGTGATCGGGGTTGAGCGGGTCCTCGATTAAATGGCAGCTGTCCTCTACGCAGACAAATTCGCTGCCGTTCCAGCGCAGCACTCTGAAGGTGCTGATCTGAACCCCCCTGGGGTTTTCGCCGATGACGACCACGATATTGCCGTCTTTATCGGGATCGAAGACAAATTTCATGTCATACTCGAGCTGGCCGATCTTGCCGAAAATCAGAGGATTGTCCATAATAATTTTCGGGTCCAGGCGGCGCAGAGCCTGGCCGCTCTGATAATGGGCGCGGGGACCGGCCCAGATGACTTTGCCGTCGTGATCGAAGAGCACAATCTGGCCCAGATAATCTCCGCCGGAAAAATTGTAAGGCGCCAGACCGACATACTCCGGCTCGGGATCGCCGTCTATGTTTATCGACAGGGTCTGATAGGGCTTGACCTGCTCGTTGGGATTATTGAGCAGGGGATTTTCCGCCGCTTCGGCATTTCCGCCGCCGAGCAGGGCCATGCCGAAAAGGCAGCTCAGCGAGAGCCCTTTTAATGTATCTGCAAACCATGAACCGCGCTTCATAACTGTGTTTTCCTTGTGTGTTCCGCCTGAATTGTTAAAGTTAAAACTTTTTTTAATTGACAGGGCCTCTTCTCCTGCCGCTCCGCCTGCATGTTTAACAAAGCCCGGTCCGTATGAAGCTCTGCATGACAGATCGCGCCGTCATTCTGAGCGATGAATCTGTGTTTTTATCACACCGCGGCGGGACGCGCCCGGCGGACTGCCGGGAAGGCGTCTGACAAAAGCCGCCGTTCGGCGGCGGTCTGCCTTCAGGTCAGGATTTCCAAGCGTTCTTTCTCCTGCGTAACTATTCCCAATTCGCGGGCCGCTTCGTAAAATGACTCGGCGGAGATATAGATGCGGGCGCGGAAGAAGATCATTCTCAGTCTGAGGCAGTCTTTGAACGCGCTTTCGCTGACGGCGGTTATGCCGTCGGGAAGGTATATGCTTTTAAGGCTGCCGCAGCCTGCAAAGGCTTTGTCTCCTATTTCTGAAACGGCGTCGGGTATTACGAGGTGTTTTAAGCCGCTGCAGCGTGCGAAGGTCATATAGCCGATTCTTTTTATGTTCGGCGGAAGGCTGAGCTCAGCAAGGCTTTTACAGCCTTCGAATGCACAGTCGCCGATTTCTGCGACGCTGTCGGGTATAAGAATTTCGGTCAGGCAAGAGCAGAATGAGAATGCACCAAAGCCGATTTCTGCGACGCCGTCGGGCAAATTAATACCGATCAGCTTATCGCATGCGCTGAACGCGTCACAGCCGATTTTCTTCAAACTGCCTGGAATACTTATGCTTTCAAGCTTTTTGCAGCCGCTGAATGTGCTGCTGTTGATTTTTACGGTTCCCTCGGGCAGATTAATTTCAGTCAGGCTGCTGCAGTAGTAAAATGCGCTTTCGCCGATTTCTGTGAGGCCGTCGGGAAGCCGGACGCTTTTCAGACTGTCGCAGACCTGAAATGCCTTGGCCTCAATTTTTGTGACGTTATCCGGTATTTGGATCTCCTTAAGAGCGCTGCAGAATTCAAACGCGCCTCTGCCGATTTCCTTTAAGCTGATGGGAAGGCTGATTTTCTGCAGTCTGACGCATGCTGAGAAGGTCTGAGCGCCGATGCTTTTTAAGCCTTCCGGTATAACGGCGCAGGTCAGAGAATCAAAGAGGGAATAGGCTTTGTTTTCGGAGGCTCTTTCGGCGATAAAGTCTGAATCGGCAAGCGCAAGCTTGGCTTTTTCAAATTCGGCGGCGCTTCCGTAAGTTTTGCCTCGCCAGACGATGCGCTTTAAATCAGCGCAGCCGTCAAAGACGTCCCGGCAGATTATTTCCGCGCTGTCTGGGATGTTGATTTCGGCGAGGCTGCTGAAGTTTTTAAAGGCTGAACCGTAAATAGCGGCGAGTTTATCAGGAAGCCTGACTTCGGTCAGGCTGCTGCAGCCCTCGAAAGCCCGCGCGCCTATGGACGTAACGCCGTCGGGGACGCGGATGCTTTTTAAGCTGCCGCATCCGTTGAAGACGCCGTTTTTAACAGTCTTGACGCCGTCGGGAATTATGAAGTCAGTAAGGCCCGAGCAGCCGGCGAAGGCCTGCGCGCCTATGGACGTGACGCCGTCGGGAACGCGGATGCTTTTTAAGCTGCTGCATCCGTCGAAAACACCGTCTTCGACAGTTTTAACGCCGTCGGGAATTCTGATCTTTTCAAGCTTTGCGCAGCCGCTGAAAGCGCCTTGAAAAACTGTCGCCGTTCCGTCGGGAATGTCCGTAAATTCCAGACTGCTGCAGTTTTTAAAGGCTTCCTGTCCGATATATTTAAGGCGGCGGGGAAGCGTGAGGTCTTTCAGGCCGGCGCAGTCTGCAAAGGCGTTTCGCTCAATAATTTCAACGCTGTCGGAGATTTTCAGGCTTTCAAGGCTTCCGCATCCTTCAAAAGCTCTTTCTCCGATTTCGGCGACGCTGTCGGGAACGGTTATTTTCTTTAAGCTGCTGCAATTCAGAAACGCCCATTGTTTTATTGTCTTGACGCTGTCGGGAATTTCAACGCCAATCAGCAGGCCGCAGTCTTTAAAGGCACAGTCGCCGATAGCGGTTATTCCCTGAGGAATGACGGCTGTAATCAGACCGCTGCATAAATAAGCCCAGCTTTCGGAAGCCTGATCGGCAATAAAGTTTTTATCCAGTATTTCCGTTTTGTCTTTTTCAAATTCAAGTAAGTTTTTATACGTTTTGCCTTTCCAGACTATTTTCCGCAGACTGAAGCAATTGCAGAATATATCGAAGCCTATATAGCTGATACTGTCCGGTATGGTTATTTCTTTCAGAGCTGAGCAGCCGCTGAACGCATAGCTGCCGATATAGCCGAGCCCTTCCGGAAGGGTAACCTTTTCAAGGCGTTCGCATCCGTGAAACGCATAGTAGCCGATTTTTTTCAGACTGTCCGGAAAGCTGATTTCTCTGAGGCTTGCGAACCGCCAAAACGCGTCGCTGTCGATTTCCGTGACGCCTTCGGCAATAATAAGCTTTGTAATAAGCCGTTCATCTAAGGCGTATTCATTCGAAAAGCTATTTTTTTCGCCGCTGTATATCCTTGTTATGCCCTTGGGCATAAACTCGCCGCCGTTTTCGCCGCAGTCTGCAGCTTTATTTTCTGAATGAGTTTTATCTTCGCCGGAGGGCTGCCGCTCATGGGGCGTATCGGACATAAGCATTATTATTCTTTCGGTAAATTTTTAATTTATTATATATTGCTGTATGAAAACGCCGGTATCCTGCCCGGTTCGGTTTTTGTTTTAAATTAATTTTCAATATCCGAAAAATTGGATATTTTTAGTATTTGTGAATTAATATTTCCGTGCTAGAATGGGAAAAATCATAAACAGTATATGCTGCAAAGGAGCTGTTGTTATGGATGCTCAGAATGTAACCTGTTTTAAATGCGGCAGTCCTTCGTTTAAAAAAGCCGACGGTTTTTATATGTGCGAATACTGCGGGGCGCGCTATAACGGCGATATGGAAATAGTCCCTGCGTCCGGGAATGCGGCAAAGACTTCGAAAAACAATCCGCTGGCGAGATTTTTTGCGGTTCTTATGCAGATGAGCCTTACGGTTATACTGCTCTTTATAGCTTATGCGGCGGGATTTGCCGCTTTTATCTGCTTTTTGATCTTTCTCTGGCGCTGTCTGATTTGATGACAAGCCAGATTTTCTGGCCCCGCTCAAAGAACGCCGGCGCGCTCTGAGCGGCGCTTGGCCGGGGCCGGCGGGTGTGCGGGCTGGCCGCCAATGCGAGGCGCGGTTTTCAGGCGGGTTGGCGGACGCAGGTCAGCAGCCTTTTCACGCGGCGGATCAGACGGAAATCTGCCGCTTTTCATCGTCTGCGATTAAAACAGCAGTGATTACTCTGCGGTTTTCGGATTTAAATCCGTCGGCGTTTTTCGGCGGTTTGAGACGCGGGAAGCCGCGGGAAAGCGCATGTGGACATATTTGGTATTGGTGCAGATATGGCTGTATGATATAATATCCGGAAGCCTTGAGCTTGCGCTTATTATCTCTGAAAGGATGGGGCGGATATGGATCTCAGTGTTATTAAATGCGGGAACTGCGGCGGTTCGTCTTTGACTCAAAGGGGCAATACAGCCGTTTGCGATTACTGCGGCGCTGTTTGCGATATAGCCGAGCTGGAGGCGCGCGCCAAGCGTTTGGAGACGGAAAACAAAAAATTTGACGATCTCTGCGATGATATTTCCCGTCTGCGCGAATTGGCCGATCAGAAAGAAGCGGAGCGTCAGGCCGAGCTGCGCCGTCAGGAAGAAGAGCGTCAGGCTGAGCTGCGACGCCAGGAAGCGGAGCGTCAGGCCGAGCTGCGTCGTCAGGAGGCAGAGCGTCAGGCTGAGCTGCGCCGTCGGGAGAGGGCTCGCCAGGCCGAGCTGCGACGTCAGGAAGAGGCCCGTCTGGCTGCGCTGCGCCGCCAAAAGGAGATAGAGGAGACCAAAAAAGAGATCATCACTCTTGCTGCGGTTATTCTGGTTTTTGCTTTGGCAATTTACGTTATATCGGCCTTATCAGATGAATACGAAGAATATACGACGGCAAAGTTCGAGGCCAAATTTGTTACCGCCGCCGCAAAGACAGGCGTCATAAAAGACGACGCATACAGTTATAAAAATTATCTGCAGTGCATTCGAATCGCCCCCGGGGTGGAACGCATCGGAAAGAGGGCCTTCAAGGCCTGCGGCGGCTTAACCGAGATTATTATTCCCGAAGGGGTTAAGACGATAGATGAAGCGGCTTTTGCCGAATGCACAAGCCTGCAGAGAGTTACGCTTCCCAGCACTCTGGGACGGATGGGCAAAAGGGCCTTTAAAGGCTGCAGCTCGCTCAGGAGCGTTCAGCTTTCCAACGGATTGACAGTCATTGACGACGAAGTCTTCAGCGGCTGCTCAGAGTTAGCCGGCATTACCGTTCGCTCTGGCGTGAAGGAGATTGGCCGCGAGGCTTTCCTCGGCTGCAGAAATCTGCGCGAAGTCCGTGTTTATTCGGATTTAGAGAAGATTGGCAAGGGGGCCTTTAAGGACTGCAGCGGCATAGAGTTTTTCAGCATAAGCAAATCGGTTAACGCTGTTGACGATGAAACTTTCAGCGGCTGCGTCAGTCTTAAAGAGGTTTACATTGAAGGTAATTTGCGCAGTATCGGCACCAAGGCTTTCTTCGGCTGCAGCAGTCTGCGCCGCATACCCGTCGCCGGAGCCGAAGAGATCGGCGAGGCGGCTTTCAGCGGCTGCGGTTCGCTCAATGTGGTTTATATCCCCGGCAGCGTCAGACGCATAGGCGGCGCCGCCTTCAGCGCCTGCAGCAGTTTGACTAAGGCTTCAATGGAGGACGGCGTTTTGTATGTGGGCAAAAGAGCCTTTTTCGGCTGTGACAGTCTGGCGGAGCTGAAGCTGCCGAATACGCTTAAAATTATCGGAGAGAGCGCTTTTCAGGGCTGCGCCGCCCTTCCGGAAGCGACCGTTCCCCAAAGCGCCGCTCAGATAGGCCGCTCGGCCTTCAGGAACTGTTCCGCCTTGAAGATCGTAAAGCTCCCCGCCGGCACGGCCTTCGGAGCCGATACCTTTGACCCCGGCTGCTGCGTAAAACGTTATTAAAGAGGCGGAGATCCGCTGGTGAGTGAAAAACTGAAAATTACAAGTAAAGAAGAACTGGAATTTGTCTATAACTTTATGATATTGGATGACGATTGGCTGAACAGACCGATATTAAAAACTCCTGAAGAACGCAAACAATATGAAGAAAACATGCACAGAAGAAAAATGGAAATTATAAAAAAGAATTATAACATCTGCATCGAGGATGACAAATGATCTTTATTGTTGCTGCGCGTCAGGTTCGGAGGCTTGCAGGCGTCATATGCAGGGTCCGAACGGCGGGAGCCGTTATCGCGGGCTCGGCGGATTGGTTCAAAAAGCAATGAGAGGCGAATCATCGGCAGTTTTTCAGAAAAAACTCTCCTGCGGCTGATGATTTTGCGGATTTTTTGTATAATATGCTTCAATAGTTTTTTAAGGAAGCATAGCAATGACAAATTACATATTAAACGCAAAAAGAACAGCGCCTGAGCAGAAGGGCCGGGGCATATTAATTCTGGCGGCGGCCGTTGTCTGCGTGTGCTTTGCCTTGCTGAGCGGATGCGGGGGCAAAGAAGAGGAAATCAGCACTCCCAGGGTTATCGTGATCGCCGAAGGGACCGCGGATATTCCCGACGACGCCTACAGCGGCAACACCGAAGCGGAGGAAGTGCGGTTCCCCAAGGGCCTGAAGAGCATCGGCAAACGCTCCTTTAAGGACTGCAGCGCTCTGCGCGTGGCGATTATTCCCAAAGGCGTCGCGCATATCGGCGAGGCGGCCTTTACCGGATGCAGCGGCCTGAAGAGCGTCAGTCTTCCCGACAGCGTCAAAAGTATCGATCGGACGGCTTTTAAGGGCTGCACGTCTCTGGAGGAAATTAAGGTTCCGAAGAATGTAACCGTCATTGCCGACGGTACTTTTGGCGGCTGCTCCGCCCTTAAGGAGGCCGTTCTTCCCAAGGGCGTAAAGATTATCGGCGGCAGCGCCTTCGAGGGCTGTAAGGGGCTCGATTTCGTAACTGTTCCGAAAACCGTCGAGAAAATTGGCAAAAACGCCTTCGCCGAATGTACCTCTCTGACGGCGGCCGAGCTTCCCGACAGCGTAAAGACTCTGGAGAGCCGCGCCTTTTACGGCTGCAGCGCTTTGAGCAGGGCTGTTTTATCCAAGAATATCAAGGAATTGCCCGAGGAGGCTTTTGCCGGCTGTAAGTCCCTGAAAACCGTGAAGCTTCCCGGCAATCTGAGCGCCGTCGGAGCGCGGGCTCTGAGCGGAACCGCCCTGGAGGGCTTCGTCCTTCCCAAAAGCGTGGTAAAGATAGGCGCGGAGGCCTTTGCCGACAGCGGTATAAGCGAGATCAGCATTCCCAAGGGCGTCAAAAATATAGAAAAGGGAATCTTTAAGGGAAGCGCTCTCAAAAAGGCCAGTCTCGCCGAAGGAGCGCTCAATATTGGCGATTACGCCTTCGCCGGCTGTCAGAACCTCGTCAAGATTGAAATTCCCGACAGCGTGACTTCAATCGGCGCCCATGCCTTTGAGGGATGTACGCGCCTTCCGCACCTCAGGCTGCCCGCCGGACTGAAGCAGATAGGCGGCTTCTCCCTGCACCGCTGCGACAATTTAAAAACCGTCGCCTGGAAGGGCAAAAGCTTTGCCACCGACCCCGGCAGCCGCAGCGAGCTTTCCAACAAGTTTATCAAGGGCGGCATAGTCGGCGGATTAAACGACGTCTGGTAAGCGCTGCGCTCCGGCGTTATGAGCTTTGCGGCCCGGCCGGCCGTTCCGAGCCCGGCGGTCAAGCCGCAGTCGGGCGCTTAAGCGGAGAGCGGAATAAGCAGGGTTAGACAGACTGCAGCAATTTAACTTTAGAAAATATTTAATTTGAGAGCGGTAATCCGCGGTTGTGTCAAGATTCTTTCGCAAATTATTATGATATTTATTTCTCCGTATTGCTAATGGCAAGGAGAAAATTGCTTAGCTTATACAGATCACCCTTCAATAAAAAATTTAAATGCTGTTTTTGGTAATTTAATGTTCTTCAGAAGCATATGTTAAATGCTTCATGTTCAGATATACTCGTTCGCCCCAGCTGTGGCTCCTTGGAAAACGAGCTATATATTTTTCGCCTTTTGTGTGCTTGTAAGATAGGTAGTTTTATGATACTGTTATATAAACATAGTGAGCGGAGGCGCTAAAGATCGCTCAGCGTCTCATTGTGTACATTTGGGTAGTTTTTTCTATGTCGGTTGTTCGGAAACGGTTAATCTTGCAAGCTGTGAACGTGAAGAGTCGATGATATGTCAAGGAAAGGAGAGAACGGCCGTGATTTCTCGCACTGAAATAGAGCGCATTATTCATGAGCTGTGTGAGGGAGCTGCGCATATTTTCCCTCAGGAGCGGATTGATGCCGTCCTGTTTGGCTCCTGCGCCCGCGGGGATGCGGAGTTTGGCTCTGACATTGACGTTCTTCTTTTGGTTGATTCTTCCCGCCAAGCAATCTCCGAGCGGAGTTGGCGGATAGGGGATCTTGCCGGTGAGCTTCTGGTGGAGCATGGGGTTCTTGTTTCGCCAATCGTAGAGAATCGGGATTATTTTCGCTCCAACGCCGAATTGCTGCCGCTTTTTCGGAACATTAAGGCGGAAGGAGTAAAGCTGAGTGCTTGAAAGAACGCACAAGGAGCTATCTCAGTACCGTCTCCAAAAAGCGCAGGAAATGTTGAACACGGCGCGCCGGGACTTGGATGCGCAGGACTATGCTTCAGCCAATAACCGCGCTTACTACTGCATTTTTCATTCCATGAGGGCTATTCTTGCCCTGGACGGCGAAGATTACAAAATGCATTCCTCGGTCATTTCCCGATTTACGCTCAACTATCTGAAAACAGAGTTCTTAGACCGCAAATACGGAAAACTGATCTCCAACGCGTCGCTGATCCGAAATCGCAGCGATTATGAAGATTTCTACATTTGCTCCATCGCTGACACGGAAGCCTTGATTTCCGGTGCGGCGGCATTTTATAACGACGTTTGCGAGTATCTGAATGAGCGGCTGGCAAAAGAATGAGCTATGTGAGAACATGTCAGAGGCGAGAAAGCAATAGCTCAGCGCGATAGAGGCATATGGCGCCGACAATGGCTGGATGCAGCCTCTTACAGAGTAGGACAAAGAGTTTTTGCCTATTTCCTCTCGGTCTGCAAGCGGTATAACATCATACCGTCCAAGGCGGCGCTCATGGAGTACGATTTCGTGACCCGTGCAGCGGAAAGCGAGTTTTTATCTCCAGCGTGCCGGCGAGATGTGTGTTTTTCACACCTGACTCACGCGCAGATCCGCCGTGCGAAATCAGCGCATGGATGCGGTGGATTTATGAGTTCCAAAGAGCATTTTGGTTTGGACGCAGAAGCTTAGAAATTACGCATTTTTCAATTTCCAAGCTGTTGGTAAGGATGAGGTCGGCAGTTTGAATTTGCCCAGCAGTTCCATGAAATCGGCTCAAGTTTGGGTTGAGGGAAAGCGGGAGAAATTGCTCAGAGAGGCGGCCCGTCGGCGGGCCGCTGAAATGTCTAATCAGTGAGCCCCTCTCCGCTTTTTGCTGCCGCTGCAGATTAGAGAGCCTAACCTGCCGCGGCTTGCGCTCAAACGGTAAAGACGCCTTAAACCGGCCGCTGAGGACAGCGGGAAACGGAAATCAAAAACGGGGCTGTGAAAAAATGAGAAATCTTTTTTCGCAGGCCC
>JAFTAM010000099.1 GCA_017458675.1 bacterium
GGGTTCAAGTCCCTTTATCTCCACTAGTGTAAAATTTTATATTTCAGGGGATATAGCTCAGCTGGAAGAGCACTTGCATGGCATGCAAGGGGTCAAGGGTTCAAGTCCCTTTATCTCCACCACGAAAGCTGCTTTCATTTATAAAGCAGCTTTTTTATATTTCAAATAGCTCTGCGGCAAAGGATGTATCTTATAATTAGCGAAGTCTGCTATGTATTGTATACCGCAGGAGCGTTTTTTTTTGCCGATAGCAGCAAAGCGGTTGTGCGGTTTGATTTTGGGTGTCTCTCGTGCGCACTTTAAGAAGCATTCGAGGCAATATATCAGGAGACTTAAATAATGGCATACAGGCCTTGCAGATTTCGTAGCTCAGTTTTGGGTATCTTCCAGTGTGAGAAGCATATGTTTCAGCATTCAGCTCCGGAGATTTACAGCGAACTATACGAGTTTTGCTACGACAATGTACCGGACCGTTTTTGCGGCTATGTAGATTTCGGCTTCAGCTTAGACGGAGATGCTCCCAGAATCTTCATCAACTGCACTCACCCTTACCAGTCCCGTCCTCTCGAGAGCTTCAGAGACTGCCTTGACGGCTGCGATTACCACGACAAGGAAGGCGAGTCCTTAGGTTAAGCTTATATAGCTGCACAGGAATCTGAGTGCGATTCTGTTCCAAGATGAAATACGCTTGCAATAACGGAATGCGCTCAGATTTTTATAACCGTTCCGGACATAGGGACAATTCTTTGAGTACCGTGACGGAAAAGCTCGTTTAACTTCCGAAAATTTCCGGTTCTCGCTAACTTAATCTGATTATCAAGGAATAAGGATTTTCAGCACATATGGCGCACTCCTTGCCCGAAGATGCGTATAAAAAAGAGCTAAGCGCACGCGCTGAAGCTCCTTATATTATAAGGCGCGAATACAACGGATGCACGGTTTACAGAAGGTGCTCTCACGACTACATCCCTTTTGATTTGGATGCCTTAAGTATTTTCACTGCCTGCTGCGATTTAGATTCCGAAAAAGACGTTCAGGATTTCGTAGCTAAAACTATGGGCGAACGCGTTTCTCCTGTTTCTCTGCGCCAGTTTACCCTTCAGTGCCAGGATATCGGCCTAATTACGCAGGACTGTAAATTAGCAGGCCATATTTTAGATAATAATTATGTCATAGGAAGCAATCGCAGCGCTCCCAACAGAATCAATCTGCAGCTGACCAGACATTGCGGTTTTCAGTGCAAGCACTGTTGGGCAAACGCCGGTACGCCCCGCCCCGATGAGCTGTCTTTAAGCGAGATTGACAGCCTTTTTAAACAGATGTCCGATATGGGCTGTTACTATCTGAACCTGGAAGGCGGAGATTACTTCGAGCATAAAGACTTTTGGAAGATCATTTCCAAAGCCAAAAAGACCTACGGCTTCTGCGTAAATCTGTCGACAAACGCAGTATCCGTAAAAAAGAACGTAGCCGAAAATCTGGCCGAACTGCAGGTAGACTCTTTCTGCATCAGCCTGGATGCCGGTACCGAAAAGACCAGCGATATTATTTACGAAGACAGTTCGGTTTACCGTAAATCCGGCCGCGGTATCAGACATCTGTTGGAGACTTGCAATAAATCCAAGATCTATTTCCATTCCGTCATCAACAGAAACAACAGCGATATACCGTCAATAATTAAAAGAGCTGAAGAATTCGGCGTAAAAGAACTGGTTTTCGATATGGCCATGCCCGTTGGCAGAGCGATTATGAATCCGGTAACAATGAACCGCGAAGAGATGCTCAAATGTATCGGGGTCATTAAAGACAGCATCCGCAACCATTTAATCAAGATAGAATTAATCCCCTATTTCCCTCCCCGTCCTAAACGCAGAGCCTTTGAAGGCTTTGGCTGTGAATGCGGCAATACCAGCTGCTTTATCGCTTCCGACGGCTCAGTCTATCCCAGCGCTCTTTTAAGCGGAATGCCCGACTTCAAGCCTATCGGAAACATCAGAAGCCAAAGTTTATTTAAAATATGGAATGAAGGCTTCAAAAGATGGCGTTCCTACAACCCCAACGAGCAGTGCAAGAACTGCCGCCACTATAAAATCTGCCGCGGCGGCTGCCGCACACGCTCTCTGATTATGAACGGCAGTATGAGAAATGCGGACCCTTGCTGCTCCGAAAACAGTAAAGGACCTATGATAAAGTAGGCTGAGTATTGATTTTTACATAACCAAAACCTTATCTTTACGGTGTTTTAACTGTTGATTTTTTTTAATTGTTTAAAATATTTCAAGTCTGCAGCAATTGTACTGTCGGTAAGTTAAGCAAAAGCAGCTTTAAGCATAGATGCTTTATATAGATTTTGTTCTGCACTGAAGCGAGCGTCCCAGCCAAATACAGCCGCGCAGCGAAGTGCAGAACAAGACCTGCTCAACGAAAATATGCAGAACATGTTTGAAAGATTCTTCGCTGAGCTGTCAATGACGGAGAAAACATTTTCAAGCATTGTTCCGACTGGCTATAGTGACATTTTCAGCAAAATATAGCATTAACTTAATGATACCGCTATAAATAAAGATTTTTTATTTATTATCGGCAAGAATTTTATAAGGCTTTAAAGAAGGCGGGTAATTGTCTGCTTATTCGATAAACCAGATTATACTGTCAAAGCAAGGGCCCCGCCAGTGACATTGCATACATTGTTTCCAGCTTCCGCAATGCAGAATTACCTCTTTCCAACTCTGCCTTATTTCCTCACCGTCATGTGGGGACTGTTTGCAGCAGGCATTCTCGGCAATCTGCTGGGTTATTGGAAAGACATGAATTTGAAGCTGTGGTATTTCTGCAGCTTTTTGATGTGCGCTTCTTCTCTGCTCATCGTTCTGGATACCGGCGGCATAGACAGCTCGTATTTCCTCTTAATTTACTTAGCTCTGATTCTGAGCAGCTTAAAGGGCAGCGTCTGGTTCAGCCTGACATTCTGCATCCTGAGCAGTATGACAGTTTACATATTTTCCGGACGCTGGCTGGCCATCTTCACGGAAATAGCCAGTCTGACTAAAATTCTGCTCTTCCCCTTCTTCGCCGTCGTCAGCTTTTTCGTCAACAACGCTATCAACAAGCCCGTCGAGGATACGGAAAAAAAGCAGAACGAGCGCGTCGAAGAGGCCTACGCCATCGCCAGAAACCAGGTTCAGCAGAAAGAAGAACGAGAACTGCAGTTCTTCGATCGCAACCGCAAATTGTACAGCCTCCTGCAGCTCTTTCAAAAACTGTCCGTTGAAAACTCGCGCCAGGTCATCGAAGACGGCGTAGTATATTTTGCCCGCGAAGAGATCAAATCTCAGATCTCCTTTATAGCCTTCAATACCGACGGAAGATGGGAAACTCCCAAATTCTTGGGCATCAACGAAATTGTCGCCAACACCATCAGCAAAAAAATCCAGGCGGGCATCTTCAACAAGGTAATTAAAAATGACGAACCTTTAAATTATACCGCCACCCATTACCATACCCAGGGCAAGCCTGAGGTAAAGCCCTTCGACAGCGTCGGCATCTCTCTGCACAATATCCTGGTGGTTCCGGTCAAAGACGCCACCGGCCGTCCTCCTTTCGGCATTTTGGCGGTCTCTAACAAACTAATGGCCGATAAATACGATCGCGACGATATAGACTATCTGACATTGCTGGGAACGCAGGCCGGTATAACCATAAGCAACATGAACCTGTATAAGAAGCTGGAGCGCTCCTACTACGAGACGATCCTGGCCTTGGCTCAGTCTATAGAAGCCAAGGACCTTTACACTAAAGGACATGTTTCCAGAGTGGAGCAGCTCTCAGTTTATTTGTGCAAATGTTTAAACGCCGACCAGAACCTGACGGATTTAGTCGCTAAAGCCGCCATTCTCCACGACGTAGGCAAAATATCCATCCCCGATCATATTCTTCTCAAGCCTGCGCCGTTAAACGACGAAGAGTTCGAAATTATGAAAACTCATACCGTCAACGCCCGGGATATTCTAAACAACATAACCTCTCTGCCCGCAGAGGCAACCAACATAGTCGTCCATCACCACGAACGCTACGACGGCAAAGGTTATCCCGATCATCTGCGGGGAGCGGCAATTCCTCTGGGAGCTCAGATAATCGGCGTAACCGACGCCTATGACTCTATGACCACCGACAGACCCTACCGCAGGGCTCTGACCAGAGAAGAAGCCTTAAAGCGTCTGGAGGAAGGCTCCGGCACTCAGTTTTCTCCCTATATTGTCGATAAATTTATAGACAACATCGGCAAGGTTAAGGATATTGAAGCTCTGCCCCATTACTTTGAAGACAAATACAGTTAAAATATACTCATGGAAAATCAACTGCTGTTTCACAATCCTATGCCTCTGCTGCCCATTTACGATCTGGTTTATCTGCCAGGACAGTCTTTAAAATTCACTATCGGCAATCAGCGCTTCCATAAAAAGCTATTCAAATATGTAATGGAACAAAATGACGGTCAGGTGGCCTTGGCCTATCTGCGCAAGGATGATCTCAGCGCCTATCCCGACCTCGACATATATAAGACCGTCACCGTAATAGAGTTGGAAAGCTGCCAGCAGCAGCGGCAGAACCATAATACCGCCTGGACCCTGAAGGGTAAAAACGGAACCAAAGCGGCCATTTTAGAAAGCTCTGCCAACAAGCAGGGCCTGATTATGGCCAATTTAAAGATCTGTCCGGAAGAACAGCTCATTCTTAAAACTTCGCAGTCCTTTGATCTGCTGATGCGCCTTTGGATCGGACTGCGCTCTGCCTGCGCCCTCTCAGACTGCATTGAGAGTACGCTGCCCTCCTGCGGAAACAGCTATTTCAGCGGCTATATGCACAATCTGCCGCGCTTTTTAAACGTTTTATACAGAAGCCTGCCCTTGAGCTTTGAGCAGCGCGTACGCTATCTGCAGGCCTCCAACGTCATCAGCAGGTCGGCTCTTATGATCCACGCCATGAGCCAGCTGAGATTCGGTCCCCCTTACAACATCGACGGTCCCAAGCAGAGGATCTTCGCCAAGGTCGAGAAAGCCGGCCTCAAAAGGCTCAGGCGCATCAACGCCAACGCCGTTCCCTCCGATAACTGACAGCAGCGCTGAGAGCAAGGCTCTGCCTGTCTTACGCTCTGTCTGTCATGCCGGCGCAGTTCTCCTGTCATACTGACACTACTCTCCTGTCATTCTGAGCGCAGCGAAGAATCTTTCAAGTATGTTTTACTTGTTTTCATTATGCCGGTTTTCTTTGTCGTTACCGCTCCGCGCTCGCGCCGCTCGAATCTCCGCGTACACGCCAAAGAAAACCTTTATTAAGAATGTATGCTAAAAGCTTGTTTTTGCTTTACTTGTCGATAGTGTGTCAAGCATATTTTACTTGTTTTCGTTATGTCGGTTTTCTTTTGCACTTCGCTCCGCGGCTCGCCGCACCCGGAGCTCGGACGCTCGCTTCAGCACAAAACAAAACCTGCGTAATACATGTCTGCTAAAGCCTGTTTTTGCTTCACTTACCGACAGCGAAGCATCTTTAGGCTTTTTTATGCGCAATAGCCTTTGCCGGACCAAAAGAGAAATAAAAAGACCGCAGGTTCGCACTGTTCCGGCGGTCCGATGAAAATATACCGTTTCTGCTTATCGGTACGAAAGCTTATCTATGCCCTTTTCTTTTACCCAGGCAGCCAGACGGCGCAGGCCCTCCTCACCGCTTACCTCCGGCTGATACCGCAGATCGCGCCGGGCATTAGAAATATTGAAATAATGGGAAGTTGCCAGCTGCGTAGCTGTAAAGCGCGTCATTTTAGGCTCTTCCTTTTTATTGAGAACCTTATAGACAAATTCCATAGCCGCGCCCAAGAACCAGGTAAACCGGTATGGAATCGCACGCTTTATGGGAGGAACGCCCACCTGCTTCAAAAGCTCTCTGATCCAGTCCCATAAAACTACCGGCTGACCGTCGCTGATAAAATAGGCTTTGCCGGCGCACTCGTCTATATGTTCAAAGGCCAGCAGATGAGCCAGGGCGGCATTGTCAATATAAGTTATATCTACCTTATTGGTACCGTCGCCCACCTGAAAGAGCTGACCGGCGGCGGCTCTCTGGACTACCCGAGGGATCAGATGCTCATCGCCGGGACCGTAAATAAGGTGGGGGCGCAGAGCTACGGTCGCCAGGTCGGCGCCGTTGGCAGCCAAAACTTCGCGTTCGGCCTGAGCCTTGGTCTGAGCGTAGAAGCATTCAAAGGTTTCCGGGTAAGCTATATCTTCCTGAACGTTCTCAATTTTAGCCTCAGGATGATAAATTACGCTGGGCGTACTCGTATAGATGAGCGCTCTGACCTTATTGCGCCGACAGGCCTCCAGAACATTACGGGTTCCCTGCACATTGATGCGCTCATATTCCTCATAAGCGCCCCAAATGCCGGCCTTGGAGGCCGTATGATAGACAACCTCGCAGCCCTCCGACGCCTTGGCTATATCTTCAGGATTGTAGATATCGCCGCGTACCGTCTCCGCTCCCAGCTTTTTCAGCTCCGGATACTCGCCGCGAGCCAGGCTCCGTACTTCCCAGCCGCTCTGCAGCAGCTTATAAACGATAGCCTTTCCCAGAAAACCGCCCCCGCCTATAACTAAAGCTCTTCCCATATCAGCTCACTTATTTGTATTTCAGTTCTTCTTCGGCCCAAACCGCCAGTTCTTCGCGATCGATCTTGACATTGTGGCGCGGATCTACAGGGAAGTCCATTCTGAACAGTACCTTTTTAATGTGGCTGTAAAGCTCGTGCTCGCTGTAGCGGCCTAAAATCTGACGGCTGAACAGTTCCTCCTGCTTCTCGTCCTCGGGATAGCAGCCGTCCTTAGGCTGAACCACCAGAACCGGAGTCTGTTTGCCCCTCTCTCCTACGCCCACTAAAGCGCTGCGCAGAACCTTGGGATGATTGTTGGCCATGCCTTCAACCTTCACGGGGAACATCGTGCCGAATTCGGTATCGACCCTATGCGCCTTGCGGCCGCAGAACCATAAATTATGATGCTCGTCAAAGTAGCCGGTATCGCCCATGCGATGCCACTTTCTTCCCTGACCGTCGTCCATCTTGGAAAGAGCGTTGGCCTCGGGCTCATTGTAATACTCCTGAGTAACTACCGGACCGTGAACGGCGATTTCGCCGACCTGGCCTTCCTCAACCAAAATGCTGCTGTCAAATTTCTCAATCGGCTCGTCGGTTATTTTGATAATCCTGACGTCCATGCCCTTAATGGGCTTGCCTACGCAGACTCCCGCATCCCCTTCGGCAGTGAGCTTAGCGGTATTATCCAGCACCTCTGAACCTGGGATAATGGCCACCGGCAGACTCTCCGTAGCTCCGTACGGGGTATATATTTCAGCGTCCTCGGGCAGAATCCCGAACATATCGTCAAGCAGAGCGAAGGGAATCGGCGCTCCGAAAGTGATCACGCGCTTTAAGGTTTCCAGAACGATCTCTTCATCTTTGCAGTAATCGGTTACGCGCCGCCAGATGACAGGAGAGCCCTGACAGGTGGTAACCTCAAATTCCTCCATAGTCTGCACCAGAAGGGCCGGATCGCAGGCGGCCGGCTTGCTGGGATCGAGGCGGGGAATAACCGAGGTCATGCCTAAAGCGATATCAAAGAGAGCAAAGAGAGGATAGCCGGGCATATCGAGCTCGCCGACCTTAAAGTCGAAAAGTTCCTTCAGGTATTTGACCTGAGCCTGGAACATGCTGTGCTTATAAACCACGCCCTTGGCTTTGCCGGTACTGCCGGAGGTAAACAAAATGGCTGCGGTATCATCGGGAAGCACCTCTTTAACAGGGAAAGGTTCGCTGTATTTTGCCGCTTCCTTAACTATCTGAACACAGCCGGGGAACCATTCGTCAGCGGTAAAATTCAGCTTAACGCTGGTAAAAGCCGACTTGTAAAAGAAGCGGGCCAGCTGGGCTTTGCGTATGCCGATAAAAACATCGGGAGAAACATGCCTTATGCAGCCCAGCAAACGCTCGCGTCCCATGCCCGGATCCAGCATGACCGGAATAACGCCCATCTTAAACAGAGCAAAGATACAGGCTATAAGCTCAGGACCGGGAGTCAGAAAGACCAGAGCCTTCTGTCCGGCGGTCACGCCGGCTTTCTGCATTGCATGCGCGTAAGCGTCGGCGTTTTTATTCAATTCCTCATAGGACCAGCCCTCATATTCCTTTTTTACCGGATACAGAACCGCGTCCTGGTCCTTGCAGGTCTTGGCCATTTTAGGCAGATGAGAGGCAATATTGGCCTCTGCGCTCTTCTTATTTTTCTTATCGTCAGCCATAATAACAAAATCTCACTGAATATTCTTTATTTAATTTAACGCTCCAGCAAACGGCGCAGGCACTCAAAGAGGCGCTCGGAGGCGTCCTCCAAAACATAATGCCCGACATCGGCAAAACGGTTGTATTCGGCGTCAGGATAGATCAATTTCCAATGGTCCAGGAAATGATCGTTAAAGACATGGTCCAAAGCGCCCCAGACAAAGCTCTTGGGGACTTGGGCCAGCAGAGGCAGCTTAGCCTCAATATCGGCCAGAACCGAATAGGATTTGTCGCCGGGAAGCATAGGAATATCCTGCACAAAGCGCAGCACTCCGATGCGATTAGCCCAGGAATCGTAGGGATAGACGTATCCGGAAGCGGTATAGGAGCCGATATGGCGCTTAGTACTCGTCAGAAGCGCTCCCCATACAAAAGCATTGAGGCCTCTTACTAAGAATTCGCCAAGGAACGGGACCCGGGCCAAGCGGATAGTGGCGGGCATAAAGGGCGATCTGTAAGCGGCCGTATTCATAAAGAGAATGCGCTTAATCTTCTCGGGATGGCGCACCGCATAGCCCATGCCTATGGCCCCTCCCCAATCGTGAACAACCATAGTAAAGGGTCCGGGCTGCAGATTCTCCAGCAGAGCCTCTAAATTGTCAATATGCTGCTGCAGACAGTAATTGTAAACCTGCGGTTTTTCCGAAAGCCCCATGCCGATATGATCGGGAACAATTACCCTGTGACCGGGACGGAAGGCCTTAACCAGCTCGCGGTAATAGTAGGACCAGGTAGGGTTTCCGTGCACGCAGACAATCGGCTCGCCCGCTTTATCCGGCTGAGCCTGGCATTCGTCAAGATAATGCATGCGCACGCCGGAACCGGGCAGATAGAACCAGTTGGAAGCAAAGGGATACAGAGGCTTCCAGACCTCTCTTTTCAAAATAGGCATTACCAAACTATCTCCATCATCGAACAATTTAAACCGCTGCCGATTCCCATTATGCCGACGCGCTCGCCAGCCTTTATAATGCCTCGCTCCGCCGCTATCGCCATAGTTATGGGGGCCGAAGCGGGACCGACGTTGCCTAAGAAAGGAAAAGTCTGAAAAGCTTTGCCGATATCCAGCTTTAAAGTATCAAACAGTAATTTTATATGACTGGCCCCCACCTGATGACATATAAAATGCTTTAAAGCCTCCGGCGTCCACCCCAGGGTCTGAGCGGCGACATCCCAGGTGCGGCGGGCCAGCTCCACGCCCGCCTTCATAAGACGGGTCTGGTCGGTGACTATTTCACAGAGAGAACCTATGCAGCTGCGGCAGTATTTGGTATCCGCCAGCGAAACAGAGCCGGTGATCCTGTGATTGGCCGTATTCAAAGCGCCGTCGGTCAGGACGGCCGCCACCGCTCCCGAACCCAGGGTAAGACCGGCAAAGCGCTTGGAAAAGTCCGCCAAATCCGTATCATGAGTTTTCATGTCGTTTCTGGTTTTTTCCAGAACAAAGCGGGAATTTTCCACATCGACCAGCAGGGCGGCCTTTATCACACCTCCGTCTATCATCTGACCTACATAAGACATGCCGTTAATAAAAGCCAGGCAGGCGTTGGAGATATCAAAGCTGACAGCCGAGGGAGACAGTCCCAGAGCTTCATGGACCATACAGGCCATAGCCGGTTCTATGAAATCTTTGGTTACGGACGTGCAGATGACGCAGCCTATATCCTCCGGCTTCAGCCCGGAACGGTCAAGAGCGCTTTTGGCCACCCGGCAGGCGATATCGATCAGGCTGTCGTCGGCCTCCCAGACCCGGCGCTCATTAACGCCGGAAAGAGCGGCGACCCAGGAAGCGGGAATGCCCAAACGGCTGAATGTCTCTCCCAGGCCGTTGAATATCGATTCTGTAGTCACCACTATTTTAGGCAGTTCATACACCAGAGACTGCAAATATACATTTTTATGTAGCATATCTATATATTCTCATCTCAAAAAATGGCTTTTAATGTTCTCCCGTTCACGTTCCTCCCCTTCCTGTTTTGCCGTCCCCAGGGAATTCAAAAACTATTCAAATGCTTCTCTCAGAACGGCGGCAGTTCGGGCCAGCTCTTCGGGACCGGCCTCTTTGGCGCGGCGGAAGTCCAGATCGGCTTCCTCCATAATGGGAACCGCATGGATGTGAGCGTGGGGGACCTCCAGACCGGCGATCATCAAACCGACCTTCCGGGGCTTAAAGGCTTTCATCATGGCCTTGCCGACCCGCCGCGCCACGGCAAAGCAGTGCTGGGCATCCTCTTCGGAAAGATCGAGCCAGTGATCTACCTCGGCTCTGGGGACGATCAAAGCATGGCCCTCGCGCAGGGGGGCGATCGATAAAAAGACGCCGCATTTCTCATCCTCGTAAATAAAATGGCCCGGAAGCTCGTGATTTAAAATTCTGGTAAATAATGTAGCCATAGTTCCTCGCTGAAATATAAAACAGTTATGCAAGCAGTTTGAAAAAATATAAAGCTCATTCGCCGAAAACTCGGGACAGCATAGAACCTGCTATTCTGAACTAAGCGAAAAAGCTTTCCCAGAGCAAATTCCTTTGCCTGAAGCGCAAAAAAGAATTCAAAAGCCCGCTGAAATATCTTAAAAGACTTTCCGCTTTTGTGTTATCATTAACGCGGCTGGATTTCCTACCTGAACAGCATATACATTATATTAGATTTTAATTTGAATTATCGCTATGCCTGAAAACGACCTTAATTTTGACGTTACTATTTATACGGACGGCGCCTGCTCCGGCAATCCCGGACCGGGCGGCTGGGGGGCGGTACTGATCCACAATCCCACCAAAACTGAAAAGCATGTTTCCGAAGGCGCTCCCGCAACCACCAACAACCGCATGGAGATGACCGCCGTCCTGGAGGCTCTTAAGCTCCTGAAGCGCCCCGTCAGCGTTCTTCTGTATTCCGATTCCAACTACGTAACAAACGCCTTCAATCAGAAATGGCTGGCAAAATGGCAGAGAAACGGCTGGATGAAAAATAAAAATACGCCTGTAGCCAACGCCGATTTATGGCAGGCCATCCTGCAGGCCGCCGCCCCCCATCGGATCACCTGGAAGCACGTCCCCGGCCACCAAAACATATACTATAACGAACTCTGCGATAAAATGGCCCGCGAACAGAGCGAGCGCTATAAAAAAATGACGGCAGGCTGAACCTCAATTGCGCAAACGGCTTCATTTGTTATATGAAGGAGTAAAAATGGGATTAATACCTCAAATTGATCAAATGGACGAAGATCAAAAGCGTGGAATTTGGAGGCTTTACAGAAAAAGCGAACCAGAGCTCTATGAAGAATTCGCTGAAAACTATTGCAAACAAGGGCATACATGGACAGAAGCATGGCAGCTTATTTGCAATGATATGAGGCGCAAAGACCCAGAACTATATGATGAAGACTATTTAGCGAGCGTTATGGAATTCGCAAAAATAGGAGAAGCCCGTTTGAATGCTCAAAACAGCTCTGAAGCTGAGCAGCCTCCTGAGCCTGTCTAAAATACTGTCGGTAAGTTAAGCAAAAACAAGCTTTAAGCAGACATATTTCGCACAGGTTTTGTTTTGCTCTGAAGCGAGCGTCCGAGCTCCGGTTACGGCGAGCGCGGAGCGAAGTGCAAAACAAA
>JAFTAM010000100.1 GCA_017458675.1 bacterium
GACATATATTCGCTCCTCAGTCCGTTGTGCTGTTTGATACGTTCGACTTCGGAGGCGACATCCTGCATGAACTTGCCTTCGGCGGGCTCTCCGCTGACGTAAGCCAGGAATTTGTCGATATCTTCGTCGGTATCGCCGACTGTGCCCTTGGCGTTCAGAAAAATTTTGCAGGTTTCGTCGCCGAGTTCGAGTCCTTCGCTTTCGTGACAGCGGTTGGTAAAGGTATAAACTTTGCGTCCCAATCCGAAATGGTCAAAGGTACAGATGAAAATAATATAAGACTTATTCAGCTCGGTATATTCCTGCCCTTTGTCCAGGGCGTCGAGGTCGAGCGAAGCCTGATAGAATCTGGCGCGCTTGGGAAGCTCGCTGAGCGCGCCGTCTGTGGTCTGCATCTCAATGTTGATGATTGTGCCTTGGTCGGTTTTTACATAGAGGTCGAGGCGTATGCCTTTGCTGTCAAAATAGACGTTGACGGTTTTCTCGTAGGCGAGGTAAGTAATTTCCTCGACTTTGATGTTCAGCAGTTTTTCGATAAGCCTTTTGCACAGGCTTTTGTTCTGCATGACCTTCTGAAATAGGAAGTTGTCGCAGATGGTCAGCTCTTCCCACGTCTTAACAGGCGTCATGTTTCCCCCCTTTATACTGTTATTTATTGTCGGTACGGCGACCGCGTCTATTATGCCATTTGTCTGAGTGAAAATCAAGCGTGTACCTTCGGCGACAGTATAGATTCTTCGCTGTCGCTCAGAATGACAAATACTCTGTCATCCTGAGCCGCTCTCCTTTGTCATCCTGAGCCGCAAGGCGAAGGATCTGTATTGTTCAAATGGCATAGATTCTTCGCTTGCTTTTTTTGTCTATGCTTATATAAAATAGTTATGTCGGTATTGCGTTTGGAGGTCAGAAAATTGTATGTTTTTTTTCAGCAGATCGATCTGCGCTGCTGCCGATAATTCCGAACGCTGAACAGACTTGCCGTCGGTCCCGTCGGTCAGTTTGTGCGGAGGTTCCGCAGAAGCGGAAAAACGGTCAGGCGAGGCCGCCGGGCCCGTCTGCGGTAAAGCAGAAGGCAAGTCGGGTGCGCTTAAGGATTCTGCAGATTTGCTGCGTGCGGCGTATGCAAATAAGCTGGTAGGCGAGCGCTTTGATTTCGGGCGCTATCCGCAGGGTCCAAACGGTGAAGTGAAACCGATAACTTGGCGGGTGCTGCGCAGCGGCAGCGACGCTTTGCTGGTTATTTCTGAATACGGTTTGGATGCCGGGCCTTACAATGAAAAGCGGGTAAGTATAACCTGGTCGGCATGTACCCTGCGGCGCTGGCTTAACGGCGAATTTTTCCGCAAAGCGTTCAGTCCTCAGGAACAATCTTTAATTAAGGTGAGCAGACTTTCCAACAAGGCTGGCCGTTTGACGGAAGACCGCGTATTTCTGCTGAGCGCCGACGAGTCTGAAAGATTGTTCGCCGGCAATAATGACCGTGCGGCTGAGCCTACCGTTTACGCAGTAAAAAACGGCGCCTATGCGCGCGGAGGCTATGCGTGGCAATGGCTGCGTTCGCGCGGCCGCAGCGGCGGATGCGCGGCCTACGTGGGCGCCGACAGCGGCGTTCATAGCTTCGACGGCCGCGACGTCGTTCTTGTCAGCGGCTGTGTCCGGCCTGCCTTGCAGATAGTTTTCTGAAATCTGCTATTGTTGCATCTGAACGTGTTCCTCGGCTGCCTGCGCCTGTTCTTTTTTGTCATCCTGAGCCTTCAGGCGAAGGATCTATACCCGGCGTCCTTGCCGCGCATCAATGCCGCTCCCTTGATTCCGCGCTTATATATGCTATCATTATTGCGCTCAGAAACCTGTTTTTCAGCACAAATAATAACCTGGAGGCAAGACCATGCTGCTGGCGGAGCTGACGGCTTACGCAAGGGAACAATACCGGATAGAAGAGCAGCATCGGTGGGCGGATTTGCCCGGCCTGTCTGTTCTCTGTCATCCCGCCACGGGCCGATGGATCGCTCTGCTGATGCGTCAGTGGGACGGGGAGCAGGGGCGGGAAATAGAGGTCTGCGATCTCAAATGCGGCGCTCACAGCCTTCCGAAGCCGGAAAGGCCGTATATTTCTGCTCCCGTCAGAATGCGGGGGCCGAAATGGATCAGCGTAACCTTTAATGATGAAACTGAGCCGGAGGTGGTGTTTGGGCTCTTCGATCTGGCCATGGTCTCCGAAGAACAGCCCGGCTGTACGGTGGTGCTGGACCCGGTCGGCTCGGATGCGGAGAACGCCTACCGCGACACGCCTTTGCCTTTTGCCGGAAACAGCGGTCAGCCTGCGCCGGATAAGCTGAACGAAAGAACGTTTGAACAGGCGGCTGCCTCCGAGACAGCGGCCGGCCGCAGCGTTGTTTTGGCTGAGCAGCGCGGCGTCATGCTGAGAGCCTCTGAAGCCAAGCCGGGCGGCGCAGTTGTTTCCCCCTTTGAGCTTACTGCAGGGGAAGGCGTGTACAGGGACATACCTTTGCCCTTTGTCGGAAACGGCGGTCAGCCTGCCGATGCGGACCTTCCGGAAAAGCTTCGTGAAATGCCGGGACTGTTCAGCAGCCGAATGGGGCAGCCGGCGGGGCGCGCCGAAGCCTTTTACCGGCAGGCGAAGTTCATGGAGGACTACGAGGACGACGTTCCCTGGTCCGGCGAATTCTTCAGCTATTTTCCCACTTACCGGGAACTGCGCCTTAAACAGCTGCGCGGCTATTTTTCCTGGCGCGCCCGTCTCAGAAAGGGCGATTATCAGCCGATTTCTACCTCTGCGGCCTACATTTATGTCTATGAGCTGCTGAACGGGATCGGCGCTGATTCTCCCGAAGACGCTCTGCGTAAGCTCAGGGAGTTTGAACGCGGCTATCTGGATTCAGGGATCGGCGAAGCGGGCATGAGGGCCAATCTGAGACGCTGGATGCTGGAGCTGGCTGTTGTCAGCGATATTGAACCGGAAAAAGCGCGGCAGTACGCCGATCCGGAGCTGCTGGAAACGAATCGGGCGCTTGCGGTTCTCAAAGAGCCGGAAAATCATTCGGACGCTGAAGTCTTTGAGGCGCTGTGCGGCTTCGCCGGTAAAAAACCGCCCGGAGCGCCGGTAATGGCCGCCGTTCCGGACAGAGGTCTGCGTCTGTTCGCGGAAGTATGGCGCAGAGCGGCCGCAGGCTATCGGTATGAAGGCAGGAACCTGTTTACCTTATGCTTCGGCGCGCGGGTTCTGCGGAGGTGGTATCCTCTCGGCAACGCCGTCTATTATTGGCGGAACGCTCAGAAGGACAGGGATTATGCTCTGGACGGGGCGCTTTCCTATCGCTGCCGGGACGGCAAGTGGCAGGTAAAGTCCTACGCAAAGGACAGATTTGATCGGGAGCGGATAAAGAGCCTTCTGCACGAAACGGACCTGAAGCTGCGGCGTTATCTGAAGACCGGCCGCTATCTGCGCGAAAATCCGCAGGACGCCTGGGCCGATCCTTTTATCGAGGCGGCGATTGAGGCCGATAGGCAGGCCGTTATTGAGGCGTCGAGGCCCAGGATTGAAATTGATATGTCGAGTTTAGACAGGATTCGCGCGGACGCTCTGACCACCAGGGACAGCCTGCTGACGGAGTCTGAACTGGCTGACGGGGAGGAAGCGCCGTCATGGTCGGAAAACGTGCCGGGCGCAGAGGACGCTCGGATGCCTGGGCCGGAAAACCGGGAAGGCGCAGGGACGCCTTTGCCGGAAAGCGGGAAAGGCGCTGAGGGCGACCGGACGCCTTTGCCTGGAAGCGGAGAAGGCGTTGAGGATGTTCTGCCGCCTTTAGCTGAAAACGCGCAGGGTGCTGAGGACGTTTCGCCAACATTGGCGGAAAGCAGGCAGAGCGCCGAGGATGCGCCCGGACCGAACCGAACGCTGAACGGCGCGCTTGTGCAGATCCTTCGGGCGCTGTTGCGGGGCAGGGACGCCGGCCGCATTGTCAGAGAAAACCGTCTGACGCCTTCGATGGCCGCGGACGCTATCAACGAGGCGCTGTATGACGAAATCGGGGATATTGCCGTAGAGTGCGGCGATAATGACAGGCTCTGTCTTGTCGAAGATTACATTGACGAGCTCTCAGAATTGGCGGGAGATATATGACTGCAGCTGACACCAAAAAAGTACCGAAACGAATCGCACAGACCGTATTGAACTCTTTGAAGGGCGGCGTGGTGCCGCGCGTCGGTCTGCCCTATATTGCGGTGGGCCGCAGAAGCGAGATTGAAGCCTTGCTGCACGACGTGGAGATCGTCGCCGAGGGCGGCGCGGCCTTCCGTTTTATTGTCGGGCGCTACGGCAGCGGCAAGAGCTTTCTGCTGCAGACGATCCGCAATTATGTGATGGATAAGGGCTTTATTGTGGCCGACGCCGATCTCTCCCCGGAGCGCCGCCTGCATGGGACGAAAGGGCAGGGGCTGGCGACCTACCGCGAGCTGATCGGCAGCCTCTCCACCAAAACCAAGCCGGAGGGCGGAGCGCTGACCCTGATTCTGGACCGCTGGATCAGCGCGGTTCAGACTGAAGCGGCCCGGGAGAGCGGCCTTGCCCCCGGCGATCCCGCCCTGACCGCGGCCACGGACAAAAAAATTGTCTCTGTGACTTCGCAGATCAGCGAGCTCGTACACGGTTTCGAGTTCGCCCAGCTCCTGTCGCGCTATTACCACGCCTATATCGATGGCGACGACGAGGCCAAGGCCAGGACGGTGCGCTGGTTCCGCGGGGAATACACGCTCAAAAGCGAGGTCCGAGAGGCGCTGGGCATAAATATCCTCATTACCGACGACAACTGGTACGACTGCATTAAGATTTTTGCCGTCTTTTTCCGCCTGGCCGGCTACGCGGGCATGATGCTGATGATCGACGAGCTGGTCAATATTTTCAAGATTCCAAATTCCGTCACCCGCCAATATAACTACGAAAAGCTGCTGACCGTATACAACGACGCTCTGCAGGGCAAGGCCCGCTATTTGGGCATTATCATGGGAGCAACGCCCGAAACGCTGGAGGATAAGCGGCGCGGTATATACAGCTATGAAGCGCTCCGCTCGCGGCTGGCCGAGGGGCGCTTTTCAAAGCCGGGCGCGCGCGATCTCCTGGGCCCGGTTATCCGCCTGGAGCCGTTGACCGCCGAGGAAATGCTGGTGCTTTGCGAAAAGCTGGCCGACATGCACGCGGGCCTTTACGGATACTCCCGCACGGTGAGCGCCGACGATCTGGCCGTTTTTATCAAAATTGAATACGGCCGCATCGGCGCCGATCAGCATATCACTCCCCGCGAGGTCATCAGGGACTTCATCGAGCTGCTGAACCTGCTCTATCAGAAGCTCGATCTGAAGATTGCCGAAATTTTGAACTCCGAGGAATTTTCCTACGCCAAATCGGAGGCCGTCTCCGACGAAGCCGAGGCCGGCTTTGCGGAATTTACGATATGAACGTATTTGAACGCTACGCTCCCTACATCCGGGAATATATTTACCGCTCCGGCTGGCAGAGTCTGCGGGCGGTGCAGAACGCGGCCGGGGAAGCTGTTTTCGGCACGGAAGACAATGTGCTGCTGACGGCTTCCACCGCCTCGGGCAAGACGGAAGCTGCCTTCTTTCCGATCCTGACGCTGCTGGACGAGGAACCCTCGCAGACGGTGGGCGTTCTGTACATCGCTCCGCTGAAGGCGCTGATCAACGATCAGTTCGGTCGCCTCAACGAGCTCTGCGAAGAACAGGGGATCGCCGTCACCCGCTGGCACGGCGACGCGGCTCAGTCGAAAAAGCGGAAGCTGCTCAGAAAGCCATCGGGCATCCTGCAGATCACCCCGGAATCGCTGGAATCTCTGCTCATCAATAAACATATGGAGATCCCCTCGCTTTTCTGGGATCTGCGCTTTATCGTCATAGACGAAATTCATTCGCTGCTGCGCGGAGACCGCGGTCTGCAGACCTTCTGCCTCATCGAGCGGCTCTGTAGGCTGGCCGGCTGTAAGCCTCGGCGCATCGGTCTCTCCGCCACTATCGGCGATCCCCGGGCGGCCGGTGAGTTTATGGCGGCTGGCAGCGGCAGAAGTACGCTCATTCCGCACATTGAAGGCGCCAAAGAGACTTGGCGGCTCAGTATGGAGCATTTTTACAATTCCGATCCCCAGGCCGACGAGGGAAGGACGGAGGCCGCCGAAGTACCGCTTCAGGAAGCGCCGGCCGACGAAGCTCCCACCGACGAAGCCCCCAAGGCCGCCGATCCCGGGCTAGGTTATATATTTGAGCATACCAGAGGAAAAAAGTGCCTCATTTTCACCAATTCCCGCGAGGAATGCGAGGGCGTCTGCCAGAGCTTGCGCCAATACTGCGAGGCCAAACACGAGCCCGAGCGCTTTCTGATTCATCACGGTAACCTCTCAGCTTCCTACCGCGAGAGCGCCGAGGAGGAAATGAAGGACGATTATTCCCTGATGTCGGTCTGCGCCACCGCCACCCTGGAGCTGGGCATTGACGTCGGCAGGCTGGAGCGGGCCTTTCAGATCGACGCGCCCTACACGGTCTCCGGTTTTCTGCAGCGTCTGGGCCGCACCGGCCGGCGGGGCGCTCCCTCGGAGATGTGTTTCGTCATGCGCGAAGAACATCAGGAGGCCCGCGCCCTGCTGCCTGAGTCTATTCCCTGGTATCTGATTCAGGGGATAGCTCTGGTTCAGCTTTATATTGAGGAGCGCTTTGTGGAGCCGCCGAGGACGGATAGACTTCCCTTCAGCCTCCTTTACCACCAGACGATGAGCACGCTGGCCTCCGGCGGAGAAATGACGCCGGCGGAGCTGGCCTCCCGGGTGCTGACGCTGAGCTGTTTCCGCCGCATTACCCAGGATGATTATCGGCTGCTGCTGCGCCATTTGCTTGAGATCGATCACATCAGCCGCACGGAAAACGGAGGCTTGATTGTCGGTCTGGCCGGAGAGCGGGTCGTGAACAGTTTCAAGTTCTATGCGGTCTTTCAGGAAAATGTTGAATATACAGTCCGCTCCGGCCCTGAGCAGCTGGGAACTATCGTGAAGCCCCCGCCGGTCGGCGACAAGATCGCCATAGCCGGCCGCGTCTGGGCCGTGGACGAGGTCGATCATCAGCGGCGCACGGTTTACTGCACTTTGGTCAAGGGCAATATTCCCGCATATTTCGGCGACGTGCCCGGCGATATCCACACCCGCATTCTGGAGCGCATGTACGGCGTGCTGGCCGAGGACAAAACCTATCCCTACCTGATGTCCCATGCTCTCTGCCGTCTGGCCGACGCCAGAGATACCTTCCGCCAGTCTCTGATGTCTCAGCGGCCGCTGGTTCATCTGGGCGGCAAAATGTACGCGCTCTTCCCCTGGCTGGGGAGCTATGCCTTTCTGGCGCTGGAGCGCTTCCTGAAGCTGCGCTGCGGAAAACGGCTCGGACTTAAAGGCCTCAATTCCTCGCGTCCCTACTGGATTCAGTTCAGCCTGCATGTAAGCGAGGCGGAGTTTTACTCTATTGTCTGCGAGGAGGCTGAGAATGAATTTGATCCGCTGGAGCTGGTCTATCCCAACGAGGTCCCGGTCTTTGAGAAATACGACGAATACGTGCCGGAGGAGCTGGTTCGCCGGGGATTCGCTTACGGTGTTCTGGACATAAAAGGTATGAAGCAGAGAGTGATGAGCTGGAAGCAGTATCGGTAACGGTAAGCTGCCGGAGCGGCAGCGGGTCTGCCCGCGCTTTGCGCCTTAGCTGCCGTCCCGGTCGAGCTTGTACTTCAGCTGCCGCTGCGGCTGCGCCTTAGCTGTCAACCTGTTATCCCGAGCCAGCTCCACTCTGTCATCCTGAGCCTGCTCCACTCTGTCATCCTGAGCCGTTAGGCGAAGGATCTTTGCAAACATATAACTCTAAAGATTCTTCGCTGCGCTCAGAATGACATGGGAAACATTTGCAAGCATTGGTAAAACAAGTTAAAGTGCCATTTTTAGCAAATTATAGGCTTAACTTACCGACATTGCAGTTTCAATGTCAACAGTTTCATTGAAAACTTGACTAATAATTTAGCCAAGTTTTCAATAACACGCTCTGTTTTCAAGCGGAAATTGCCGATTTGAGCCGCAGGTATTGTGAATACTCTTTTATGCTGCCGGAAACAAGTTTCTTTGTTTAGTTAAATGCAGATGCACATGAAGTCAAAAGCCGTATCTGCAGTTCTGAATTTTCCGGTTTAACTATCCTTGCAGCTTGACATAACCGTAACGACTCCGTTTGTCAGTACATTTCCCAGCAGCTGTGACAGATCTTCCAGAGTCAGCGATCTATTTTGCTGAAGCCAATGACTTATAGCTGCTACAACCGTGGCAAAATACATGTCGGCCAGATAAAGGGAATAAGGGTGTTTTTTCGGCAGGCGAAACCGTTCCGCAAAGACCGGCAGGACGTCTGTCATAAGTTTTTCAGCAAAATGAGTGCGGTTCGCGGGTTTGAGCAGAAGGTCAAAATAGGTGGCCTGTTCCTGATGGATGCGCGTGAATGCTTCAAAGAAGCTTTGGCTGAAATTCTCCTGTGAAATGTTATGTTTAAAATTATCTTTGATTTTTGATAGTACAATATTTTCAATATATTCCATTATATCGTAAACGTCTTTGAAATATTGGTAAAATGTACAGCGGTTGTAGCCGGATTTGCGCATAATTTCCTGCACGGTAATCTTTTCTATGGGCTTTTCTTTGCTGACGAGACAGAAAGCATCTATGATAACCTGCCTCGTCGCTTCTGTTATTTCCGGCCTTTTTTGCATCGCGGCAATCTCCCTTTTGTAATCCGACACTTGCTCTTAGTTTGTCGGTTGATAGCTGCCTTTGGCTTTGCTAAAATAATCATACAACAGTTGTTGTATTTGTCAAGCAGGGAGCGTCCTTGAAATGAAGTCAGTCAGGACGCAGGATTTGAACAGAAGATTATTTTCTTGGCGGTGAATTAATATGAATGAACATCCCGGCGGGATTTCTGCCAGTCTTGCAGTTATACTTTCCGCTGCGGCGGGGCTTGCCGTAGGCAATCTGTATTGGGCGCAGCCGCTTCTTTCGGTCATTGCGGAAGATTTAGGAGTTTTGGCTTCTCAGAGCGGCTTTTTGGTGACGGCTACTCAGGCAGGCTACGCGCTGGGTATTCTTCTTATTGTTCCTTTGGGCGACGTCATGCAGAGAAAGAAGCTTTTGTCTGCGGTTATGGCTATGACGGCTCTGACGCTCATAGCCTGCGCCGCGGCGCCGTCCTTTGGACTGTTGGCCGCTGCTTTGGCTGTTTTGGGACTATTTACGGTGTCCGGACAGATTATTTTGCCTTTGTGCGGTGATTTGGCAAGCGAGGCAGACCGGGGGCGCATTGTGGGCATTGTTTCATCCGGAATTACCGCAGGTATTTTGTTTTCCCGTTTGTTCAGCGGGCTGGCGGCAGATTTATGGGGCTGGAGGGGAGTTTACCTTACGGCGGCAATATTGAATACCGTAATGATTGCCGTAATATATTACTGTCTGCCCAAAGCTCCCGTGCAGGCTGAAATCAGCTACGGACAGCTTTTGAAAGGAGTCTTTACTTGTATTAAGAGATATCCGGTCATGCGGGGAATTCTTCTGAAACAGGGTATGATTTTCGGGATTGCTTTTAATATATTCTGGACTGCTTTGACGTTTTTGCTGTCTGGCGAGCCTTTCTCATACACTACGTTTCAGATAGGCTTAGTCAGCTTGGCCGGACTGACGGGAGCGGTGAGCGGCGCCAGGCTTGGAGCCTTGCAGGATAAGGGCCTCGGCGGCGTGGGCATGGCTGTTTTTATCGGCATGAGTATTGTCTGTATGACGCTGGCGGCTTTTTCCGGTGCAGCGATACTGTTCATAGTGTGCATCGCGGCGGTCTTTTCTCTGGCAATTCAAGGGGTCAGCGTACTCAGCCAGGCGCAGCTCTTTGCTTTGTCTGATTCAGAGAGAAGCAGATTGAATACGGCCTTTGTCGTAAGCAATTTTCTTTTCAGCGCGGCGGGCAGCAGTCTGGCAGCGTTTTTGTGGGGAGCGGGCGGCTGGAAGGCTGCGGCTTTGGGAGCGGCTTCAGCTTCTCTGCTGGCTTTGACCGTACATCTGTTGGAACAAGGGAAGCGGAGCATTTTTGTGCGGGAAAGAGGCGCTAAAGCTGTTTTGTAAGTCTAAGGCCTGACTTTCCTGCCGCTAAAATTACTTCTGTATCATTTGATTGAAAGGACGAAAAACATGAAAAGAACAATATTTGTAATCGGCGCGGGCAAGGGCTTAGGACGCAGCGTTGCCGAGAAATTTGCCGGCGAAGGTTTTAAGGTCGTTTTAATGGCCAGAAACGCGGATCGGCTTCAAAAATACGCATCGGCTCTAGCCGAGAAAGGTTATGAGGTTTATACTGAGATCGCAGATGTCACGCAGTTTGAGGCCTTTGCAGAAATTTATGAGAGAGCGGTGAAGGCATACGGAACTCCTGATGCAGTTTTTTATAATGTCGGTATTACTGTGCCTGACGATAAGGCTGCGCTTAGCGCACAAGTTCTGATGGAACATTATGCCGCCGATGCGGCCGGAGCTTATAACTGCGTCAAGTTAGCCGTTACTTCCGAGTTCGCGGCCAAGCGAGGAGCGATTCTTGTGACCGGCGGCGGATTGTCAATGTATCCGCATATTGATTATCTGCCTCTTTCTATGGATAAGGCGGCGCTCAGAGCAATGACGCTGGCATTGACGCCCGTGCTGAAAGAGAAGGGAATTTATATAGGTACGGTTCAAGTGACCGGCGCTATAGGCTCAAATGATTACTATGCGCCTGCAAATATCGCCGAAGAATTTTGGAAGCTGTACAATAAAAGAGAAGTCAATGAAATTGTCTATTGAGGCATAAATGCCGCTGAGGCGGCAGTGTCTTCCTTCAGTAGCCGGGCCGGAGCTTATTGCCGTATTGCGCTTTGCCGTTTTGGCCTGCGTCTGCGTCCTGCCTCCAGCCATGGCTCTTTTATACCGAGCCTTTTCCATGTCATCCTGAGCGCAGCGAAGGATCTATGCTAAAGCGGCGCCGCCGAGGATCTCAAAGTTGTCCCTCCAAGCTGGCGTCTGAAGCAAGATATCCTCCCGTTCCGCCGCCGGCGTATGCGGGTTTATATATAATATGCCGGCGTTATTGCTGCTTATTCAGATCGTTTCCGTTAGTCTTCTTTCGCTTTAAGGCTGAAATCGCGAGAAAAATAAGGACGCCCACAGTGGCTATGCCCCTCAGGGTTTGTTTGAAGGAAATACGGACAGTAGGACGAGCTTCTGCATATTCGTCGGTTCCGGAGGTAATTTCTCCGCTTTGTCCGTTAATAATGCAGACATAATGCGTATGCCTGTTTTTGTATTTGGCCGTCCATATGGGCGCAAGCACATAATATGCTTTTACATTGCTGAATTCGCAGCTGTAGGAAAAGGTCTTCGGTTCGAGCTGATACTTCTCCAGAATTTCTGAATTTACGTACCCCTGCAGCTCTTCTTCGACAGTCTCAACTTTGTGGGAACGGATCCTGTCCAGCTCCTGATCTCTGTTTTCATCGCTGAACTGTTCTGAGATCTCCCGGGCTTCAGCGTCTGTTTTAAGCAGTTCGTCTGCCTTAACCATCTTTTCCTTATAGAAATATTGGCAGATTTCCGGCTCGGTCACAATGTCTTCGTACTGCTGTGAAGCCAGAATAGCATACTCGCCGGTAAAATTGGCTTTGCCGGCGCTCGTTTTGCCGTTTTTGGAGCCGCTATAATTGATAACCGTATCAATTACATAGTAATAGGCGGGAACGTACTCCTGCTTTACTTTTGCTTTTTTAGCCTTTTCGCGGTATTTGCTCTTGCTGAAATGTTCAGAGGCAATCCGTTTTTCGTATTTATGCTGAGCGGTATTTTTATCAGTCTCAAAGGGAAGGTAATATACGGCGTCGGCGTCTTCGGCTGAA
>JAFTAM010000011.1 GCA_017458675.1 bacterium
AAGCCTCGCCTTCGGCCTGACCAGCGTAGCCCTGAGGATAAGCCTCGCCGCCGGCCTGGACATTATAGCCCTGAGGATAAGCCTCGCCTTCGGCCTGACCAGCGTAGCCCTGAGGATAAGCCTCGCCTTCGGCCTGACCCTCGTAGCCATGCGAGTAAGCCTCGCCTTCGGCCTGGACATCATAGCCCTGAGGATAAGCCTCGCCTTCGTGCCGGCCCTCATAGCCCTGAGCATAAGCATCGCTCCCGGCCTGGCCCTCATAGCTCTGGGGATAAACTTCTCCCTCACCCTCAGAACCGGCCTCATATTCCGGCGGGAAGGCGTCAGGCTCCGCCGCCTCATCTTCAAACGGCGCAGCTTGCTCCTGATTAGTATTATCTGTCTGTATCAGGGTTCTGCCGATATCCTCCGCGGCGTCCGCTTCCGCTGACTCTGAATCATCCTCAGAAGTCTTACAAGCTTCAAGCTCTTCCTTGCTGTTAAGACGGGAAGCCGGCGCGTAGTCCTTATACTTTCTCTTCGATTCAGGAACATAGCTATGGCGGCCATAGCCTAAGGAGCTGCTTCTGCGCTCTTCTTCATCCTGGCAGCCTCCGAGCAAATCACGCACAGGAGCATTATTTACAGCCTCGCCGGGAGCGTCGTCTCCAGTACGCAGCCAGGCGGGCACTACCCTCTTCCTGGGCTGCTCTGCGGCCTCCCCTAAATAGATTACAGTCTCGCTGTCAGAAGAAGCGGCTGAAAAATCTGTCGCAGTGACTCCATGTTCATTAGCGACAACGCCTTCACAGGCAATAATTTCAATTACGGCCTCCCCCACCTGAATTAAGGAACCGTCCACTAAAAGGGCGTTGGAACAGGGACTGCCGTTTACTGTTACCGGTGAAATGGCCGAGCGGTTGGATAACCGGTAAGCATTGCTTTCTTCTTCCCAATTCAAAACTCCGATGATACTGGAAACAGAGCTGTTTTTAATTTTGATAATTCCGTCCTCAAAGGACGTAAAAGTACCGCCGCTGAGTTTTATGGTATCGCCAAAAAGAGTAAAGACCGTTCCCTGATCTATACCTTCAATTATCTCAATTTGATATCTACCGTCGGACGACATGCCTCAAGCTCCTTCGGGCTCCAGAATCAAAAGCAAAATTGCCAAAAAATAACTTAGTTAACTTCTTCTTACATGAGGGAATTCCTCGAAAAGAAAGAAAGAACCCGTCCTTATATAAAGACTCAGCCTATCTTTACCTGTCAGCAGAGAATTATCGGAAAGTATATTGCAATATGAATCAGTCCATATTTAAAATAGCCATTTCAGCAGCTCACGGAGGCAGCAATTCTAATCTCATCCCTTTAGGAGGCGGAGCGGCAGTCTGCGAGCGCTTACTGCAGGCATGGAGTGATTTACCTAACCTGGAAATAGATCTGATAGCCCCGGGGAAAGCTTCCCCAATTCAAAACGGCGGCCTTGAGCATAGAGAAAAAGACGCTCCCGGCTATGAAAGCGAAATCATCAGCTGCAGCTCTCCCGGCCATTCCCGGGCCACCGTGCGCATAATCAGAGTCCCGGTACTGAAAGAAGGAGAAAATCCCAGCAGTTTGAGCACTCTGAGATACGCCAAATTCTGCCGTCAGTTTGAAAAGGCGTCCACCTCGGTTATTTTAGAGCTGAAGCCGGATATTGTCCTCACTCACGATATTTCCGAAGGGCCTGATTTCCGAGCGCTGCAGGCCGCGCGCATTCCCTGCGTACCCATCTTTCATGTCGATGTCAACGATTTTTTCTGCAGGATGTATTTAAAAAATTACCTTACCGCTAAACAGGGGGAACATTGGTTCGCCAAAGTCCGCCATCTGCCCATAGTTCCCGATCTCCTCAGGCTGGTTTTTGACAAACAGTTCTATGCGGTCAAGACCTGTCCTAAACTGATAGTGCCTTCCGCCGGCATGAAAACCATACTTACCGAGACCTATCCAAAATTTAAAAGTCTGAGCAGCCGTTTGGAGGTCATACCCTGGGGCTCTCCGGAGCCGGATTTCAGCGAAGAAGAAATCAGCGACGCCAAGCGGCAGATAAACGAAGAGTTTAACCTCAGCGCCGATACTCCGGTAATTGTCATGCTTTCGCGCATATCTCCTGAAAAAGCTCAGAATAAGATGATCGATGCGCTGCTTTGGGGAGAACAGTTCGGTGAGATCCCACATAATCTCACACTCATGATCTGCGGCGACGCTTCATTTATGCAGGGGAAAAAATTTTATAAAAAGCTTAAGGCCAAGGCCGCCAAACTGCATAGTGCGCGCGTGATCTTTCCCGGTCATGTCGGCGGCCTGAAAAAAGCGGCCATACTCTCCCGGGCCGATATCTTTGTCTCAACCAGCTATCACGAAAGCTACGGTCTGACTACCATGGAAGCTATGCTGGAAGGCACGCCGGCCATCGCTTTGGATACGCCGGGCGCCAGACAGACCATCAAGCCCAATACCGGCCTCATCATCGACAGCGCCGAGCCCAATGTGCCTCAGCTCTGGAAGGCCGTCTATTCAGTGTTAAAAAATCCCGAATACAAGGAACGCATGAGCCTGGCGGCCTCGGAATATGCCCGTGAGGAAACCTTTGCCAAAGCGGCTGAGCATATTTTAAATCTGCTTTATACCTGCAGAGCTGAATACAAAGCTTAATTTAATTCTGAAGCTTTACCCAGGCCGGCGCAGGCAGCGGCTTATAAGCGGCTAAAGCGGTAAATATTTCCTCCGGGAAGGAGACGAAATTTAAAAGCTCAGCTGCCGAGGGCTCTATCAATCCCTCTTGAACGGCATTATCCAGGAAGCTCCGTAAGGAATCGTAATAGCCGCAGCTGTTCAGTACGGCAATCGGCTTGCGGCAGAGGCCCAGGGAGGCTAGACAGGCTGCTTCAAAAAGCTCGTCCAGCGTGCCCAAGCCGCCGGGAAGAATTACAAAGGCCTCGGATTTGGCAATCATCATTTCCTTGCGCTCCGCCATGCTGCCGACAATATATCTTTCAGTGAGCTGCTTATAGGCTATTTCACGTTTTGTCAAAGCTTCCGGCATAATGCCGATAATTCTGCCATTTTTCTCCAATATCGTATCGGCTATAAGCCCCATAAGACCGACTCCGGCGCCCCCGTAAACTAAAGTATGCTTATTATCGGCCAGCAGCTCGGCAAAACGCCGAGCCTGCCTGACGATCATTTCATTTTTAGGATTGGAAGAAGCACAAAATACGCAAATATTCATTATACTTAATATCCTGAAACAATAAAAAAAATGCTCCCTTAAGAAGCAGAGACAAGCCTTTCCGGCTTGCCGAACTGCAAAGAGAGCATTCAGCTGACAGCGCTGTGCAGATTAGTTTTTAACTTCCGGCCCTTTAGCGGCTTCCGGCTCCTTGGCCACAATCTTATCAACGACCGTGCGGCCGATGTCAAAACCTTTCTTAGCGCCGCGAATCGCGCCGGGAGCGGCCTCCTTGAGAGCGGAGCCCAAGCTGCTGGCCGCACCCTCAACAGCGCCGCCGGCCATAGCGCCCACGAAGGGACCGGCAATCAAAGCGCCGACTAAACCGACGGGTCCGGCTACGCTTCCGGCCAGAGCCAAACCGGCCACCAAGCCTGCCGAAGCGCCTATAGTCTGCAGAACTAAACGGGCGTCATGATTGCACTGCTCATGACTGGCCGCGCCCTTAAGAGCGCCGGTTACGGTTCCGGCCACGCTGCCCACGGCTCCGGTGACAACGCCGGCTACGTTGCGGGCAAAACGCACGCCTAAGCTCTGCTTGGGAACAGCCGCGTCATCCTGTTCAGCCATCGTAAAGACGTCATGCTGATCGGAAACAGCTGCCTCTGCCTTGTTCTCAATATTGGCGGCGCCTTTATTGGTCTCGGCAACTGAGCTGCAGCTGTTCTGCGAATAATTAAAAGAGTTCAAAGAATTAATAGACATAAAAGCCCACCGTAAATAAGTAAAATCTTGTCAAAAAGTTTTGTTTAAGCTCAGAAATTCCTGCTCAGATATCCTGTTCAAATATGTAAAAACTGCAAACTGCTTAAAAAGCTAAACCGCTAAACAGCTTATAATACGCCGTTTACATTTTCTTAACTAAGCGACGGCTCAGAAGCAGCAACGGACTGCGCTGAACATACTGAAAGTCCACCGTTATTTTCAGCGCAGCGAAGAATCTGGCGAATTAAGACCCTTCGCCATTCGGCTCAGGAGGACAAATTGTTCGGCTCAGGAGGACAATAACCGACTCAGGAGGACAAACATCCTGTCATTCTGAGCGAAGCGAAGAATCTTTGCCGGACGCACTTGTTCAGGGCAAAAAAAAACGTCCTCGCGGTTTAACCGCAAAGACGATTTTTCAAAGTCAAAAACATAACAGCTTTCAAGTAAGCTCGTATAAGAGATTGACCTAGAATGTAATCTAATCAACTCATTCATCCATGAGCCTTTCGATTACTCCATAG
>JAFTAM010000101.1 GCA_017458675.1 bacterium
GCTCGTATCACTACAGATCCTTCGCCGGAGGCTCAGGATGACAGACTTCATTTATCATTCTGAGCGCAGCGAAGAATCTATGCTCGTATCATTATAGATCCTTCGCCGGAGGCTCAGGATGACAGACTGCATTTGTCATTCTGAGCGCAGCGAAGAATCTATACTCGTATCACTACAGATCCTTCGCCGGAGGCTCAGGATGACAGACCGCATTCGCGGGGGCTCAGGATGACAGCATCCCCGTCCTTAAAGCTCTTCGGCCAGCTTTTGGGCCAGAGCCACGCGCTCGGCGATCAGATTGCAGCCGGCCTGCCAGAACTGGCGGTCGTCTATATCTATGCCCAGCTCCTGCAGCAGCCGCTTGGGACTGTCGGAGCCGCCGGAGGCCAGGAACTTGATATATTTCTTCTTAAAGGCTTCGCCCTCGCTGCGATAGCGGGCGAACATGCTGTACACCAGAAGCTCGCCGAAGGCGTAGGCATAAACGTAGAAAGGCGTATTGATAAAGTGAGGCACGTAAATCCAGGTAATGGCATGATCGGGACCTAAAGTAAGCGAATCGCCGAACATCTCGCCAATCGAGCGCTGCCAGAGCTCGTTCATGGCTTCGACGGAGAGCTCGCCCTCTTCGAGGCGCTTGTTGAAGACGCGCTGCTCGAAGCGGAACATGGCCGCCTGGCGGAAGACGGTGGCGAAGGTGTCCTCGAGCTTGCCGGCCAGAAGAGAGAGCTTGCTCTGCGGAGTTTCCAGGCTGTTGTAGAGCTTTTCAAAGACTATCATCTCCGCAAAGGTGCTGGCCGTCTCCGCCAGGGGCAGGACCGGGTAATAGTCAAAATAATTGAGCTTCTGAGCCAGAAGATCGTGCAGGCCGTGGCCCAGCTCGTGAGCCAGGGTCTGAACGTCGCGCAGACGCCCGGTATAATTGAGCATCACATAGGGATGATGCTTGGGGGTAATTCCGGCGCAGAAGGCTCCGCCCCGCTTGCCCTCGGCAATTTTGGCGTCGATCCAGTTTTCGGCGAAGAAGCGCTCGGCCATCTCTCTGAACGAAGGATCGAACTCGCCGAAGGCCTCCAGAACCAGTTCCTTAGCCTTGTCATAGGAAACGCGCTCGTCATTGTCCTGCAGCGGCGCATAGCGGTCATAATGGTAAAGCTTGGAAAGGCCCAGCAGCTTGGCCTTCAGACGGTAATAATTGGCCACAATCGAGTAATTGGCGCAGACGGTATCTATAACCGTATCGACGACGGCGTCGTCTATCTCGTTGCCGAGGTTGCGGGCGCTCTCCGGGCGCGGATAGCCGCGCAGACGGTCGCGGGTGATCTTATCCAGAATCAGGGTGCTGTAAGCGAAATGGATCGGATGGGCGTTGGCGGTCAGGACCTTGCTGAGAACCTGAGCGGCCCGGCGGCGCAGAGAGCGGTCGGGGTCGTGGAAGAGAGCCAGCAGCTCGCTCTGAGTCAAGTTCTCGGTTTTGCCGTCTTTCTTTAAGGGATAGCGCAGAGAGCTGACCGTTTCGGCAAAAAGACGCGCAAAGGCCTGGCGGCCGCTCTGCGACATCTGCTGCATGAGCTTTTCTTCGGCTTCGCTCAGCACGTACTTCTGCTGCTTCCGCATCTCTCCCAGATAATGAACGTAGGGCTTTAAAGCTTGGCTTTTGGAAATTTTTTCCCACATCGAGTCGGAAATTTTGCTCAGGGCCAGCTCAAAAAAGACCAGACCGCTTTCAATCTCTACCGCGGCCTCCCGGCAGAACTGCTCCAGGACCTTTACTTCCTGTTTCTGACTTTCCACGGCGGAGCGCAGATGGGCGTAGGCCAGCGGATAGCTGAGCGAAACCTCCAGCGCTTCGTATTCCTGCAGCGCCTTGTTAAGATCGCGTACGCAGTAAGTCCCCACGGTAAACTTTTTCCGCCATTTTTCGTCAAAGCGTTTAGCCTGCTCTGCGCAGGACTGAAGATCCTCTTTAATTTTGGGGTCCTCGCAGGAGGCGTAAAGGTCGGACAGATCCCAGCTCGGCAGCGCCTCTTTTTCCGCCCCGGCGCAGGCCTTATTCTCTGCATTAACGGCAGCGCTCATTTTATTTGCCCTCCAAAACATGATTTTTCAAAACAAAACAGGTAAAGATCCCTGCAAAAACTTCATCTTCTCCGCGCCGGCAGCTGACTTTTACCGAACGGCGGCGTCCGGATTCCTCCTGAACCTCGGCCTCGGCGACAATACTCTCGCCGCAGACGCAAGGCTTGAGAAATTTGACCTCGGCGGCCCCTAAAACCACATTGGGATCGTTGACGGCCAGCATGGCCGCATAGTCGGCCAGGCCGAAGATAAAGCCGCCGTGGACCAGGCCGCGTTCGTCGGCAGCCATATTTTCGCTCAGGGTCAGTTCGACCGCCGCCCGGCCTTCCGAAAGCCCGAGGCAGCGCCCGCAAAGGCTGTTATCAATCTTCAAATGAGTATTTATATTCATATTTGTCTCTCCCTCAGCGCTTTACTTCTTCCCGGACCGGCTCAAAGGCCTCCTCCAGATCGTCATAGGTCAGAAGTTCCGGCAGGATTATCGGTTTATGAGGATTTTGCGGCATAATGCAGACGTACAGAGGGACGCCGCTGCGGCCGAATCCCGCCAGAGCCTCGGTGATTTCCGGATTTCTGCCGGTCCAGTCGGCTTTGAAAAAGACTGCGCCATGCCTCTTAAAAAGCTCCTCGACCTTATCCGAGTTTAAAAGGCCCTGCTCGTTGACCTGGCAGGTCAGGCACCAGGCCGCTCCGAAGTCGATAAAAACCGGATGACCGGCCTGCAGAGCCTCGTTTACGCGCTCCTCAGACCAGACATAATAACCGTCCTCATCCTTTTTGGCATCCGGATCGGGATGTTCGGCCCCGCCTTTAACCTTTCCCATCTCCGCATACACGCCGACCGGCTTTTCTTCATGGGGCGCCATAGCCCAGGGCATACTCCAGCCGCAGGCCATAGA
>JAFTAM010000102.1 GCA_017458675.1 bacterium
ATCGTCCAGATATTGCTTTCGCTTTCATATACAATATCATATGTAAGATCCTCAGCCAAATCTTCTTCCACGGCGGAGCCGTCGATCAGGCGCTCGATCTTATCCCGCGTATCCTCGCCGGCCCGGTTGATCAGCGTCCGCACAATGGCGTTGCCACTGGTGTTGTTCCAGTAGGCCTGGGGCGCGGCTTTGGGATTTTTCTGCAGCCGGACGAGATGGGCCAGAATATCCCAGGGACAGTATATTTCCGTCCCCTCGCCGAAGCGGTAGCCGTCGTACCATTCCTTGAAGTCAGGCTTTTTATCACTCAGCTCGGCCGCGGCCAGCAGAGCGTCCACCTCAGATTCCGTAAAGCCGAATTTGTCGGCATAATCGGCGTCGGAAACCGAATAGCACATAAAATTGTTCAGACCGGTAAAAATGCTCTCCTTGGCTATGCGCAGACAGCCGGTCAATACGGCGAATTTAAGCGAAGCGTTGGTCTTGAGCGCGGCGCCGAGCATATTCCGCATGAAGCAGACCATCTCTTTATAATAGCCGTTCTGCTCGGCATAATTGATGGGAACGTCGTATTCGTCTATCAGGAGAATGGCCGGCATTCCCCAGTGCGCCTCCAAAGCTTGACTCAATATCAGCAATGAACTCATAATTAATTCATCATCTGCATCGCCGCTTTCCAGCTGAGATAATTTCAGCTTGTCAGTCGAGCCGACTCTGGGGCTGTCCGTAAGATAGCGCATATCCTTCATCAAATTAGAAATAAGAAGCTTAAACTGACGTACAGCCGAACAATAATTCGTTCCTTCAATACCTTTAAGCGTTAAAAACACGGTAGGATAGCGGTTCATCCATTTTTGGCAGAGTTCGGCGTTTTGGGAAACGGCCAGTCCCTCAAACAAGGCGCGGCTGTCCCGGCGGATATCGAAAAACTCCCGGAGCATGGTCATAGTCAGCGTCTTGCCGAAGCGCCGCGGACGGGTGATCAGAGATACCTTCGAAAGAGATCTAGTGAGCATTTCCTCTAAAATCGAGGTTTTATCCACATAACAGCAATTATTTTCTCTTATCTCTTTAAAGATGTCGCTGCCTATTGCTATATTAAGAGCCGCCATATTTATACTCCTCGCTCAGGGCGCACGCCGTATCGCTTCCATTTTACCCTGATACAGGCAAGCGTTCAAGCCCAAACGGATAAAGCGAAGCAAAACGCCGTCATTGAGAGCGGCAGCGAAGAAGCTATGCCATTTTACAATACAGCTCCTTCGCCTGACGGCTCAGGATGACAAGCGAGGCCGGCTCAAGATGACAAACACTCTGTCATTCTGAGCGATAGCGAAGAATCTATATCCCTTTACATGCAAGACCCTTCGACAAGCTCAAATAACATATAAGGCAGACAAGTTCTCCCCTATTAGCGGCCGGCGCCGCTGCACAGCGCGTCCGTGAGCCTGACGGGATTATTGTGAAACTCGCTTTGTGTGTTCTTAAGGAAAAATCAGCCAAATAACCTTGGCTGCAGGCTGAATGCCTGCTAAAATAAAACTCTGTATTTGGCTGCTTGCAGGCATTAAACCGCCGCGCCGGTTTGCCGATATGTTATACGGTGAGAATGACGCCATTTTCACAGGAAGGGGCTTGACAGCCATGCGGAATAGAACTGCGCTCTTTACTGCATTGATAGCCGCGCCTTTTCCGGCAAACCTGCATATAACATTTGCAGCGGACAGCCGTCGGATTTATCGGGGTCAGCTAACCCTGTCAGGTTCGGCGGTTTTTATTATTAATTAATAACTAAAGGAGAATGAGCATTGAAAAAGCTGGACTGTGACAAAGAGCAAATTGAGGCTCTGTACGCTGAGAACAAAAAGATCACCGACGGCAATTTCGACAAGTCGCTGGCGGTCAAGTGCGTCAACGGTACCTTCGTCGGCAAAAAGGATAAGAACATCATCGCTTACAAAGGCATTCCCTTCGTCGGAAAACAGCCTGTCGGCAGCCTGCGCTGGAAAGCGCCCGCAGAAGCCGGTCCGGACGACGGCGTCTATGAGGCCTATCACTATGGGAAAGCCCCTGTCCAATCGCCGGGAGACATCGCCGCCGAATACGGTACGAGCGAGGACTGCCTGTACCTGAACATCTGGAAAGCCAACGAAGCTGCGTCTGAGAAAAAGCCCGTCATAGTGTGGATTTACGGCGGCGGCTTCGAGGTAGGCGGAGCGACCGACCCGCAGTACGATTGCAGCAGCCTCGTGGAAGAGAACCCGGATATCATGGTCGTTACCGTCTCTTACAGGGTAAGCTTCTTAGGCTTCCTCCATCTGTCCCACCTGCCGGACGGCAAAGACTTTCAGGACGCACC
>JAFTAM010000103.1 GCA_017458675.1 bacterium
AACAGCAATAAAAAGAACCGCACGCAGCCTTAAGGTGCGATACGATTCTTCCGTCGGATATTACGTCAAAGGGTTAGATTTTGCCCAGAGCCTTTAAGATGCGCTCCGGCGTAAAAGGCCATTCCCGGATCCATACGCCCACGGCGTCGTGGATAGCATTGCATATACACGGAGCCGCACCGTTGCAGGTAATTTCCGAAATTGACTTGGCGCCGAAGGGACCCAGAGGATCGTCGGTGGGCACCAGTTCCGCTACAAAGGTCTCCGGAAGATCTAAGATCATCGGCACTTTGTAATCGGTAAAGTTGGGATTGAGGCAGCGTCCGTTCTTATCGTAGATCATCTGCTCGGTCAGGGAGTGGCCGATAGTCTTTAAAACGCCGCCGTACATCTGACCCAGAGCCAATTCGGGATTGACGGGCGTGCCGCAGTCCTGGAGGCAGAAGTATTTCTGCACTTTGACCTCGCCGGTGCGTATATTGACGGCCGCCTGACAGAAGTGAGCGCCGTAGGGGAAGGAAGCGGCGGTGACGATAAAGTGGCCGTAAGCCATGAGCTGGCCGCAGCCCAGACCGCTTTCGGCATAGTGGGCGATATCCCAATAAGTGATAGTCTTCTTCTTACCCTTGACCTTGCCGTTATAAATAATTTCCAGATCTTCAACCGGTTCTCCCATAATTTCCGAAGCCACTTCCAGAATGCGCTTGCGCATGTTTTTGGCCGCATTCTGAGCCGCGCCGCCGCTGAAGAAGGTGCCGCTGGAAGCGTATGCGCCCACGTCGAAGGGGGTGACGTCGGTATCGCCGGAAATAATGCTGACGTCCTTCAAATCGACGCACAGCAGCTCGGCCACAAACTTGCAGGAGACCGTATCCAGACCGGTTCCCAAATCGGTGCCGCCGGAAAGCACCATAAAGGTGCCGTCGGAAAGCATGCGGACTTCGGCGTTGGCCGAATCCAGGCCGGGCAGACCGGAGCCCTGCTGGACGATGGCAAAGCCCTTGCCTATCTTCCAGTCGGGATCGCCGCTTTCCACCTTCTTGCCCCACTCCATAAGCTCGCGTCCTCGGGACAGAGCTCCGTCCAGACCGCAGGACTGAATCACCTCGGCCTGTCCTTCGCGTCCTTCGCCCAGGCTCTTTAAAATTTCCAGACGGGTGCCCACGCGCACGCGGTTCTTCTCGATCACTTCCATGTGGTCAAGACCGAGCATATCGCAGGCTTCGGCTATGCCCACCTGCAGAGCGAACGAGCCTTTAGGAGCGCCGTAGCCCTGATAAGCGCCGGTGGTAGCAGTATTGGAATACCAGGTTTCCACGTTGAAAGCCATGTTGGGGCAATCGATGAGCGGCAGAGACTTGGAGCAGGCGTTCATGGGCACGGTCAGGCAGTGCGAGCCGTAAGGACCGGTGTTGGCCTGAACATCCATGAATATTGCCGTAATAGAGCCGTCCTTTTTTAGGCCCACCTTGCAGCGGACCTTGGCCAAGTGGCGGGTGCGGGAGGCAATGAATTCTTCTTCTCTGGTAAAGCGCTGATAAATGGAGCGTCCCGTCACCCAGGTCAGATAAGCGCAGATTTCCTCGAGCACGATGTCCTGCTTGGCGCCGAATCCGCCGCCAACGCGCTCCTTGACGACGCGGATGTTATTCTCTTTCGTACCGATTATGCTGGCCACGATGCGGCGCAAATGCCAGGGGACCTGAGTGGAGGCGTGAATTACCACCCGCTCGCCGTCCATGCGCGTATAGACCACGTGAGGCTCGACCGGAGTGCACTGAATCTGGCAGCAGTCGTACCAGTTGTCGGAAATGGCGTCGGCTTCGGCAAAGCCCTTTTCTATATCGCCGATGCCGGCCTTGACGCTGGCGGCCAGGTTGCGGTGGGGATCGCCGTGAATCGGGAACTGATAGATTACTTCACCGTCGCGGGGATCGGCGCTTTTGTTGTACTCGTCAAGATTATCAGGCGCGCCGACCACATAAGTTACCTTAGCGTTATGCACAATAGGAGCGCCGGGGGCCTTAGCCTCGTCGACGGTGAGCACGAAAGGCAGAACCTCATACTCCACCTTAATCTTCTTCTCCGCCTCTATAGCGGCGTCCATAGTCTCAGCGACAATCGCGGCCACGCGATCGCCCACATGGCGCACCTTGTCGCCAATGAGCTTGCGATCGTAGGGCGAAGGCTCGGGGAAACCCTGACCGGCCTGATTGTAATGGGTCTCGGGGCAGTTTTCGTGGGTCAGAATATAGACCACGCCGGGCACTTTCATAGCCTCGGTGGTATCAATCGAAGTTATGTAGGCGTGAGGATAAGGCGAACGCATCATGCGCAGCACGCAGGCGTGAGGATCGACCATATCTTCGACAAAGGCCTTCTCGCCGCGGGCCAGCTTGGGAGCGTCAATCTTGCGGGCGGGCTTGCCGACTATGCGCTTGCCTTCGGCATAGCTGGGAGCGATTTCGCAGATAAAATGAGGATCGGCCTTGCGCTTGGCCGCCAGCTTAACCGCCTTGAAATACTGCTGATAGCCGGTGCAGCGGCAGAAAATGCCCGACATTGAATCTTTAATCTGCTCGTCGGTGGGATCGGGATGCTTTTCCAGAAGCTCCTCTATGCAGCAGACGATGGCCGGCGTACAGTAACCGCACTGCACCACGCCGATATCGACCAGAGCCGACTGAATGGCGCTCAGAGTGCGGTGCTTGGAATAAAATTCCACCGTGCAGACCTGACGGCCGTCCAGCTGAGCGGCCAGAAGCAGACAGGCGTTAATCAGACGGCTGTCCACCCGAATGGCGCAGGAACCGCAGGTTCCTTCGCCGTTGCAGCCGTTGCGGAGCGAAAACACGCCTATGCGGCGCAGAAAAGCGTCGGCGCGCTCGCGGACTTCGACCTCTTCCTGACGCTCTCTACCATTGAGTAAAAACTTAATCTTCATAATCCCGCGCGGCCTCTCCTACAGTTTTCCCAAAGCTTTATATACGGTCCAGGCGGCGATCTGCGCCCCGACCTCGGTTTTAAATTCGGCGCTGCCGCGCAGGTCGTCGAGGGGATGAATCAGAGGACGCACCATTTCGACCAGCTCGTCGCGATTGGGCAGCGGCTGTCCGGTAAGCTTCTCCTCGATCTCCGCAAGGCGCATAGGGCGAGCGGAGCATCCGCCCATCACCAGGGCCAGCTTTTCAATCTTTTCGGCGGAGCCGCTGACCAGCGCATAGGCCAAAAGTATCGAAATATCGTTCTGAGTGCGCACATAGCGGCGCAGAGCATAAGCCATATCCGCTGCGCTCCGGGGGATACGCACCGACAGGATCAGGCATTTTTCAGCCTTATGCGGATCGCAGCCGTAATACTTCGCCAAAGAATGAATTTTGCGTCCCTTTTCAGTCTCCAGCTCCAGCTCGGCGTCCATGGCCAGGAACATCGAAGCGACGTTGACGCTGGGACTAAACAGACCTGAGGCGACATTACCGCCTACGGTGGCGATATTGCGGATATTGCGGTTTACGACCAGAGCGGCCGCTTCCTTAATGGCCGGGAAGACGTCGGGATGCTCCAACAGTTCCTGAAGAGTGACTCCCGAACCGATTACCAGTTCCGTTGGAGTCAGCTCGACCTTATTTAATGACAGCTTGGATAAATTGATCAGGGTCTGAGCCTGCGCTTCTTCCGGCACTTCCTTCTCATATTCCAGACTGTTGAGAATTGTACCGCCGCCCAAATAAGCCGATCTGGCTGTTTCCGAGCGTTTTTTTACAGCGTCGGCGCTGTCTGACGGGTTATAAAAATCAATAAACAAAAAAAAAAGCCCTCCGGGATGATAATCCTCTTTATCGATCTTAATCGTATTTATGTTGGCAAACAGACTAAAACGCTTAACTTTTAACCATACCGAAGGCAATACCTGCCTATTTAAAACTTCTTTTTACGGTTTAAGCGTTATACTTTTTTAAAGACATTGCCCGGTAAAAAAAGCTCTGCGGCCAGACATACACTGCCAGGCTTCGCAGCGCCGCTCCCCCGAATCCAATCTGAGCGCCGTCTCCCCGCCTTTGCGCCGTCCGCCTTCGCTTCCGTATCCTCCGTTTTCCGCTCCAATTACGGCGGCAGCGCTGAAAAAGACCGGATAAAGCCGTTCACGCGCGTACTTAGCTAACCGATCTCCAGCAGATGCATAACGTAAGGTTTATGTTTCTCCGGAATTATCTCAAAATGACTCTCCAATATCTTATACGGAGGTTCGCCATATGTTCCAAGAAGCATAAGCGCAATTTCGATTATGCTCTCTTCGTTCGGCATTATGGCCATCGTCTGCAGAAGCTCCATGAGAGGCTGCTTAATATCGGAAATATCCTGCCCGTAACAGGGGGCCAGAAACCAGTCGAGACAAAAGAGCAGCCGCCTTTTAGCTTCGGTATCAGCGCCTAAAAGCACGGCCTTAACAGCCGCCAAACCCGCACGGACAGTTTTCTTTTCGCTTTCTCCGTAAGGATCGGCCAGTTCAAACTCCATATTTAAAGAAGAATCCCAAAAATTGCAGCGGACAAACTTGCCGCTGCCGAATTCGCTGCGCAGATACTCCTCGGTAAGTTCGTCAGCTCTTTCCAACGAACTGGCGCACAGTTTCGGCTCAGAACCGCCGTTTGTGTAAGCGCAGACGGCGCATACCCTGCCTTCAAGCAAATCATTCAAATCGGTATAAAGGTCATTTAATGACCAAGCGCTTGGACAAGGTTCAAAGCTGTAATGCTTATGCCAGTCTGCAAAGAAAACAGAGGCTTCCTCGTCCAGATAAATCTCAATAGTATCTCTGCCGTCCGCTTCGGAAATTTCCAGCAAATAGCCGTTCTCATGCTCGCTGCAGGAAACGTTTAAGGCACGGGCGGACAAATATGCGTACATATCTTCCAGCACAGACAGAGCCTTCAGCCTCTGCTCCTTAACTATCTCGAGGCAGATATCGCAATATTCTTTTCCGTCGACGCTTTTAATCTGCTCGGGCGGCAGACTGATTAAGTCCGCGCCGCAGCGGGCGCAGCGTCTGCCGCTCAATACTCCGACGCCCGGGGCGCGGCTATAGCCCTTCTCCTTTTCGGCCAGAATAATTTCGGCGCAGGAATCGCAGACCGCGCTGCCGTCGATCGTCATCCCGCCGCTCAGGATCCGGCCTCTGCACCTTCTGCAAAGCTCCTGCTCTCCGTTCATGCTCCGTTCTCCGTCAAAAACTGTTTGTTTCAGAAAGCTTCTTTATCCGAAAAGCTAACCCTGTAGCCTTCAGGGAGAAGATCGCCGCCGCCAGCTCGGCCAGCTCGGCCGGACAGCCGGGGTCGGCAATATGGAACAACTCGTGAGCCAAAACCAGAGACTCGAGCCGCTCCGAAAAATCCTCCCGGGAAAGACGCGCCAGACGTTCCTGCCAAATTTTTAAAGCCTCTCTGTCGATAAAGACCTTTTTGCCGTCCGGAACGACCCGTCCCCAAACCCATACTCCCGGAAAACTCAAAGAGCGGTATTCCACGCTGAAGCCGCGTTTTTCCAGCGCTGCGGCGATATCGGCGCCCGCCGCTCCCAAGCCCGCTGGGGCTGCCGCCGAACGCTCCGGCTCCGCCGCTCCTCCGTCCAAGCCGGCCGCCGCAGCCGCCGCTCTCAATTCGGCTCTCCGCCAAAGCTCATCGCTGAACCGCAGGCGCGGATTCAAAACCTTTACCAGCTCCCTGCACATACAACCGAGCCGCTAAGCCTTGTTAATCAGAAAAAAGACCTCAGCCTCCGGTGCAAGACCGTTTAGTTCGCTTTCCGCCAGGCCGATTATCTGATCCGCCGTGCTCAGGGTGCTGAGATCGCAGAGCTTGTGCAGGGCGGCGATATGCAGCGCAGGCAGCAGGGCTCCGGCGTCGCCGTAAACGGTATTTTCCCGAAGAATCCGCTCCAAATCGCTCTTCAGAGAAACTATTCCGCCTTTTTCCAGCTTCGCCTCGGGAAGCTGCAGGCGAATGCTGCCGAAGCGATCCGTAACAAGCAGAATCCGCTTTTCTTTCTTAATCAAGCCGAAGAAAACGCGCTCCGTCCTCTTGGCTTCATATATATAATAAATGCCCGTGCCGCCCAAAAGCTTATAGCGGCTGCCCGGCAGACCGGCTTTATTCAGATTCTCCAGTCTTTCCGCCTCGCTGATCTCCCGAGCGCCGTTGAGAGCGGTATTTGAAAAAGCTATGGCGCCCTGAGCCACGGCCCTGACCAGATTCTTCTGAGCGTCGACCTCGACGTCTATTCTCACGCTTTCGGGATCGGCCCCCATTTGAATTACGGCCTGTTCCGTCTCGCTGCGGAGCCTCTGAATGTCGGCGGCGGTGGGATTGACGATATTGCGCTCTAAACTTTCCCGGACCATGGCCAAAGCCGCGCCGATGGAGGAAATTACCTCGGCGCGCTCGGCAATTTCAAAGGGCAGCCCCATAGCCTGAGCGGTAAAGGGCACGACCGCCGCCGCTCCTCCGCCGCCGCCTATCAGTTTAAGGCTGCGTCCCTCCATTTTATAATCGGCCAGCAGCTTTTCCAGAACCGGAATGACCGACTCGGAGGCTTTGCGCAAAACCTCATAGGCTAAGGCCTCGCCCTCAAGATTATCGGGCTCGGCCTTTTCCTTTCGGGAAGCGCGCCAAGCCTTGTAGGCGTCTGTGTCAATTTTAGCGCCCTTTGTCCTGCGGTACTCGGCCAGAGCCTTAAAGGCTTCGGCAATAAACTTCTTATTGCCCCGAGAATAGCCGTCCTCGGGCACCAGGCCCAGAAGGTTGGCGGCGCAGGTCAGAGTGGGAGCGGCCTTGCGTCCGTCAGGCAAAATAACCGCATAATAAGGCTTATCGCCGGCAAAGGGGGCTTCTTCAGTAATCTGCAGCGCTTCGGCGCTCAGTTCCTCCGTACCCTCCGCAAAAGCGCAGTAGGCAAAGCCGGCCAGATGGGCGCTGCGGGGACCGACGCTCAGCGGAGCTCCGCTCCCTATCAGAGAACCGCCGGCTATGCCTACGGTCCGACTGTCCAGAGTGCGCAGGTAAGTGCTGTGGCCGCCTATAACCGCCGAACGCACCGCCGCCTTGCCGTCCTTCAAGAGGCAGATATCGGTACTGGTGCCGCCCACTTCCAGGAAAAGCGCGTCGGAAGCCTTTAAAAACATCAGACAGGCCGCAATACCGGCCGCGGGGCCGGAAAGCAGCGTCAGAACCGGACGGCGCAGCACTTCGTCCAGATTCATTACTCCGCCGTCGGAGCGCATGATCATCAGCGGCGCTTCCACGCTCTGTACTTTAAGAGCCTTAGCGGTCATTAAAGCGGTATTGATCATTTTGGGGAGGATTCCGGCATTCAGAACCGCCGTGCCGGTGCGCACGCCCAGGCCGTAGAGGCCGGACATCTCGTGAGTGGCGCAGGAGGGGAAGCCCGCGTCCCGGGCCATATCCCGCAGCTTCTCTTCGCCTGAAGCGTCGTCCACGGAAAAACTCTGAGCCGCCACTATCGCCCCTATGCCTTTATCTTTAAAGGTCTGCAGACAGCTCTTTACCTTAGCCTCAAAATCAGGCTCCTCGGGATTGAATACCGCATTTTCGCTCTCTAAATATTTGCCGGGCGAAAGTTCTATCCGGCCAGCGTCGGTATCGCTCTTAACCTTGACCGATTCCAGTCCCGAGGCCAGAGCCAGGACGCCGACCCTAGCCACGTCGCCCTCCAGAAGAGCGTTGGTAGCCTGGGTGGTGCTGTGAGCCAGAAAGACTATCTGCGAATCATCCTCCAGCTTGTCTCTCAGCTTCCCGAAAACTTCGGCTATGCCGGCCGCCACCCCGTCTTCATGGCGGTGAGTGGTAGGCGTGACCGCATGGGCGGCAACCTTGAGAGTATCGTTATCCACCGCCACGGCGTGAGTAAAAGTTCCTCCGACGTCTATACCTACGCGCAGCTTTTTCATAACAATACCTTTCTTAACCGATACAGGGCGCCCCGACGGCATGAACGCCGGCTCGCCTTATAAAATCTGCCTGGCCTGCAAAGCCGGCAAAGCTGAAATACAAACGCCTGCGGGCCGCCGTCATTCAGTTCGCCCTTCAGGCCTCCTTGCTTTTGCGCACCTCGGAGTAGGAATCGGCCAGAACCAAGGTATTGGCAGGCACGGAATGAGTAATCCAGGTATTGCCGCCTATAACCGCATTGTCGCCGATGGCGGTATCGCCGCCCAGAATGGTGGCCCCTGCGTAAATAACCACATTATTGCCGATCCGGGGATGACGCTTGATGCCCTTAACCAGGCTTCCGTCCTTGTTTACGGCAAAGCTCTTGGCGCCCAGAGTGACATTCTGATAGATTTTTACGTTTTCGCCTATCACCGCAGTTTCGCCAATAACCACGCCGGTGCCGTGATCGATAAAAAAGTATCGGCCGATTCTGGCGCCGGGATGAATATCGATGCCGGTGCTCTGGTGGGCGTATTCGCTCATCAGACGCGGCAGAATGGGAATTTCCATAGAGTGGAGCTTATGGGCTATGCGGTAAACGCTGATCGCCTCAAAAGCCGGGTAGGTCAGCATGATCTCGTCGGCGCTTACGGCGGCGGGATCGCCTTTGTAGGCAGCTTCCACGTCGGTAAGCAGCATGCATTTTATTTCCGGTATTTCCTCTATCAGCTCCAGAGCGCAGATTTCCGATTTTTCTTCGTCGATAAGCAGACGCAGAATCCGCTTGAGCAGTTCAAAGGCGTTCTGCAGATTGACGACGCAGGTGTCGGCCAGACAGCTTCCGTTTTTGTCGTAATCGCTGAAGATGTGCGGAAACATGGCGCAGCGCAGATGATTGAGCAGGCGCACGGCCAGCTCACGCATACCGGCAAAGTTGCGCATAGCCGAGGAACTTTCGGCCGCGCAGCCGCCGATCAGAGCGTCGGCGGTATTTAATATGATCTGATGGGCAAAGCCTAAATTCACCATAAGCCTGTCAGCAGTTCCTCAGCCGAACATGCCTGAGGACAGATAGCGCTCGCCGGTATCGGGAAACACCGCCGCTATGACCTTGCCTTCGTTCTCCCCGCGCATAGCCAGCTGAACGGCCGCCCATAAAACGGCTCCTGAGGAAATACCAGCCAGGAAACCTTCAGTGCGTCCCAGCATGCGCCCCATTCCCAGGGCGTCTTCATCGCTTACGGCTATCACTTCGTCATATATCTTCGTATCCAGAACCGCAGGCACAAAACCGGCGCCTATGCCCTGAATCTTATGAGCGCCCGCCCTTTTCTTGGATAAAACCGGCGAGCCGGCAGGCTCTACGGCTACAATTTTTACCTCAGGATTCTTCTCTTTCAGGAAACGTCCCACTCCGGTCAGCGTACCGCCGGTTCCCACCCCGGCCGCAAAAATATCAATTTTGCCGTCCGTATCTTCCCAAAGTTCCGGGCCGGTAGTTTTATAATGAATTTCGGAATTGGAGGGATTGCTGAACTGATCGGGGATAAAGGAATTGGGCACGGTCGCCGCCAGCTCTCCGGCCTTTTCGACGGCGCCCTTCATGCCCAGTCTGCCTTCCGTCAAAAAGAGCTCGGCGCCATAAGCCTTCATCAGCTTCCTGCGTTCGGCCGACATCGTTTCCGGCATGACTATAATCAGTTTATAGCCGCGCACGGCCGCCAAAGCCGCCAGCCCTATGCCGGTATTGCCGGAAGTAGGCTCGATAATCACCGAGCCGGGCTTGAGAAGTCCCTGCTTTTCCGCAGCGTCGAGCATAGCCTCAGCCACTCTGTCTTTTACGGATCCGGCAGGGTTAAAGGCCTCCAGCTTGGCCAGAATATCAGCCTTTAAATTTAACTTTTCCTTAATGCGTTCCAGGGCTAAAAGCGGAGTTCTGCCTATGAGTTCGCCGCTGCTGTGATAAATCTTCGACATTATTTATGCTCCCTTGTCTGCCGAATCTGCAATCGGGTAGGAGACTGACCGCTTAGCGGTCAGCCGACCTCCCACAGAACCGTGCGTACCGGTCAGTACACGGCTCCTCCTTTGTTTACGCCGCAACAAACTTATAATACGGTAAAAACATCTGGAACCCAGCCCTTTC
>JAFTAM010000104.1 GCA_017458675.1 bacterium
AATCTTTAGAGCATGTTCTGCATGTTTTCGCTATGTCGGTTTTCTTTGTCGCTACCGCTCCGCGCTCGCTTACGCTCGAATCTCCGCGTACGCGTCAAAGAAAACCTTTATTAAGGATGTATGCAAAAAGCTTGTTTTTCCTTAACTTACCGACAGTGAAGCATTCAGCGCTTTTCTGCATATTTAAGCCTTTTTGGTATTCAGCTCCCGTCAAAAACTGCATTTTTCTGTCTATACGCCGCTTTAAAGACGAAGGATTTGCCTTTATCCGAACAAAATAGGCGGCGTTTACTCTGCGAAATTCTCTGCTCTCAGCAACGGAGACTGAGATTTTCGCCGCTGCCGCGTCAGAATGACGCTGGAAAGAAGACTTATAAATGGCTGAAAAACGGCTTAGCAAACAAGATGTAATTAAACTGGTCCGCGATTTAGATATCAAGTTATTGCATCTGCAATTCACGGATATCCTCGGCGGCATGAAAAACGTCGGAATTCCCGGACGTCACATCGAGACCATCCTCGAAGAGGGCGTTCCCTTTGACGGGTCCTCCATCGAAGGCTTTATGCGCATAGAAGAATCGGACATGTGCCTTAAGCCCGATCCCGCAACCTTTGCAGTCCTGCCCTGGAAGACCAAGGAAGCCCGCTTAATCTGCGACGTTACCACTCCCAACGGCGATCCTTTCCCAGGCGATCCCCGCGGCTTTTTAAAGAAGATGCTGCAGAAAGCTCACGATATGGGACTGGAAATGATGGCCGGTCCGGAAGCGGAATTTTTCTTATTTGAGCGCGATCAAAACGGACAACCCACCACCAGAACCCACGACCAGGCCGGTTATTTCGATCTGGCCCCCGTCGATAAGGGAGAAGCGGCCCGCCAGGATATGGTTACGGCCCTGGAGGCCATGGACTTCTTAGTGGAGGCCTCTCATCACGAATGCGGCTATGGCCAGCATGAAATTGATTTCAAATACGCCGACGCCCTGAAGATCGCCGACCAGGTAGCCACCTTCAGGCTGGTTATCAAGACCGTCGCCATGCAGCACGGCCTGCACGCCACCTTTATGCCCAAGCCCGTTTACGGCATAGCCGGTTCGGGCATGCACGTCAATCAGTCGCTCTTTAAAGAAGGGCAGAACATCTTTTTCGATCCTCAGGCGCCCGAGCAGCTCTCCGAGACCTGCCTCCACTACATCGGCGGCCTGATGAAGCACGCCCGAGCCTTTACCGCCTTTACCAATCCTTTGGTCAACTCATACAAGCGTCTGGTTCCCGGCCATGAAGCGCCTCTTTACGTCACCTGGGCTCAGAAGAACCGCTCGCCGATGATCCGCATCCCCGCTCCCCGCGGCAAGGCCACCCGCGTAGAAGTGCGCTCTCCGGATCCCTCCTGCAATCCTTACCTGTCTATCGGCTTAATGCTGTGCGCCGGTCTGGACGGCATAGCCAACAGGATCGATCCCGGTCCGGCCATGAACTGCAATTTATACGATCTTTCCCCTGAGCAAATTGAGGAAAAACACATTGAAACTCTGCCCGCCTCTCTGGTAGAAGCTCTGGAAGCCTTCCAGGAGGACGCCATGCTGCAGGAAGCTCTGGGAAATCATATCTGGCAGCAGTTCAAAGCCGCCAAGCTGCACGAATGGGATCAGTACAGAACCCAGGTGCATCAATGGGAAGTTGACAATTACTTAGGCATTTATTGATAATCTGTATAAAAGCCGACAATATGCCCTATGACCCTGCCGAAACAGAAATCATAGGGCATTTTTTTTTGAAAAGCTATACCTTAAACGCGCTATTGGTGCTATTATTAAAAAGATGGAAAACAACAAAAAACAGCGTCCTAACTTTATAGTTGTCACCGGTCTTTCCGGAGCGGGCAAAAGCTCGGCCATGAAGTGCTTTGAGGATCAGGGCTATTACTGCGTCGACAATCTGCCGCCAGTCTTAATTCCCGAGCTGGCCAAGATCTGCCACAATTCCAATATTTCCGATTTGGCTGTTGCTCTGGACATCCGCAGCCGGGATTTCTTTGAAGACCTGCCCGACGCCTTGGAGCAGACTCAGAAAATAGGCTACATTCCCTATATACTCTTTCTGGAAGCTTCCACCGACGTTCTGATACAGCGCTACGCCGAATCGCGGCGTCAGCATCCCCTGGCCCCCAATAACCGGGTGCAGAACGGCATTCAGAAGGAAAAGGAGTATCTGAAATACATACGCGACAAGGCCAATGTGGTTTTAGACACCTCAAAATGCTCTACCCATCAGCTCCGCGGCCGCCTCTTCAGCCTTTTCAACAAAAACGCCGCTCCCAAAAGCAGAGTTTATATAATGAGCTTCGGCTTCAAATACGGCATGCCCTTAGACGTCGATTTAGTCTTTGACTGCCGTTTTCTGCCCAATCCCTACTACAAACAGGATTTAAGGCACTTATCCGGTCTCGATCAGCCCGTCAGGGACTATCTGCGCAAATTTGATACCTTTGCGGCTTTCTCCGAAAAGGTCAACGACCTGCTTCTGTTCGTCATTCCTCAGTATTTCAAGGAGGGCAAGCAGCAGGTCAACGTGGCCTTCGGCTGCACCGGCGGGCGCCACCGTTCCGTGGCGTTAGCGGAAATGGCCGCTCTCAAGCTGCGCAGCAGCAATTACGACGTGACCGCAGAGCACCGCGACATCGAAAGATCTAAAAGTCACCTTATAGCCGATCCAGACAGCCCGGAAGGAGCGGCTTTAAAACAGCAGATTGAAGAGCTGCGCCGTCAGAGCCGGACTGCGGAAGGCGAATCTTCAGAGGCGGAGCAATCGGAACCGTGAATTCCTTAGTCCGCTTCTGCAAATGGCTGCTTCCCGGCATGGGAGTTAAGCGCTGGGCCGTCATCTTCATTTTGGGACTGGCAGTGTGCTCGGCGGGTTTAATGCTGCTTTTTTCAGCGAAATTCGCCATTGCCGCCGAGCTGAGCCTGCAGGAGCTGCTGGCCTCTCTCAACTGGGTTATTTCCACCGAAACCATAGATATAGCCATGGCCCTGACAGGCCTGATACTGGTAGCTTGGTCAGCCTTTAAAA
>JAFTAM010000105.1 GCA_017458675.1 bacterium
GGGCCAGAGTTTTGCCGCTGGCTTCCTTCAGATTCCCCGTCGCCGGGGACACCCTTGCCTTTGGCTGTATCCTTCCCACTGCCGGGCGGATTAGGGACTTGCACCCATTAGAACGTGCGCTCGCTGGGCGCACCAAAAAAAGGGACCGCCGCAGTAAACGGCAGTCCCTGAAGTTTTCAGGCAGACAGGCTATTTCATTACAATCAGCTCATACTCCTGAGTTCCCAGACCGATCTTTTCGGCATGCGCCACGCAGGAACGCCAGTCGGTTTCGGGACCTATCTTGCGGAAATAATCGTGTTCTTCGTGATCCTTGCACGCTTCCAACATACTGCCGGGCATGATGGGCTGCTTGTTCACCATATCGGCGCAGGCAACGTCTATGGCCACCGGATCGGCGGAAGCGAAGAAGCCTACGTTAGGAACTATGGGCAGCATATTGTCGGCATGACAGTCGCAGTTTGGAGTAATATCGACAGCTAAAGCTATATGATAATGAGGGCGTCCGTCCAAAACCGCTTTGGCGTATTCTGCGATCTTGCAGTTCATAATTTCAGTACCGTAATAGTTGGTGGCCGTGATGGCATCCTTCGGACAGACCGCCACGCAGCGGCCGCAGCCCACGCACTTATCATGGTCGATGTGCATCTTCTTATTTTCTCCCAGAGTGGGGGCCGAGTGGGCGCATATCCTCTGGCAGAAACGGCAGCCAATGCAGAGATTCTCCTGCACCTGAGGCTTGCCGGCGCAGTGCATCTCCATCTTGCCGGCCCTGGAGCCTCCGCCCATGCCGATATTTTTTAAAGCTCCGCCGAAGCCGGCCATTTCGTGTCCCTTAAAATGAGTAAGAGAAATGACTATATCGGCATCCATCAAAGCCCGGCCAATTTTGGCTTCCTTGACGTACTCGCCGCCCTCCACGGGAACCAGAGCTTCGTCAAGTCCTTTGACGCCATCGGCAATAATATTGTAAACGCCTGTGCTCAAAGGATTGAAGCCGTTTAAATCGGCGGTCTGCAAATGGTCCAGACCGTTCTTGCGGCTGCCCACATATAAGGTATTGCAGTCGGTTAAAAACGGGCGTCCGCCCAGTTCCTTAATATAATCGCAGAGCACTCTGGCGTAGTTGGGGCGAAGAGCGGCCATATTTCCGTGCTCGCCAAAATGGAGCTTTACCGCCACATATTTATCTTTGAAATCAATATCTTTTAAATCGGAACGGACCAAAAGCTCCCTGAGCTTCTTCAGTAAAGAGCGATCAAACTTAACGCTCATATCGGTAAAATAAACTTTTGACTTTGCCATCTCCGTACTCCTCACCGTCTTACATACTATATATATGTATGTATGCAAATATGTAAACCTTTTTTATAAAGCAGCCGCAAAAAACCTGTTATGGACCTGCAACATTTAACAACTAATTAAAAATATAAACATTATTAACAGTTTATAAACAAGGAATATCTATAAATTGGATATTTATACACTTATTAACAAAGTTATCAACAGATGAATAAAAATTTATCAACAAAAAACCGCTAATGCTGAAAAAAATTAATAGCTTTATGAGCAGAATTTGTCACCAATTAGGCAGCAAAGTATGTTTTACAGTTTAAAATAAGATAATTTTTCAATTTTTAATAACTGTTATCAACATACTAATAACAGAACTTAAGGACTTTTCCAGTCAAAGCCTGTTCATAAATCCCCGGCGATATTGAAAGCTGAATACTTATGCACAGGTATCAACAACCTAAAATTAAACTAGCGCCGGAGAAGCTGCAGGCGCTGAAGCGGCGCTTCTCCCCTCCCCTGCAGTGAAAAGCTCTAAAGAGGATTATGCTGCGGCACGCCGACCCGGCGGGGATAATTCTTGGAAGTAGTCTTCAGCTTTTTAATGACGCAGACGTTTCGCTCTCTGCCGTCAAGGTTATATAAAAAACAGTCCTCTGCCCGACCGTGCAGCTTTTCCAAAGCATTTTCGGAAATATCCAGCTCTTCCTGAATTTTTACGGCCTTGTAGGCTAAAAGACAGCCTCCCACCTTGAGCAGAGGCAAAGCCAGCTCTATAAGGGAAGGCAAAGATGTGAGAGCTTTGGCGGTGATAAAATCGAGCTTTCCTCGCCAATTAGGGTTATGAGCCGCATCCTCTATGCGCATGGGAAGCGCGTGGGCCCTGGTCTGCAGATTCAAATGAATAATCTGTTCTTCTATCCATTTGGCCTTGCGGTTTTGAGACTCAATCATTATAAAGCTGCATTCCGGATTCACTATGGCCAAAGGTATTCCCGGAATTCCGGCTCCGGAGCCTAAATCAGCTATACGGCTGCCGCTTTTAATAAAGGGCATGGCCCCCAGAGAATCGACTATGAGCTCGCGGGCTATATCCTCAGGGCTCTGCAGGGCCGTAAGTCCCCTTTCCCTGCCGTATCTCAACAAATTTAAAGCAAATTCATTTAATTGATCAAGCTGCCCGTCAGAAACAGCTATAGCAGGATTATCTACAGTCAATAAAATTTTACGAATCAGCTCTTTCATTTAATTAAGGTAAAACTCCGCAGCTATTTTCTATAAAGTGAATAAAAAGGTATAATAATACGATAAATTGCAGTAACAGTATAAGTTATTTTACATTTTATTTACAATTACCCTGCTTAATGAATAAAATGTTCAATCAGATTTTCTAACTCTTCTTGATTTTTAAAGCATAATTCCAATTTGCCTGAGCCGTCGCTGCGATATTTCAAATTTATTTCAACATTCAGGCTGCCGCGCAGACTGTCTATAACCGACTGCCAGTCGGCGTCGAGCTTATTATTGTCCTTTTCCCTGCGGATGCTGTCTTTTAAAGCGCATAAGGAGTTTATATATTTTTCAGTTTCTCTCACCGAAAGCTTTTTGCTCTTTATACAGTTCCAGGCCTTAAGCTGAGCTCTGCAGTTATCCAAAGACAAAAGGCAGCGGGCATGTCCGCACGACAAAATCCCCGCTTCCAGGTCGGACTTTACGGCCTCAGGAAGCGAAAGCAGACGCAGAGCGTTGGTAACGTAGGAACGGCTCCGCCCTACCCTATCGGCTATCTCCTTATGAGTAAGCTTAAACTCCATTGATAAAAAAGACAGAGCCTTAGCTTCTTCTATCGGATTGAGATCCTGCCGCTGGATATTTTCTATTAAGGCCCACTCAAGCATATCCTGACTGTTTAAACTGCGCACTATTGCCGGAACAACCGCAAGACCTGCCAAAGCAGCCGCTCTGGTTCGCCTTTCGCCGGCTATTAAACGGTAGCCATCCCCCGCTTCGGTCACTATTACCGGCTGCAGAACTCCGTGCAGCTTTATTGATTCAGCCAGTTCATTCAATTTATCTTCATTGAAATCCAATCTTGGCTGAAAAGGATTGCTTAATATTTTATTGATGGGAATTTCAATTATATGCTGCAGCATAAATAATTCTTCATAATCGACAGGCCAGAGGGCTCTGTTTACACATTTTTTTTTCTGAATTTCTTAAAAAATTATTACAAAAAATGGCCTGCAATCCTGCTGTAAGTCACCCTGTCAAGCAAATAATTTCAAATGAGGGCCGAAAATTTTAAGATCCTTCGCTTCCGTTAAGAATAAAATAAATTCAAAACTGCATGCTTCAGGCCATTCCCGGTCATGCCTCCGAAAATCTGAGCTAAAGACACCGCTGAGATAATTCAATGAGACAGCAAACATATGCGCTTAAACGCACCTTAAGCTTAAAATAACTCATTTAAACGCGATTAAGTAAGTCTACGTAAGGAACATCCAGAGCCGCATCACATTTTAAGACTCATAACAGCTTCTCATCACCCATATAAGTAAACTAAGGCTATATCTGCCGCTCCGTGCGGGCATCGCCCTAATCTCCCCGCGAACTGCAGCAACATGGCTGCTGAAAGTTCATTTGTGGTCAACTTACCGGAGTGTTCGCCGCTCTGAAATGGCTGCAGAATCATCTCAAAACGTTTTTTGACATAAATTTGACGTCAATTTCATGTCAAATATGACATAAAATCAAAGTTTATTCAGACATATTGTCATATTTGACAATTTTAACTTATGTCATTTTATTGAATCAGACATAAATCATCAGATTTGACATAACAAAATATGTCACTAATTCCTCCCCTTCCCTATTGCCAAGCCAATGCCGCTGAATAAAGACTTCATCTCGCTGAAAATGACACTGCAGCATATATGCATTATGTTTGTTAATGCGCCCTGTCATTGAGAGCGCAGGATCTTTCAAACTTGTCCTGCATGTTTTCGCTATGCCGGTTTTGTTCTGCATTTGACTCGGACGCTTGCTCCTGTGCAGAATAAAACCTTTGGAACGCACATAGGCTTTAAGCTGCTTTTCCTAACTTGACGACATTGATTGTCCAAACACTTTTTTTTGTTTTTCAATAGGTATTTATCGGATTTTAGCGGAAAAGACAGCCGAATATTTTAATTTACGGAGACGAGTATGTTTATAAAAAAATTTTTTCCTTTGGCTCTGCTTTTATGCTTAGGTCTTGCCGCCTGTGAACAGGATCGCGTCAATCCGCCTGTAGATCCCAATTCTCCGGCTGCCAAGGCTGAAAAAATCGCCGCCGAAAAAGCCAAAACCGACGCTGAAAATAAAGACGTCGAAAAAACGGAAAATCAGCAGCCTGACGCTCAGAAACCCGACGCCGATAAAGAGAAAGAGGAAGCCGCCGCAAACTCTCCCAGAGAAGATGAAGAGGTCGCCGCTCCTGAAAAAAAAGCTGACAAGGAGCCTGTCAAACTGACGGAAAAGCAGATAAAAGAGCTCGCTAAATGCAACAATACCAAACAGAAGGTGACTAACGAAGTAGACTCCGGCGACGAGTGGCAGTACACCACTATGAGTGAAACCGAGTACAAAAAGTTTTTGGATACAGACAAAAACATTTACTGGTATGCTACTAACGTGTACAACACTAAAGACTGGAAGATCGCCTCTACTCCTATTGAATCTTCAGCCGGAATTAACTGGAACAGCAAAAACGACATAATTCTGCTGCGCCGCAACTTCTGCACCGAAGCCAGCTACAAATACTCAAATCCTAAAACAACCATGCACGCGCGCTATACGGGCAAAATGGACGTTTATATCAATAACGTGCTGGTTTATACCGATAAAAATAAACTTCCCAACACCGGCGACAAATACACGGAAATTAAATTTGAAAAACCTCCTATAGTAATTACCGACCTCAATACTATCAGCGTCGTTATCCTCTCTAAGGAAGCTAATAACAATTTTGACCTGGCAATTGACCTGCAGGGAGAACAGCAAATTGTAAAAGATACAAACAACGATTCGCCTGCCTCGCCAAAAGCAGACGCTAAAGCTCCCGCCGCGCCTCCCAAGGCCGACGCCAAAGCTCCCGCCGCGCCTCCTAAAGCCGCTGCCAAAGCTCCCGCCAAGAAATAATCTCTGAAATTCTGACATAAAGAAAGCTGCTTTTTTTTAAAGCAGCTTTTTCTATGTCATGTCAAATACCCCGCTCTGCAGCCGTGAGCATTCCAGCTGAGAACTGAGCAATCTGTTATTTAAGCGTTTTCAGCCTCGGCATGACACAATTTTCAGAAATTTTTGCGGAGATGAATCATCAAAGCTCTGATATCTGAAGGAGAAACACCGGGAATTCTGGAGGCCTGCGCGGCGTTATGAGGTCTGACCCTGCCGAGCTTTTCTACCGCCTCTCCCGACATACCGATGACATCCTTATAAGAAATAGTCTCATTTATCACGACATTTTCCAATTCTGACATCCTTTTGACCTCCCGCTCCTGACGTTCGATATAGCCGTCATAGAGAATCAGAGACTCTATCTTCTCCCCCAGTCTAAGCTCAAAAGCCGGCAGATTTTCACAGTTCCTCAACATTGACAAGTTGACGTCGGGGCGGTGCAGCAGCTCGGCCAGCGACGGACCGGGACTGACGCTGACGCCGTACATGCGGTTCAGTTTCTCTGCCATATCCTTGTTTAAATGTCTGCTTTGCAGTCTGTCAATTTCCGAAGCGGCAGCCTCTTTAAACGTCAAATATTTCTGCCATTGTTCCGTACTGACAATTCCCATCTCATATGCCTGAGGCGTCAGACGATCGTCGGCGTTATCTTCTCTGAGCAGCAGACGGTACTCCGCCCTGCTGGTATGCATCCGGTAAGGTTCGGAAGTTCCCCTGCAGACCAAATCGTCTATAAGAACGCCTATATACCCTTGGTCGCGTCTGACAATAAAGGGTTCTCTGCCGTCCAGAAATCTGGCTGCGTTGAGTCCGGCTATAAGTCCCTGAGCAGCCGCTTCCTCATAGCCCGAGGTGCCGTTAATCTGTCCAGCCAGATAAAGGCCCTTTATGTCACGAACCGCCAAAGAAAAGTCAAGCTGCGTCGGCAGAACATAGTCATATTCAACCGCATAGCCGGGACGTATTATTTCTGCCTTTTCCAAGCCCGGCAGACTGCGGACCATGTCAATTTGGACCTCAAGAGGCATACTTGTTGACACGCCCTGCAGATAAATTTCGTCAATGTCAAAACCTTCAGGCTCCAAAAAGACCAAATGAACTTCGCGCTCGGGGAAACGCACGAATTTATCCTCCAGCGAAGGACAGTACCTGGGCCCTACCCCGGTTATAATTCCCGAACCGTCATAAAGAGGCGATTTGTCAAGATTGTTCATTACGGCCTGACGCGTCTTTTCAGTTGTGCGGGTAATATAGCAGTCAAGCTGCGGTCTTGACATATCCGGGTCTTTTGACATATCAGAAAATTTCAGCGGCTCGCGGCAGTATGACAAAACGTCCAGACCGGAAAAATCGACGCTGTCACGGTGCAGACGCGGACAGGTTCCCGTCTTAAGACGCCCCAAAGTCAAACCTATGTCTTTGAGCGACTGACTTAAGCCGAAAGCGGGAGCTTCACCGGAGCGCCCTCCCGGGAGCGTCAGCTTGCCCAGATGAAGAACGCCTGACAGAAAGGTGCCGGAACAAATGACAACCGCGCCGGCATATATTTTATGTCCCGACTGCGTAATGACGCCCTTTATGACTTTGTCCTCGCATATTAACGACACTGCCGTGTCTTGAATGACGTCAACATTCTCAGCCGCGCTAACAGCCTGACATATTCTTTCATTGTACTTTGGACGGTCAGCCTGAGCCCTTATAGACTGCACCGCCAAGCCCTTGCCGGTATTGAGACGGCGGATATGGATGAAAGTATCGTCTATGGCTTTGCCCATTTCGCCGCCCATAGCGTCTATTTCCCTAACCAGATGAGACTTGGCCGGACCGCCTATGGAAGGATTGCAGGGCATGACGCCCATCCTGAAGGGCGAAGTTGTCACTATGGCTGTCCGACATCCCAGACGGTGACATGTCAAAGCCGCTTCAGTACCGGCATGACCGCCTCCGACAATTATGACGTCAAATTTATGCGGCATATCATACTCCAATATGTCATAACAATGACTAAATCTGCATTTCTTAAGTTGAAAATTTTTCAATTATTTAAAATGACATAACAATGTCAATATAATGTCATTTACCTAAACAAAACTTTGAGAAAACTCTATCTAAAATGTCATCGCTGACATTCTCGCCTGTCAATTCATCTATCCATCTTATACAGTCATGCAAATAGTACAGCAGACAGTCGCAGGTGACGCCCGAATCCAGATCCCGGAGTAGGGAGGTCAGGTTGTCTCTGAGCTTGACTATAATCTGTCTCTGACGCTGATTGACATTCAGCGGTTTAGTATTGACATTATCTTTAAGACATATGTCACGAATTTTTTGCTTAATTTCTGCGGTTCCCTGACCGAGCTTCAGGCTGCAGCGGCATATGGCGTCAAGGGAAAACCTACGCCTCAGCATTTCTTCATCAGCCGTGAGACCGCAGTCCTGTTTATTCAGAAGAAGCAGCAGACGTTTGTCAGGCATTTTGACAACGCTGTCCAGAACAGTCAGAAAATCTTCGGGTATGTCGCAGCTTCCGTCTATGACAATTATGATCAGCTCGGCTCTGTCAAGAGAACCCTTTGTTTTGGCTATGCCCAGACTTTCAACGAAATCGTCGGTATCACGGAGACCGGCCGTGTCAGTCACATGCAGACACAGGCCGTCTAAATTGACATATTCAGCCAGCATGTCGCGTGTAGTGCCGGGGTAGGGGGTGACTAAAGCTCTGTCTTCACCTATGAGCAAATTCCAGAGAGTCGATTTGCCGGCATTGGGAGGTCCGATTAAAACCGTCTCAATCCCTTCGGTAAGCGTACGCCCTCGGGAGGCCATGGAGATAATGCCTTCAACCTCTTCGAGAACAGCCTCGCAGTTATCACGCATTACAGACATATCGGAGCTTACAAACTCGTCGCCGTAATCGATCTCCGCCTCGTATCTGGCTGCGACATCTAAAATTTTGTCTTTAACCGACTTAATATGAGCTGACAGAGAACCGCCCAGACAGGCGGCAGCCAACGCAGCTCCGTCTTTTGAGCGGGCCTGAATTAACGCCAAAACAGCCTCGACTTCCGCTAAATCCATTTTGCCTGACATAAAGGCTCTGTAGGTAAACTCGCCGGGATGAGCCAGACGGGCGCCGGCCGCTACGCATAAGTCTACGATAATGTTGGGGACGGCCAGTCCGCCGTGACAGTGAATTTCAACGACATCCTCGCCGGTGTAGGAATGGGGGGCGGGCATGTAAACTGTCAGAGCTTCGTCTATGACGTTGTCTTCACCGTCCGATATTTTGCAGAAATACATACGGCGGGGAATCCAGCCAGGGGATTTCCTGACGACCTCTTCAGCTGTCCTAAGAGAATCGGGACCGCTTAAACGCACAATGGCCACGCCGCCGGAACCCGGAGGAGTGGCCACCGCAGCTATAGTATCTGCAAAGCTATTATTCACAAAAACAACTTCTCTTTTTACCTATAAAATAAGAGAGCCGTTAAACCGGTGCCGGGCGGCTCTCCAAATCTGCTGCAGCTCTCTATATAAACAGCTTTAACGTACAGGCTGAATGACGACGCACCTATCCGGCTCTTCGCCTTCGGAATAAGTCTTCACCGCCGGATTATTGTGCAGACAGACGTGAATAATGCGGCGATCACAGGCCGGCATAGGCTCCAAAACTACCTCTTTGCCTTCGCGAACCGCCACTAAAGCCTCCTGATGAGCCTGAGTGCGCAAATGTCTTTCGCGGCGTTCACGGTAGCCTTCAATATCGACAATTATCTTGTGCTCAACCAGCTGCTGACGGGAATTTATCACTCCGACAATATACTGCAGCGCCTCAAGCGTAGCGCCGTGGCGGCCTATAAGAATTCCCAGGCCTTCGCCTTCTACAAAGTAGCGGGTGTGGTCGGTGCGTTCCTCCCATTCTATATCTACATTTTCAAAACCCATGTGGGTAACGATATCATACAGAACGTCAGCTATAGGATCGTCGTCCTCTTCAAAAAATTCTTCCTTATCGTAGGTTTCTTCGTAATCTTCCTCATTGCCGTAAACTTTAGACATAAAGCTTACCCCCGTAATTCAAATGTAATAAATTTAATTATAAAAAAGTCTGATACAATCAATTTAGCGAGCCGAAGGCGACTTCATCATAACTGCCTGCTGAACTATAGTTAAGAGAGAAAATACGCTCCAATAAAGTATCAAAGCGCAGGGCCAATTGTAAGCCCACATCATCCAGGTAAACATAACCGTCATTATTAAAGCCATCTGCTTCTGCTGACCTGCCGCCTGTGCATTGCTGGCGGGAGTAAGTCGCTGAGAAAGATACATGGTCAGTCCGTAAAAAAGAATCATGGGAAGATCGCGGCCGGCCAGACTGGAAGCTAAAAAATTTGGAAAAAGGTTCTGTAAGGGACCCGGATATATCCACATAAAATAAGCGTTTTCAAAGAGATGCTGATCCACCATGATAGCCCGCCATATAGCAAAAAGAATAGGCATCTGAATCAGCATGGGCAGGCAGCCCATAAAAGGATTGACTTTATGATCGCGGTAAAGCTCCATTTGCTTCTGCTGCATAGTCTGAGGATCGTCTTTATACTTCTCCTGCAGCTTGGCCAGTTCCGGCTGCAGCTTCTGCATATCCTTCATGGCCTGGTACTGCTGCTTAGTGGGTATATAGAGCAGAAGCTTTATGCATACGGCAAAAACAACCAGCGCCAAACCGTAAGAATGGGTAACGCTCTCTATGCCTCTGAGCAAAGATATCATTAAAGTGGCGACAGAATCAATCATCTGTTAGTCAATCCTACTAAGTCAATTATTTCGCTGCGCTGCTGAACAAAAAACTGAATTTCCCAAGGAAACTCAGCCGCCGGCATAATCAAGGGACAGGATCGTCTCCGCTATGCTTATTAAAGGGATTGCAGCGCAAAATCCGCCACGCACCCATCAAGGATCCCCGCCAAAAACCGTATTTTACTATAGCCTGACGGGTGTATTCCGAACAAGTCGGCCTGAATCTGCATACTGCCGGAGTATAACGGGAAATACACTGATAGCCCCTTATAAAAAGCTCGGCGCCCTGGGCTAAAAGACTCATATCTGCAGTTCTTCCGGCCTCGCAGCTGTCTCCGCGCTCCTGAGAATCCCGGCTCTGCCGCAAAGATTCAAAAACTTCTTCTCCAGAAGAGCAAAGCGAAGCTTCTCCGCATTCCGTCTGGCTAAAAGAATCAGATCCCATTTCACATCCAGTTTATGCTCATTAAGACGGCAGATCTCCCGAAGTCTCCGGCGGATACGGTTTCTGACAACCGCCCCGCCGAATTTTTTACTTACGCAGAAAGCGAACCTCGTTTCAGAAAATCTTCCGGAACGCTTAAAAGCATATAAAACTATCTCCGAGGAGCTCAAAGAAATACCACGCCGAAATACGCGATCAAAATCCTTCGACCTGGTCAGAGTTATCATACTCTGTTAAGCGCAGATACGCTTGCGGCCCTTAGCGCGGCGGCGGGCTAAAACCTTGCGTCCGCCGGTAGTGGCCATTCTGGCGAAAAATCCGTGATTGACTTTTCTGTACTTGCGATGCGGCTGGAAAGTGCGTTTCATTTTTTCAATTCCTCCAAAATATTATGAACACTCTTATTCCCATTAAACGATATCTAATCTATTTAAAATGAGAAGTTTCCGAAGGCTTACATAAAACATAATGAATTATTAAGTCTCCGTCCCAAAACCTCATGAAATCTGAGCCTTGTTTAATTATCCTTCCGAAAGGCCGCCGGGCCAATATCAAAATACGATAAAAAAACCAATATATGAGCTATAGCAGTTTACAACCCAAAAGCCAGAATGTCAACGGCAAAAAGCTCAACAATAAAAAAAACTCTATTCAATTAAAGTTATTAACTTTTAAACAAGTTATCAACAATAAGAAATACAGATATTTTCGAGCAAAGTCTAAAGTTATTAACTTTTTAACAAAGTTATCAACAGCTTTATCAACCGATAAAAAGATTTTTTATTGAAAACGGTCGCTAAAACTTTACAAAAATTGAAAATTTTTTAATTTGACCAAACCGGATAATTATGATAATTTGTAAAAAGAATGTATATTTTTACTTAAAGCTGTTGATAACTTGTTTATAATGTGGAAAAATAGCACATAAAAAAACACCATAAAGACGATTTTTTTAAATTAATCCTCTAAAAAAAATAAATTAACATATAATTACCAGAAAAAATTATCTTTTTCACATTACATAATCAGTTTTTTAACAAAATTTGCACAAAACCGTAAGGATACGTTTTCATATGAACAGCAGCAGTTCAGATCAGTGGCTAAAAATAATGTGGGATGAGTTTCTCAGAGAAATTAAGAAGGACGTAGTCGCCGCCATTCTTAAAGATCAGTGTTATCCCGCCGAATTGACAGACGACACGCTGGTAATTGTAGCCAAAAATCCTTTCATAAGAGATTTCCTGAATAAAGACGACAGATTCGAGGATATTATTTCAGCTCTGAGGATAAGCTTCAACAGTCAGTCCATCAAAGCGAAAATAATTATAGAATCCAAAGAACGTGAAATCCGCCCAAATTCCGCTGCAGAACAAATACTGAAACACGCTGACGCCGACAGCAATGAAGTCAGCTTTCCCGAAAAAACTACAGAAAATCTGCCCGATAAGCAAATTGCCTATGAGAAAAAAGCACTTGACAGCAACATACAGACAGATTTAACCTTTGAAAATTTCGTCTGCAGTCCCAATAACGACGTAGCCAGAGCCACAGCCTTAGCCGTTGCCAGCAACCCCGGAAAACAGCATAATCCTTTCTTTCTCTACTCCGGAGTAGGTTTGGGAAAAACCCACTTAATGAATGCTATAGGCAATTATATAATCGAAAATTATCCGAAGCTTAAGATACTTTATATTTCCGCGGAACAGTTCAACAATGAATTTATCCAGTCTATAACGACATCCGCTTCCGCGCCTCAGGCTTTCAGAGATAAATTTCGCAGCGTAGACGTACTGCTGATCGACGACGTACACTTTATAATCGGCAAACAGCGCGTTCAGGAGGAGCTGTTTCAAACCATAGAAACGCTCAGAAACAGCAAGCGTCAGATAGTTATATCCAGCGACCGTCCTCCCAATCAGATGAAAGACATAATCGACAGACTTAAGAGCAGATTCAAATGGAGCGGAGTTTTTGATATCCAGCCGCCGGATCTCGAAACCAGAATCGCCATTCTTAACCAAAAAACTAAAAACATGGACATCGATATTCAGGACGACAAGGCTTTATTCTATATAGCTTCGGAGTTCACTTCCAACATAAGAGAGCTGGAAGGAGCGCTGACAAAAGCTATAACTTACTGCAACGTCCGCAAAGTAGAATTCAGCCTGCCCAACGTAAAAACAGCGCTTCAAGACTTGCTTGAAAATTCATCAAAAAACAAAATTGACGCTGATAAAATCAAAAAAACCGTATGCGAATATTTTAATATAACAGAAGAAGAAATAGTCGGCAAAAGAAAAGAACAAAGAATCGCCAAACCCAGACAAATAGCCATGTATCTATGCAGAAAACTGATTCCCGAAATGTCTTACCCGGACATCGGCGAGTATTTCGGCAGAGATCATTCTACGGCAATACACGCCTATAACAAAGTCGAAGAAAACTTAAACGACAGCTACTATCAAACTTCTCTGTCCAATCTGGAGGAAAAACTCAAACAGTAAACTGTAGAATAAAAGTTCAAAAAATGTTTAAAATTATTAACATAAACCCCACAAACAATTAAAACATCATGTTTAATAAGTGTTAAAAAATAATTTACACGAAAGGAAGTTATGCTATACACATTTTTAAACAAAATATGTTCAAAAAATGTTGACCGAAAAGACTTCCTGCAAACAAATTATTAAACTAAAAAAAACCGAAATTTTAAGGAAAAAAACACTTTTAAACAGATTTAACAGCCCCTACTAATACTACTACTATATAATATAAAAACGAGGAAAGCCACATGCACATAAGCTGCGAAAAAAACAAACTCAAAAGCGCTATCGACCAAGTATCCAAAGCTATAACTTCAAAACAGCTTCTTCCCATACTCGGTCACATACTCTTCGAAACCACCGAAGACAATAAACTCAAACTTACAGCCTCTTCGTTAGACATAGGTATAACTTGCAAAATAGAAACTGACGAAATTAGAGAGCCTGGAACAACTACTTGCTCAGCAAAAGTTATATCTGAAATTGTCAATAACATGCCTTCAGGCCTTATTAATTTGGATATTGACTCAAATATAAATTCTGAACTGATAGTCAGCAATAACTTTTCTATTTTTAAAGTTATGACTCTGCCCAGCGAAGAATTTCCCAAAAGCATCAAGCCGCAGGAATGCGAATCTATAAACGTCTCCGCCGAAGACTTCTGCGACGCCGTAAATAAATCGGCCATTTCCATCGCCGATTCCAGCGAATCCAGGCCCATAATGCAGGGACTTTCCATAAAATTCGCCGGCGATGAAATCCATTTTGTTTCTACCGACGGCAAGAGACTTTCAAAAGCGGTCGTAAAAACCGCCGAAAACCGGGAAAAAGATCAAATCATAGTTCCCGGCAAACCTCTCAACGAACTGCTGAAAATTATAAATAAGGAAGAAAGCATACAGATACAGTACAGCAAGACTCACTTATTCGTAAATACGGAAAACACGAGCTTTTTCTGCAAACTTATCGAAGGCAGCTATCCCGATTATGAAAAGGTCATCCCCAAATCTTTCCAGGGAGTCTGCAAATTAAGCAAAGATATCATAACTTCTGCTATCAACAGAATGATGATAATGGCCAAAGACAGAGATATTCCCAACGTGGTGAAATTCCACTTTGCCGACGATAAACTGAGCTTAAGCGCCGAAACCAACAGTCTCGGCAGCGCTAATGAAAATCTCGACGTCATTTATCAGGGCGAGGAATTGAAAATAGCCTTTAACGGAAAATTCATCCTGGACGCTTTGAAAGTTTTAGACGAAGACGAGATTACTCTGCGCCTTCAGGATAACAAAAACAGCATGGCCATACAAAACGAGGAAGACGATCAGAGCTTCATTTACATCTGTATGCCTATACGCACGAGATAAATCCGCGAAATTCAGCCGCTGAACTCGGGACGGGCTTAAAAACCGCAGAATTGACGGCTCGTCCTGAGTTCGGATATTGAATTAAAAAAGATCGTCAACAAACTTGCTAAAATGCTGAACAAGTGCTAATATTTTCTGAGTTGTGCACCGGTAGCTCAATGGATAGAGCGTCGGTCTCCGGAGCCGAAGGCTGTAGGTTCGATCCCTATCCGGTGCGCCACTTTTTTTATGAATATTTCCGAACATGAAGAAATATTTATGAGCGAAGCTCTGAAAGAAGCCGAGGCATCCTTAGCGGAGGGAGAAATTCCGGTCGGCGCCGTTATTGTGAAGGACGGGAAAATTATTGGGCGCGGACGCAACATGCGGGAACGGAATAAAGATCTTTTTTCCCACGCAGAGATCAACGCCCTCAAAGAGGCTTCCCTCCATTTAAAGGATTGGCGGCTGGAAGAGTGCGCCATGTACGTTACTTTAGAGCCTTGTCCTATGTGCGCCGGCGCCATACTTCAATCCCGACTGAAAAGTCTCTGTTTCGGAGCTCTCAGTCCCAGGGAAGGCTGCGCAGGATCAATTGTCAATATTCTGGATTTTCCGGGTATGAGTTGGCAGGTCGAGGTTAACTCCGGTCTTTTAAAAGAGCGATGCGAAAATATTTTGAAGAAATTTTTTGATTCCAGAAGAAGCAAATATTGACAAAAAAAACTTAATGTTGGATAATTCTAAAAATTTTAAATAAGGAAAGATGGCAGAGTCCGGTTGAATGCACTCGACTCGAAATCGAGCAGGCGAGCGCAAACTCGTCTCGGGGGTTCGAATCCCTTTCTTTCCGCCAAAAAAAAGCTCCGCCTGAATTTCAGCGGAGCTTTTTTACAGTATTTTTGCGATCAGTCTTTCGGCGTCAGGAGCATAATCCTCATGCAGCTCCAATATTCGTTTCCGACCTGTACAAATTCATTTTCGGTTTTATATCTGGCGTCCAGGGCCGCCATTATTTCTCCGGCTTCTTTTCTCTTCATTTCCGCCTGATTCAAAATCAGAAATACTCTTCTGCCTTTGAGAAGCCCGAAAAATTTTTCGGTAAGCATAGGGGATGTTATATCTGTAAAATCGAGCTTATCGTAATTCTCTTTGGGGTAAATAAAAGCGGAATTATCTTCGTTGACGGCAAAGCCCGTCTTGCCTGGAGCATAATTGCAGGCAAAGGCGTACTTTGTATAGGGAACAAACAGGAATATGACGTCCGAATCCTTTTTATTTTCGTATATAAAAGTTATTATTCCGCGCCAATCCTGATTCCAGTAATAAGAAAGCTTGGGAAGAAATAAAACTACGGCAAAATTATAAACAAGAACCGCTCCTATTACAGTGCAGAACAGTTTTTTCAGCCAATTCTGCGATATGCTGCCGAGTATTGCCGCAAAAATTAAAAATGCCGCCGGAATAAAGAAAACGTATATATATCTGAGCTGAAATGTAACAATATTAAAAATACTGAAAAGATAAAATACGGCTATAGGCAGAAAAGGAGCAAAAATAATAAATTTGGCTTCCTCTTTCTGCTCCTTGAAGAAGCTTTTTGCTCCCCAGACTAATAATGACCAAAAGAATAAGTTTCCGGCAAAATCGAGGGCGCTTCTGAGAAAAGAAGCGTCGTATTCTCTGCCGCCGGCGCTGAAATTGGTATTGAAAACAAAAAAGTGAGTAGGAATGAAAAAGAGATCGCAGACTTTGCCGACGCTGAAAAAATAATTTTTGGGATTGCCGGCGGGAACGCCCAAATAAGTGTATCCGAGCCACAAAAATACCGAAAGAACAGCCAAAAGACAGACATAAACAATCTTCCGTTTGTTGGCGGTATCCTTGGGAGCAAGGATGAACAGAAGAGAAGCTCCTCCTATGAAAGCGCATCCCAGATAGCCTATCCAGGCCGTCAGACAGACGGTAAGATAAAATATAAGCCAATTGAGATTATCGGAAATACGGCCGATTTTGAAAGGAGTCTTATATTTTAAAATGTTTATAAAGCCGAGCATGCATAAGAGCACGCCCAGATTCATAGGTCCGTAGCTGCGTATCTGACAGTCGTTCAAAAGAGTAATCAGCAGAAAGGCTCTGATAAAGGCCAGAAACAGTCCCAAACCTTCGCCTTTGAGAGTTCTGCCGATTAAATAGGATACCCATACGGCAGCCGTACCGCAGATTAAAGAGGGAAGGCGCAGCCATACTTCATTTAGGGAAATCAGCTGCATTATATGTATGAACATATAATAAGTCGGCGGGTGATAGGGATCGTGGAGATGAGAAATTTTAAGTATATCCGAAAGCGAAGGCTGAGCGAAAAAATAGGTAAAGCCTTCGTCCAGATCGACAGAAGCGCATAACGCGTAGCAAAGCCTTACAGCAAAGCCAGCCGCTAAAATAATCCAAAACCAAATGCTGCAGCTTTCAGCTGCTTTTATATTCCGTTCTTCCATAGCTTTTTTTAAAAACTTTATCTGTATTTACCGAAAATTTTAGCACAGCAGCGCCTAAAATTAAATTTATTCCCGGATTTAATTTATATATATTGATTTTCGATTTGAATTATGCTAGAATTTTTTCCAACGCGGAGAGATGGCTGAGTTGGCTGAAAGCGCACGATTGGAAGTCGTGTAACCATGCTTAAACATGGTTCAAGAGTTCGAATCTCTTTCTCTCCGCCATTTTTTTTTGAGAACTCAGGTCCATTCAATTGGAAAACTGTGAACCCGGTCAGGTGCGGAAGCAAGCAGCCGTAAGCGGAATTTCCACTGTGAAATGGTTTACCTGGGTTCTCTTTTTTTCTGCCGCATTAAGGCGGCGCATAACAGTTAGCTAAATGTACGTCCGCTTTAAAAGGTAAATAATAAAATACTGTAAATATGAATGTTTACATTATTTGTTTTTGAAAGGTAAAAGCTTCAGAAAATGGCAGAGGTCATTCTCCCTCCCTATAATGAAGATGAGCGGATGCTTTCAGGTCTGGCTTATCCCTTATGGCCTTTAGTATGTCCCTTGGTTTTATGGGGAAAAATGCGCAGGGAAGAGCCATTTGTCCATTTTCATACTCTGCAGGCCCTGGCTCTGGGAGTGTTTTCCGTAGTTTCGGCATTTGTTATAAGCCTGGCCGCTTTTATCTTTTTATGGATTCTGCCCAGCTCGTTTGTTACATTTTCAGGCTTTATAGGTTTAATAATTTTTGCAGTTTTGGCATTTGTCCTGATGTTCTGGCTCTTTTTCGTTATTTATGTGGGGTGGAGAGCCAGCTCCGGCGATTTTATGCGTCTGCCCTTTATAGGCAAATGGGCTGAAGAAAAGATGCAGCTCAATTTGAACATAACGGCAGAAGATTATGCCACTACCATCATCGGAGAAAAGCGCGAAGTTAAAATCGACAGCTTCGATTACGAGGCGGCCTTGAAGCGGGCGGCTGAAGGCGGAGACGAGTTTGCCAAGGCGGAAGTTGACAGCATGAATTACACGCTTTCCAGTCTGGAAGGCGATTCCGATACCATTGAATACGCCCGCAAAGATTCCGGCGATATTGCGGATTACTTTAATGAAAACGAAACTCCGGAAAGCAAACTGCCCGGCGAGATAAAAGCGGCCTCCGACGGCTTTAAGCCTTCCGTGGCGCCTCCGGCTTCCCGCAGCCGCGATCCCAGAAAGGTGCAGATTCCTACCGAAGAAAGAAAATCCGGCGACGGCTTTACGCCCTCCGTACCGCCCTCCGCTTCCCGCAGCCGCGAACCTCAGAAAGTGCAGATTCCTACCGAAGAAAAGAAATCCGGCGACGATTTTAAGCCCTTAGCTTCCTCATTAAACGCCAATAAGCAGCCTGCCCGAAGCGGCGTGAAATTCAACAGCGATTTTTCCGCGCCCTCTCCGGCGCGTCAAAATACTCAGATCGGAGGCGCTCCTTCGCGCAGTCAGGTTCAGAGACAAACGGCGCAGCCGCCTCAAAGTCCTGCGGCTCAGACCTTTCAGAGCCGTCCCTATCCTCCCGGTTCCCGTCCGGCTTCTCGCTCCGCCGCCTCTATGTTTTCCAAAAACGACTATTCTCAGAACGCCACCGCTGCTCCGCCGGCTCAGCCTAAGCCTAAGCCTGCAGGCGCTAATCAGAGCTTCTCGCCCGGCATAGTCAACCGTCCGCCGGCTAAATCAAAGCGTACCTTTAACTGGGAGGAGCTTGACGGCGAGTAGAGTTTGAATTTTTTTTCGAACTCCTTATGTGTCTTACGGTTTTGCTGTTGTAAATTGAAGCCAGCGAAGGTCCCAGGGCTTTGAGCAGTATATTATCGTCAAGCTCCGGAAGAGTTTTTTCGCTGATTAGGCAGGCCAGCTCGACCAGCATCGCGGACAGCCGATTGTCAATTATGCTGCCCTCCGGTTGGGAATAAATATATTTCCAGATTTCGTTTTTATTTTGACTGAGAATTTTTTTCTTCAGGCTGTTGTAGCGCTCCAGATCTATTTTGGGAAGCTTTTTGGCCGCCAGTTCGGCGTTTATGCGTTCCAGAACGGTTTGCTTGCAGCCGGGGCGGTATTGGTAAATATCGCTGTTCAGATATCTTATGACGGTACTGTCGACGGCTTCTCTTTCCTCGCCTCTGCACAGGCTGCAGAGATCGCTTCCCCGTCTGGCCGGAAGAGAGCATTTTCTGCATTTCCGAGCGCCCCGGGAGAACTCCAATTCGCAGATGCGGCGGCTGATTTCTCTCAATCTGGCTATTCCTCCGTATGCGGTCTGACCGTCCGGAGAAGGGACCTTTTCTGAAACTCGGGAGGATACTGCCGTAATTTTGGGCGCCCGGGCCGGGATCTGTTCCTTGAGCTTTTCCGTCTTCAGTCTGTCAACGCTGACTTTAAAATCCTTAATATTCAAATCTTTAATACTGCTATTCAGGCCGTCAATGATATCTTTTTTGAAATACATAATCTCTTGAGCATAAGCCTGAGGATAACAGATTATTTCCAGAATTCCGCTTTGAGAATCCAACTTGTAGGGGAAGGCATAATCGGCAATGGGACGTCCGGGATTTTTCAGCCAGAAGGTCATAATCTGAAGCAATCTTAAATCATCCGGTGAAATACTTTTTGACAGTACCTTAAAAAAAAGATTATTTTCGGTTTTATAAAAATTATTTTCGTCTTTGTCCATATATTATGATGTTTTAGCCGCCGTTTGAAATAATCATTTTTTAATCTGCGCCGATGTCTGAAAATGCTGTTTTCTTAGTCTGCTTAAGGATTTTGCAGGCTGCCGAACATAGGATTTTTCGCGGCCGCTCATAACGACATAGAGTGTAAATTTGATGACGCCGAGCCTTCAGGCTTTATAAATGGCGCAGCCAGTATGTTTATTAAAAATATCAGTTTAAAAAATTTCCGCAATTACGGCGAGCTCAATTTCAGCCCGAGCAGATATATCAACGTTCTTCAAGGCAGAAACGCCCAAGGCAAAACCAACCTTCTTGAGGCGTTATATATACTGTCTTCTTCGAAGAGCTTCAGAGTCCGCAGCGAAAGAGAACTTTTGAAATGGGATAATAATTTTGCGGAAATTAAAGCGCAGATAGAGTGCGGCGACGGACGCCTGAAGGATATAGCCATGCGCTGGCTTGAGGAAAACGGCAGTTTGGAGCGCCGCATTTTTGTAAACGGGAGCGCAGTCAAAAAGCTGGGGCTCTTTTTAGGCGAGGTGCTGCTCACTCTGTTTGTACCCGGGGATTTGAGTCTTACTCAGGGCGCTCCTTCTTTGAGAAGGCGTTATCTGGACGTGCTTTTATGCAAGATCTCTCCTATATATTATGATTGCCTTTCCAGATATAAAAACGTTCTTCAGCAGAAGAACAAGCTTCTGCATCTGAAAGATCTGGGATCTGAATATTATAAAAATTTATCTGTCGCTGATAAAGCCTTGCTGGAGGCCCTGGATGTTCAGCTTTTGGAATTCGGCGCCCGCATTATCTGTTTTCGGGCCTTGCTGCTGGAATATATTGAGACGCTGGCGGCCGATTTTTACGGAAAGCTTTCCGGCGACAGCGAAGATCTTCTGAAGCTCGATTATAGAAGCAAAGCTCTGCCGGCGGACGAGTCAGATTTTTTCCGGCGTCTGAGAGAGCTCAGCTCCGTCTATGCGCAGGGAGAGCTTCTTATAAAGCGGGATATTGACGAAGAACTTTTAAGGCTGGCAAGAGAGAGTTATCTTTTAAATTTAAAGGAACGCCGCAGCCGCATTATTTTGAGAAACACTGCGGGTATCGGTCCTCATACGGACGATTTTACCGTCAGCATTAAGAGCAGCAGAAGCTTAAAATATTTCGGTTCTCAGGGACAGCACCGCAGCGTAGTTTTGGCCTTAAGACTGGCGGAAGCAAAGGTAATGGCGGAAATTAACCGGGAAAAATCCATAATTCTTTTAGACGACTGCTTTTCCGAACTGGACGGCGGCAGAGTGAGGCTGTTGGTTTCCTATCTTCTTTCTTTAAATTGCCAGGTATTTATAACTGCGGCTCACAGCGCGGCCTTTGCGGATGCAGACAAGGAAAAAATCAGATTTTTTGAAGTAAGTTCCGGCAGAATAAGTGAAGTGTGATATGCGTACGGCTCATGTGTCAGATTGTTATTTTCCTACTGTAAACGGCGTTTCCGCTTCCGTCGGGACTCTGACCGGCAGTCTCGGCGAAACGGGACATCCCGTCTTTCTTTTGGTTCCCGCGGTCGAAAGCGGTCTTCGCAATTCTCTCCTTCCCGATGATTGTTTGAGCCGTCCCGCCGAAAATTTAATTTTGGCCAGAACCGCCTCTATGGTTCTGCCGCAGCTCAGAGACAACCGCATAGGTCTGTTCTGGCCCTTAAAAATCTGGCGTGAGCTGGAAGAATTCCAGCCTCAGATTATTCATATACATACTCCGGGAAGCCTGGGATTCGCCGCCATGATCTGGGCTCGGTTCAAGGGTCTGCCTTATGTCTTTTCTCATCATACGCTTTTTGAGGAATATCTCACTTATTTTCCCTTTTCTGAAAACTTGAGCCGGCTGTTGGTTCTGAAGTGGATAAGGATGTTCTGGCAGGGCGCCGAGGCCGTTATCGCTCCCAGCTTTTCCATTAAGGGACGCATTCGGCTTCAGGGCTGCCGAAAAGATATTTATGTGATTCCTACAGGCATAAACACCGAAGAATTCAGAGAGGGCAGAGAGGATATCTTTAAAGAGGAACTGGGACTTCGGGAAAAGCCCTTTATATACGTAGGCCGCCTGGCTTATGAAAAGTCGATAGACTTTATCCTTAAGGCTCTGGCTCTGCTGAAGGTTAGGGGCATATCGGCCAAGCTGGCGTTGATAGGCGGCGGTCCCGCCGAACAGAGCTTAAGGAAAATGGCCGAAAAGCTGGGTATCGCAGAAAATGTGTTTTTTTTAGGCTGGCGCAGACGAGAGGAACTCAGACATTATTACGCTTCCGCGCAGGCGCTGCTCTTTGCCTCCGAAACCGAGACGCAGGGGCTGGCGGCCGCCGAAGCCGAGTCCTGCGCGCTGCCGGCGATTGCCGTCGAAAGCAGCGGAATTTCAGAGGCCGTTCCTCTCAGCAGTCCTCTGACGGTAAAGCCCGGCGATCTTGAAGGCTTTGCTCAGAGAATAGAGCTCCTTATGAACGACACAGAACTGTCGCACAGACTGGGAAGAGAAGCCCGCGAACATGTCAGGGATCATTTTTCCGTTCAGAAGATGCGTCAGGCGGCCCTGAATATGTATAATAATATTTTTGCTCGGTCTCAGAATAATATATAATTATTTATATTTTATAAAATCTGAAGTTTTAGGAATTTTATATCTATTAAGCCTAAAAATATCTAAGCAGGATTTAGCCTGACAACATAAGAATTTAAATAAGTTTATACAGATTGTTTCGTTTATTTCAAAGAGATATCTGATTTTATGAGATTAAATTTTTGTTTATGAATTCTTCGCTGTCAACAGATAATTCATCCGTGCTGAGAGAGACTAAGCTGGAAAGCTTCGGTCTGGCCGGCTGCGTTGTGCCTCCTTTGGCAGGAGGTATAATCGTAAGCGTTTTATTTTGGTTTTTAACCCCGGAAAATGACGGAGATTTTGAAGGAATGTCCGAGAGTCTGGGATTTTTGAACATTTTAATAGGCTTCTGCGTAGGCTCATTTGTATTCGGAACGGCAGCTTTTATAATTGATAAATTCAGAACCTTAAAAAAAGCGGCTGCCGAAGAGCCGGAACATAATAAAGAAAATGCCGAAGTTTCGCCCGAAGCCGAAGAGGTTGAATTTTAGACAGCGCAGCAGATACTGCCGTCTGCGTAATTATGCGTTTTAAGCGCGGCGGTATATTTTTTATTTTTTGGAGGTCTCATGGATTCTGCTGAATATTCTGCCGGATCATTGGAAAATACGTCCGGTATTGACGAGGAAAATACCAAGAAGTTTGCGGTTGAATCTGTAGAGAGCGGTGAATCCGAGCCTCAGCTCGTAACTGAGCAGTACGACGAAAATGAAATTAAGGTCCTCAAGGGACTTGAGGGCGTGCGCCTGCGTCCCGGCATGTATATAGGCGACACGGGCGTGCGCGGCCTCCATCACATTGTCTTTGAGGTTATTGATAATTCCATAGACGAGACCTTAGCCGGAGCCTGCGACCATATAACCGTAACTATACTTAAAGACGGAACCGTCAGCGTAGAGGACAACGGGCGCGGCATTCCTACGGGAATTCACCCGGACGCCGGCATTCCCACTCTGCAGCTGGTCATGACTCAGCTCCATGCCGGCGGTAAATTTGAGGGCAAGGGCTACAAGGTTTCCGGCGGTCTGCACGGCGTGGGCGTCTCCGTCACCAACGCTCTTTCGGAATACATGGAGGTGGAGGTTTACCGCGAGGGCAAGCGCTTTGTGCAGAGATTTAAACGCGGCCTGGTGGACGGCGATATGCAGGTTTTTGACGGCGCTGAGGGCAAAACGGGCACTAAGGTTACTCTGAAGCCCGATCCCGAAATTTTTACGGAAACTACCGTCTTTTCCTATGAGCGCCTCAGCGAGCGTCTGCGCGAGCTTTCCTTCCTCAACCGCGGCTTAACTATTGATATAATTGACGAAAATACCGGACGCAGCCGTTCTTTTCATTATAAAGACGGCATCAGGGAGTACGTTTCCTATCTTTCCGAAGGCAAGGAGCCTCTGCATAAGCCCTTCTATGTGGATAAGAGCGTGAAGTTTGCGGAAAAAGAGATTGGCGTTGTCGGCGTAGAGATCGTCGTTCAGTACAATAAATCCTATAAGGAAGATTTCTATTCATTTGCCAACAACATCAATACTTATGAGGGCGGCAGCCACGTTACCGGCTTCCGCAACGCTATGACCAGGATCACCAACAATGTGGTGCGCCGCCGGGGCTGGCTCAAGGACAAGGAAGAAAACTTCAGCGGCGAGGACGTGCGCGAGGGCATGTGCGCGGTCCTTTCGGTCAAGCTTTCCAACCCTCAGTTTGAAAGCCAGACTAAAATATCGCTTCTGAATCCCGAGGTCCGTCAGGCCGTGGACAATGTGCTGGACGAATTTTATACGGCCTTCCTGGAGGAGAATCCCGATATTGCCAAGGCTATTTTTGAAAAGTGCCAGTCGGCTAAAAACGCCAGGGAGGCGGCCCGCAAGGCCAGAGAGAGCGTGCGCCGCAAGAGCGTTCTGGAAAGCTGCTCCCTGCCCGGCAAGCTGGCCGACTGCTCCAGCAAGGACCCGGCGGAGTGCGAGCTCTTTATCGTAGAGGGCGACTCGGCCGGCGGTTCGGCCAAAGAGGGACGCGAGCGGCGCTTCCAGGCTATTTTGCCTCTGCGCGGCAAAATTTTGAACGTCGAAAAGGCCCGTCAGACCCAGATGCTCAACAACGACGTCATCAAGTCGATGATCGCCGCTCTGGGAACCGGCATAGGAGAGGACTTCAATATTGACAAGCTCCGCTACCATAAGCTGGTAATTATGACCGACGCCGACGTGGACGGCGCTCATATCCGCACTCTGCTGCTGACCTTCTTCTATCGCCATATGCCTCAGCTGATCACCGCCGGCAACGTGTATGTGGCTCAGCCTCCTCTGTACCTGCTCACCAAGGGCAAGCGCCGCGAATACGTCTATACTGACGAAGAGTGCGAGCGTCTGGCTGCGGAAATGGGCGATAAAGTCGAAATCCAGCGCTATAAAGGTCTGGGAGAGATGAACGCCGAGCAGCTCTGGGATACGACTATGGATCCCGAGCATAGAGTAATGAAGCGCGTCGAGCTGGAGGACGGAGTTGAGGCGGACAGAATCTTCTCTGTACTCATGGGCAACGAGGTCAAGCCCAGGCGCGAATTTATTATTCAATATGCCAGAACGGTAAAGAATCTGGATATTTAAGATGATTTGCCGCTTAGAATACTAAGCTGCAGATAATCCGTCACAGCGGCGGTTTACCGGCCGTTTCCGGTTAATCAAGGATTTGTTTTTCTATGGAAGATAAAAATACCGTATTTTCGGCTTTAATAGAACAGGAGATGAAGGACGCTTATGTGGATTATGCCATGAGCGTCATCGTCGCCAGAGCTCTGCCGGATGTCCGCGACGGCTTAAAGCCGGTTCATAGGCGTATTTTATACACCATGTTCGAGGAACATATTACGCCGGAGCGCAAATTCCGCAAATCGGCGGCGACGGTGGGCAACGTCATAGCCCGCTATCATCCGCACGGCGATTCCTCCGTCTATGACGCTATGGTGCGCATGGCTCAGCCCTTCAACATGCGCTATCCTCTGGTGTGGCCTCAGGGCAATTTCGGTTCCGTCGACGGAGATCCGCCGGCTCACATGCGCTATACCGAAGCCAAGCTGGCCCGCATAGCCATGGAGACTATGACCGATATAGGCAAAGATACCGTAGATTGGCGTCCCAACTTTGACAACTCCACCGAGGAGCCCGTCGTTCTGCCGGTCGCTATCCCCAATCTGCTGATTAACGGTTCCGAGGGCATCGCCGTGGGCATGTCCGGCCATATTCCTCCCCATAATTTGGGCGAAGTCATAGACGGCTGCCGGGCTCTTATGGAAAACCCGGAAATTAGCGTCAAAGACCTGATGGAACATATCAAGGGCCCCGATTTTCCCACCGGCGGTCTGATCATGGGAAGCGCCGGCATTAGATCCGTCTATGAGACCGGCAAGGGCAGAATTCTGATGCGTTCGGTAGTCCACCGCGAAGAGGCGGAAAACGGACGCACGGCCATAGTGGTCGATGAAATTCCTTATATGGTGAACAAGGCCAAGCTGGTGGAAAAGGCGGCCAAGGCCATCAAGGACAGGAAGATCAACGGCATATCCGATCTGCGCGACGAATCGAGCCGCAAGGGGCTGCGCATCGTCTTCGAGCTCAAGAAGAAAACCGATCCCGATATCGCCGAAAGAGAGATATTCGCCAACACCGATCTGCAGACGGCTTACGGAGCTATTATGCTGGTTCTGGTCGATAACTGTCCCCGAGTTCTGAACCTCAAAGAGATCTTAAATTACTTTATCAAGCACCGCTTTGAGGTAGTGACGCGCAGGACGGAATACGATTTAGCCAAGGCTAAGGCCCGTCTGCATATAGTCGAAGGCCTGCTGAAAGCTTTGGAGCATATCCATGAAATAATTGCCGCTATCAAAGCTTGTCCCAGTCCGGACAAGGCCAAGGCTGTTCTGATGGAAAAATGGGACTTCAGCGAAATTCAGGCTCAGGCCATTCTCGATATGCGCCTGCAGAAGCTCACACACCTCGAGCGCGGCAAGCTGGAAGAGGAAAAGATATCCCTGGAAAAGACCGTCGCTTATTTGGAGGGTCTGCTGGCCAGCCGCGAGAAGATGGGCGCGGTCATCATAACCGAGCTGGAAGATATCAAGGCCCGGTACGGAGACGAGCGCAGAACCCGCATTATAGATATTTCTCTCAGCGAAGAACTTTCCGAAGCGGCTAAGGTCGGCGACGCCGCCGAGTCTGCCGGCGACGGCGGGGACGCATACGGCGAATCCGGAGAAACGGAGAGCGAGGCCGAAGACGCCGAGGCTGAAGATATTTCCGAAAATGGCGGGGACGCGGACGAAGCGGAGGAAGACGGTTCCTTTTTGGAAGACGACGGAGAACCTGAATAGTCCCCCCGCCGTTTTGAGCTTGTTTTCGCTCCTGTCATTATGAGCAGTTTTGGCCCCTGTCATTCTGAGCGAAGCGAAGAATCTATATCAGCAAAGATCCTTCGCCGGCGGCTCAGGATGACATAATCGCCCCTGTCATTCTGAGCGAAGCGAAGAATCCGGCCTGATGTTCGGCAAGGCAGCATACGTTTAGTGAATTTTATATTCAGATTACTGATTTGGGATATGAGGTTATGGAAGATAATCATATTATAGACTCTATGTCGATAGAAGAGGGCATGAAGGAGGCTTATGTAGATTACGCCATGAGCGTAATTATTGCCAGAGCTCTGCCGGATGTGCGCGACGGCTGCAAGCCGGTCCACCGCCGCATCATCTATACTATGTTTGAAGAGCACATAACCCCCGATAAGAAATTCCGCAAGTCGGCTTCGACGGTAGGCAACGTGCTGGCCCGCTACCATCCGCACGGCGACGCTTCGGTCTACGACGCCATGGTGCGCATGGCTCAGCCCTTCAACATGCGCTATCCTCTGGTGTGGCCCCAGGGCAATTTCGGTTCTCTAGACGGCGACGGCGCGGCTCACATGCGCTACACCGAAGCCAAGATGGCCCGCATAGCCATGGAAATGGTCCGCGATTTGGGCAAAAATACCGTCGATTGGCGGGACAATTTTGACGGATCGGTTCAGGAGCCCGTCGTTCTGCCGGCTCTGCTTCCCAATTTAATTATCAACGGTTCCGAAGGCATAGCCGTCGGCATGTCGACGAAGATCCCCCCTCACAATCTCAGAGAGGTCGTCAACGGCGTTCTTGCTTATCTGGAAAACGAGGATATCGGCGTTGACGAACTGATGCGCTATATTCCCGGTCCCGATTTTCCCACCGGCGCCATTATCGAGGGGCAGAAAGGCGCCAGAGACGTCTATGCTGCGGGCAAAGGCTGCATAAGGATGCGCTCGGTTACCTCCATTGAGGAGGTCCGCCCCGGCAAGCAGGCTATTATCGTTACCGAGATTCCTTTCCAGATCAATAAGGCCAAGCTGGTTGAGGATATCGCCGCCAAGGTAAACGGCGGCGTCATTACCGGCATAACCGATCTCCGCGACGAGTCGAGCCGCAAAGGCATCCGCATCGTCATTGAGCTGGCTGCCTCGGCCAACGCCAGAATCGTATTGAACAACCTTCTGAAGCATACCAATCTGCAGGCCAATTACAACGCCATTATGCTGGCTCTGGTCAACAACGTTCCCCGTCTGCTTACCCTTAAGGAAATTTTGGGCTTATATGTGGAGCACAGGCGAGAGGTCGTCACCAGGCGCACTCAGTACGAGCTGGATAAAGCTCTGGCCCGCGAGCACATAGTTCAGGCCATCTTAAAGGGCCTGGAAAATATCGACGCCATAATCGAAATCATCGAGAATTCTTCCGATGCGGACAGCGCCCGCGCCGCCCTGTGCGAAGCTTTCGGCTTCGACGAGATTCAGGCTCAGGCTATTTTGGATATGCGTCTGCAGCGTCTGACCGGCTTAGAGTACGATAAATTTGCCGAAGAACATAAAAAGCTTTTGGCGGATATCGCTTATGACCGTTCGCTTCTGGCGGACCGCGCCAAACTCGACGGCGTCATCCGCGACGAGCTGACCCAGCTCAAACAGCGCTATTCCGACGAGCGGCGCACCGCCATAACTTTGGCCGAGGGTGAAAATATCGATGTTGAGGACATGATCACCAACGATCAGTTTGTGGTGACCCTTTCGCAGAGCGGCTACTGCAAGCGCGTCAGCCTCAATGAATACAGAACTCAGGCCCGAGGCGGCAGAGGACGCAGCAGCCTGAAATTAAAGCAGAACGACACCTTAAAGCAGCTCTTTACCTGCCGGGCTCACGATTCTCTGCTGTTCTTCACCAACAAAGCCCGCGTCTACAGACTCAGGGTTTATGAGCTTCCCACCAATAAGCGCGGCTCCATGGGCACGGCTCTGGTCAATATGCTCAGCCTGGGACCGGATGAAAAAGTGGCTGTGGTCATTCCTCTGCAGGCCGGCCAGGAGGTGGGCAGCATAATTACGCTCACCGCTCAGGGCTATGTGAAGCGCACTCGGCTGCAGGAGTTTGCCAGAGTGCCTTCCAGAGGCAAGATCGCTCTGCGTCTGCGCGAGGACGACGAGCTTCTGACGGCGGTCTATTCTACCTCCGGCTTTGCTCAGGAAGACGAAGCGGAGGCCGAAGACGACGGAGCCGAAAACGCCGCCGAGGAGCTTGAGGAACTTGAAGAGGCGGAGGAAGCCGAAGCTGAGGAAGAGGCAGCCGACAGCGAGGTTTATGAGTACGGAGAAGGCGAGGAATCCGAAGAGGATATTTCTGAGGACGGCGCTCCTGCCGAAGACAGCGTCGGAGGCGAGGTCTCTCTGTTTATCGTCACCGCATACGGCAGGGTTCTGCGCTTTTCCGAAAGGTCTGTTCGCTTTATGGGGCGCGGCTCTATGGGCGTAAAGACCGTCAATCTGCGCAAAGGCGATTATATTGCCGGATTCGGCTCGGAGACTCACGGCGAGCAGCTGCTCATAGTTACCGAAAAGGGCATGGGCAAGCGCATCAGGCTGAGCGAATTCAGCGTCAAGGGCCGGCGCGGCCAGGGCGTCGTGGGCATCAATATCAATGAGCGCAGCGGCAAGGTGGTTTCGGCGTTGGTCGTCAATAAGGACAGTCAGATTATGGTTTCCACCAAGGACGGCATAACGGTGCGCACCGACGTCGGCGGCATGCGTCTGAGCCGCCGCGGCTCCGGCGGCGTCCGCCTCATTAACGTAGGCGAAGAAGACCGGGTAGTTGCTCTGGCTTATGTGGTGGAGGAGGATCGGAATTCCGCCTCTATGGATGATTTGGACAGCTTTGAAAACGTCGCCGCCGGTCAAGGCGGCGAAGCTGCGGCCGATAATGAGGAATTTGCCGAAGAGGCTGAAGGCAGCGAATCCTACGAGGACTTCTATGAGAATCTTCCCGGATTAGACGAAGATGAAGAGGCTTAGGCAGAATTCTTTTTCTTATCAGGTGAGGGACGAGATAGCTTCCGTCCGTCCCTCCGTCTGCTGCCGGCCTTATATTTTGTCCGCGCTTCTGCATGCGGTAAAAAGCTACAGGCTTTATTCGGGCAGCGCTCTGTGTTTTTCCTCGCCCAGTACGGCTCGCTATGCGGTAAAACTTTTCAAATACTTTGATATTGACTTTGCGTGGACTAGAAAAGCCTCCGAGAAAAGCCTAAACAGGGCGGACGGCGAAGCTTATTATATATTAAAATTTCTGGATTCCCCAAGATTTCCCAGCGTTGACGCCGCCTTAGAGGCTTTAGCGCTGATGGACGAAAAGAAGCTTGAAAATGGGGAATTCGGCGGCTGCGATTTGTTCTTTTCCAAGGCTGACGGCGCTTATCGGGGCTGCAGATATATTGAAGAGGCTGCGAATGACGCTGACAGAAGGCCCTTATCCAAGGGGCTTCGGAGCTTGAAGTGCTGCTGCCGACGCAGTTGGCTGCGCGGTCTCTTTCTGTGTTTCGGCTTTATTTCCGAGCCCAAAAAAGAATATAACCTGGAATGGATGCTGCCTGACCGGGAGCTGGCCCATACGGTCAGAAACTGTCTGCTTCTGGAAGGACTCAAGCCGGTTATGGTTCAGCGCCGTTCGTCCTGGGCGGTCTCTCTGAGGCGGGCGGAGGAGGCGGCTTTGGCTCTGAGCGTTATCGGCGCCAATTCTGCGCGTTTAAACTATGAAGAGGTCAGAGCCTTAAAAGAGACCCGCGGCGAGGTCTCCCGCCGGGTCAACGCCGAAAGCGCCAATTTAGCCAGAACCAGCATAGCCTCGGTCCGGCAGATTAGTTATATTAAAGCGCTTATGGAAAGTGAAGCGTGGGCGGGTTTGAATCCCGAGCTGCAGGAGGTGGGAAATATGCGCCTGGAAAACCCCGAGGCCTCTCTGAGAGAACTCTGCGCCATGTTTGCGCCTCCTCTGGCCAGAACCACTCTCAGCCGGCGATTGAAGAAGCTCGAGGATTTGGGAAAGAGTCTGAGCTGAAACCGGCTTTTGAGTCTGCTTGCTGCTATTCTGAGCCGATAACCTGAGCGGTAAAGATCCTTTGCCTGGCGGCTCAGGAAGACATGGACCCCTTTATCAATCTGAGAGCAGCGAAGTATTTGTTCGTTAAGGGTCTTAGCCTTGCGGTTCAGGATAACATGGATCGCTTTGTCATTCTGAGCGGCAGCGAAGAATCTGTGCGGAAATTAAACGTGTCCGCTGAAAGTTTTTTATGCTCAGCCGCCTGAAAGGCCGTTCCTGCGCTTCTTCCTCTGTTTTCCGTTAATTTGCCATTTTGTCTTGTTTTTGAAGGTTAGAGCATTAAACGATAGAAATTGCACCGGATATGTCTTTTTCTCTGAATAACTGTCTCTCTGAAATGATTAAATCCGGCGGTTCCGATCTTCTGCTGGCTTCCGGCTACGCTCCGGCTGTGCGCATTTACGGAAAGCTGACTCCTATGAACATGCCTGAAATAGAATCGCAGGATTTGGAGGAGGTTCTGAAGATCGCTTTAACTCCTCAGGAATACAGCAATCTCCAGGATAATTTCAACCTTGATTTTGCTTATGAAAGCGATGTTGAGGAGGTCGGCCTGTGCCGCTTCAGGTGCAACGCTTACCTGCAGAGCCGCGGCTGGTCGATAGCCATGCGTCTGATCCCCTGGCTTCCGCCAACGATAGAAGAGCTCTGTCTTCCGGAAAATATAGCCAGCTTTGCTATGAACCGCAACGGTCTGGTTCTGGTCACCGGGCCGGCCGGCTCCGGAAAAACCAGCACTCTGGCCGCTATGTGCCGCTATATAAACGACACTAAGCCCGTGCACATGATTATGATAGAAGATCCTATCGAATATGTGCATGTAAACAATATGGCCATGATCATTCAGCGCCAGGTGGGCGTACATGTCTGCAGCTTTCAGAGAGCGCTGACGGCGGCTCTGCGCGAAGATCCCGACGTCATCGTGGTAGGCGAACTCAGAGATTTGGAAACTATGCAGCTGGCCATTACCGCCGCCGAGACCGGCCACTTGGTTCTGAGCACCATGCACACCACTTCGGCGACTCATACTATAAGCCGCCTGATCAGTTCTTTCCCTCCCAATCAGCAGTGGCAGGTGCGCACTATGCTGGCCGACAGCTTGAACGCCATAGTCTCTCAGCAGCTTCTTCCCCGTCTGGACGGCAAGGGCGTAATTCCGGCTGTAGAGCTGATGATTAACAACGAAGCTACAGCCCATATAATCAGAGAAAATAAAATTCATCAGCTGGTCAGCATAATAGAATCCAACAGCGGCAAGGGCATGCGCCTTATGGACAACGATCTGCTGCGGCTGGTCCGCGAAGATCTCATTGATCCCGAAGACGCCCTCAACAGAGGCCATGATAAGAGAGAACTGGCCAATCATTTGGATTTGCTTATCTCCAGAAAGAGGAGAGGATAGATGGTTACTTTAGAAGAGCTGCTGCGTCAGGCCGTAAAGATGAAGGCTTCCGATCTCCATATCCAGCAGGGCTGCAAGCCGGCGCTGCGGATTCAGGGCAAGATGCATTTTCTGGATAACGAGCTTTTGACTGAAGAGGAAGTGGCCAATATGCTCTTTCCCATTATGAGCGAAGAGGAATACAACACCTTCGTCACTATGGGAGACGTGGACATGGCCTATACTCTGCCCGAGGTTTCGCGCTTCAGAGTCAACGCTCTGAACCAATACAACGGACGCGGCGCCGTCTTCAGGGTCATTCCCAACGAAATCCCCACTCTGGAGGGCCTGGGACTGCCCAGGGTTTTGGAGACTATCGCCGGTTTCCGCAAGGGTCTGGTTCTGATCACCGGGCCGACGGGCTGCGGCAAATCGACGACTATGGCGGCGATGCTCAGATATATCAACGAAAGCCGCGTCGAGCATATTATTACTATTGAGGACCCTATAGAGTTTATACATCCTCAGCAGAAATCTTATATCGAGCAGCGCGAGCTGGGCCGCCACGCCCTGACCTTTGCCGAGGCGCTGCGCTCCTCTCTGCGCGAATCGCCGGATGTGGTGATGATAGGCGAGATGCGTGATCTCGATACCATTCAGCAGGCTCTGCGGGCGGCGGAGACCGGCCACTTGGTTCTGGCTACTCTGCACACCACCTCGGTGGCTCAGACGCTCTCCAGGCTGGTGGACGTATTCCCTCCCGACGAGCAGTCGCAGATTAGATCGCTGCTTTCCGGTTCCCTGAGGGCGGTGGTCTGTCAGCAGCTTCTGCCCAACCTTTCCGGCGGAAGGGTAGCGGCTATGGAGATCATGATCGTCAACACCGGTCTCTCCGGCTGCATAAGAGAGGGCAAGAATACGCAGATCCGCAGCTTCCTGATGATGGGGCGCTCCGAAGGGATGCAGACCCTGGATCTGCATTTGTCACATCTGGTGCATATCAGAGAGATCTCTATGGAAACAGCCGAAGAGTACTGCACCGAATTTGAAATTATCAAGCGCCACGACGATTTGTTTGACTGATAATTAGAACACGCGGTTAAATACCTTGGTCGATTTTGAGAGCAAACGCATAAAAATACGCCGCACCTTTCGCTTTTGGCTGTTGGTGCTGGCCGACGTTATCCGCAACTTCATCCGCGACGACTGCGCCTTTCTGGCGGCGGGCATAGCTTTTTATGCTTTCCTTTCTCTCTTTCCGATGTGTCTGGTTCTGGTCTCCTTTTTCGGCTGGATCTTTTCCATAGACTGGATTCACAATCAGGTGGTCATGGGCTTTTCTCAGGTCAGTCATACCTCTTTAAAAAATCTGGACGGTCTGGCCTATACGGTGGGTCTGATTCAGCAGCTCATGCCGGCCACCAGCGCCTGGATTGAAAAAGAACTCTCGGTTTTGGCCGAAAATATCGGGACCAACGTAATTATTTCCGTGATTCTGGGCCTATGGTCGGGCCGCCATATGTTCGTGTCGATGGAATTCAGCCTTTACCGGGTCTGGAACATGACCAATCGGCGCAACTGGTTTTCCAGCAACCTGGTCAGCATGTATCTGATCTTTGTAACCGGTCTGGCTTTTGTGGCCCTTTTGAGCTTTACCGGCATTATCAGTTTTGTGCAGAACGTAATTTCCAGCTTCGCCCTGCCTTCGTTTATGGGCTTTTCCTTCAATCAGGCTTTAATCTGGAGCTTTATAGTTTCCTGGATCATGATTCCCCTGGGGGCCAGCGCGCTGTTTCTGATGATGTACCGCCTGCTGCCGGTCGAGGCTCTGCCCGTCAACTACCTTATCCCCGGCGCTCTCTTCTCCGGAATAGCCTGGAAGCTGTCCAGCTCGGTTTATCTGGAATACGGCGTGCGCTTCGGACAGGTTTCGGCCTTTTACGGCTCAATTTGGTATCTGATAGGCTTAATGACCTGGCTTTATGTGGTAGCTGTGGTGTTTTTGCTGGGCGCCGAAGTCGTTTACGCCTACGCCTATCAGGAGGAGCTGCGCAGCAGCCATAGGATTCTGCCCCGCTGACGCGCCGTACCGAGCCGGGCCCCTAAAGCAGCCTTGAGCCTTTTCCCTTGCAGCCTTGAGCCTTTTCCTTGCAGCCCTGAGCCTTTTCCTTGTCATTCTGAGCGCAGCGAAGAATCTATAAAGTCTGTTCTGCCTGTTTGCGCTGTGTCGGTTTTGTTTAGCGCTTCGCTCCGCGCTCGCCGTATCCGGAGCTCGGACGCTCGCTTCAGAGCAAAACGAAACCTGTGCAAAGCATGTATGCGGAAAGCCTGTTTTCGCTCAGTTAGCTCATTTTGTCATTCTGAGCGCAGCGAAGAATCTGTCAAGCATGTTCTGCATATTTTCGCTATGTCGGTTTTCTTTGCCGTTACCGCTCCGCGCTCGCTCTGCTCGAATCTCCGCGTA